>DTRM01000137.1:0-5846 GCA_012965975.1 Chromatiaceae bacterium | reverse complement strand
GCGCATCCGCATCTACCACCAGAGGCTTACCGCTATCAAGCACACAACCAAGCATCTGTTGCCCCCAAGTCTCTCGACCCAGACCAGGACCAATCACCACCACACTGGCTCGATGCAACAAGGCGTCCAGCAGTGCAACATCTTCGACCGCATGGACCATCAGTTCAGGTCGTGCGGAGACCAATGCCGAGATGTGAGACTCACGCGTGGCGACACTTACCAGACCGGCGCCACAACGCAACGCGGCCTCCGCGGCCAGTCGCGCGGCACCCGCGAAACCATGATCACCCCCCACCACCAGTACGTGGCCAAACATACCTTTATGCGAAACCCGCGAACGCGGAGACAATAACGGGATTATCTTGCCGTAATCCAAACGACGTGCAGACAAAATACTGCGCGCGTACACCTTGGCCGGGACCGACAATCCGTTGAACACGATGTCGCCACTGCACGCGGGGCCTTGCCCGGTAAACAAACCCTGTTTGAGGCCAATAAACGTCACTGTCAGTTGCGCACGTACGGCCACACCCAGAATCGCGCCGCGATCAGATGACAAACCGGACGGGATATCCACACTGACCGTTGGCGCGGCGCGTGCATTCATTGCCTCAATCGCAACCGCCCACGATCCCTCGACATCACGCTCCAGACCCGTCCCCAGCAATGCATCAATAATCAGATCGGTACGACGCGGCAGATCACCCGCGAAGTCCTCGGTCAGATCCCTGACCTGATCCGCATAGACTTTGGCATCGCCCTGAAGACGACTGGCATCGCCCAATTGCAGCACCGTGACCTCGATATCTGCTGCCCGCGCCAGTTGGGCAATCACAAAACCATCACCTGCGTTATTGCCGGTACCGCACAATACGGTGATATGCTGCAACGCAGGCCAACGGCCGAGCATCGCCGCAAATACCGCCTCGCCCGCCGTCTGCATTAACGCCGCGCCATCTAGCCCACACTCTTCAATCGCAATACGATCAAACAGGCGCACCTGCTCAGCGCGATACAGCGCCAGTGGCAATTGCTCAGTGTCCGGAATGGTTCGATGCACGGTCAGCTTACAGGTCAGGAATATTCCGTTTACCCTACCATTCTGGCCCCAGTGTTTGTAGGGTAAACGCATGAGTGATGAGGCCACCACCACGATCGACTATACCCAACTTGCCCGCGAGATTCGTCGCTGGGGTCAGGAACTGGGTTTTCAGCAGGTCGGCATTACTGATACTCAGCTCGACGAGGCGGAGGCACACCTGCTGAACTGGATCGGGCTGGATCGACATGGTGACATGGAATACATGGCGCGCCACGGATCCAAGCGCTCGCGTCCCGAACAACTGGTGGCAGGGACACAACGCATCATTTCAGTTCGAATGGATTATCTCCCCGATAAAGACGAGTCGCTTGATGCCATATTGGAAGACCCGGTGCGCGCCTACGTGTCACGCTACGCTCTGGGACGCGACTATCACAAACTGATGCGTAACCGCTTACAGAAACTGGCGGCCAAAATAGAATCGATAGTTGGCGAATTCGGTTATCGTGCCTTTGTCGACAGCGCGCCGGTGATGGAAAAACCCATCGCCGCCAAAGCCGGACTCGGTTGGATCGGCAAACACACCAATCTAATCAACTCCACGGCAGGTTCGTGGTTTTTTCTTGGTGAGTTGTACACCGACTTACCACTGCCGATGGATCAACCCGCCGACGAACACTGCGGCAACTGCACCGCGTGCATTGATGTCTGCCCCACCCGCGCGATTGTCGCCCCGTATGAACTCGATGCCAGACGCTGCATATCCTATTTAACGATCGAGCTGCGCGGAGCGATCCCGGTAGAGTTTCGTCCACTAATAGGCAACCGGATCTATGGTTGTGACGACTGCCAGATGGTCTGCCCGTGGAACCGCTTTGCCGACAGTTCCAGTGAGCCGGATTTTCGGCCACGCAAAAATCTGGACACCACAGAATTAATCCGTGTGTTCGAATGGAGTGAAAACGAGTTTCTACATAACACTGAAGGGTCTGCAATACGACGGATCGGCTATAAATGCTGGCTGCGTAACATTGCTGTCGCATTGGGTAATGCACAAGCAACGATCGAGGTCATATCCGCACTGCAAAAACGCAGGAAAGATCCATCGGAATTAGTGAGGGAGCACGTGGAGTGGGCCCTTTCTCGGCATGAGAAAGGTGGCGGATCTACTTGACATCTAAAACTGTGGGTGTCAAAAAGAAACCGCACGATGCAGGGTCGTCAATTTTTGATTGTATGTAACGCTTGATGCGGCTACCTCTCACTGTAAGAATAGCTGAAAAACCAGTTCGATCAGATCTTCAACACATGCTCACGGTAGTACTTCATCTCATCAATCGAATCACGAATGTCCTGCATCGCCTGATGGGTCGTGTTTTTCACATGACCTTTGGCGACATCCGGTGCCCAGCGCTGGGTGAGTTCTTTCAGCGTGCTGACATCGAGATTGCGGTAATGGAAGTAGGCCTCCAACGTCGGCATCAGGCGCGCCAGAAAACGTCGATCCTGACAGATTGAATTGCCACACATCGGGGACTTGCCCTTGGGCACATGCTTTTCGAGAAAGGCGATGGTCTGCGCCTCAACCACTGCCTCATTATCCTTGCTGGCCTTGACCCGACCAATCAGCCCGGAACCGCCGTGATGACTTTGATTCCATTCATCCATCCCGCCGATAATCGCATCGCTCTGATGCACCGCCAAGGTCGGCCCTTCTTCGAGGATGTTGAGCTGCTGATCCGTTATAATAGTAGCAACCTCGATGATTACATCGGTTTGTGGCTCGAGGCCGGTCATTTCCAGATCTATCCAGATCAGGTTGTTGGGGTCTTGCGACATGGAATGGCTCACTGAATCGTTGAACGTTGAAATACAGGGTATCAGTTTATTTAACATGCACAGTTTTGCAATAGTCTTTCTTGCCGCCTTGTTTGCCGGCACCGTGCTGCAATGGTGGCTGAGTCGCCGTCATCTGGCTTCAGTAACGCATCATCGCGCCGAAGTCCCTGCGGAGTTTCGCGACAACATTACTCTGGATGAGCATCAGAAGGCAGCTGACTACACCGTTGCCAAGGTCCGTTTTGGCGGATTTGAAGGTCTGGTGGGGGTTGTCGTGCTGTTGTGGTGGACCTTCGGCGGTGGGCTCGAGTGGCTTGACGGTCTGTGGCGGGCACAAGAACTGGGCGTCACCCCGACAGGCATTGGGTTAATCCTCAGCATGCTACTGATCAGCGGCATCATCGACCTGCCGTTTTCGCTCTACAGCACTTTCGTATTGGAGGAACGCTTCGGCTTCAACCGCTCGAGCGTGCGCCAGTTCATTATTGATCTGTTTATGCAGACAGCCTTGTCCGTCGTGATCGTTTCCGCACTGGTATGGGCCGCACTGGCGCTGATGGCGGGCGCCGGAACCTATTGGTGGGTTGCCTTGTGGGCAGTGTGGACGGCGTTCATGCTGTTCATGACCTGGGCCTATCCCACCGTCATCGCGCCCTTATTCAACAAATTCACACCACTTGATGATGCCGAACTAAAATCCCGTATCGAACGCCTGATGAGTCGCTGTGGCTTCGCCTCCAATGGTATTTTTGTCATGGATGGCTCACGCCGATCAGGACACGGCAATGCTTACTTTACCGGGTTGGGTGATAACAAACGCATCGTGTTTTTCGACACACTACTGGAACAACTCAGCGGTGATGAGATCGAAGCCGTGCTGGCGCATGAACTCGGTCATTTTCGTCGCAAGCATGTGACCAAGCGACTCCTCACCACAATACTACTAAGCCTTTGCGGCCTAGCTCTACTTGGCTGGCTCGCGGATCAGGATTGGTTTTATACCGCGCTCGGCGTATCGCAGCCCTCACACTATATGGCTCTGTTGTTATTCATGCTGGTACTACCCGTGTTCATGACCTTTCTGTCTCCGATCTCGTCAGCTGTATCACGCAAACATGAATTTGAAGCGGATGACTATGCCGCCGAACAAACCGATGCCGCCGACTTGATTAAGGCCTTGGTCAAGATGTACAAAGAGAATGCGAGTACACTGACTCCGGATCCGTTGTATTCCGCGTTTCACGATTCGCACCCACCCGCACCGGTCAGGATCGCACATTTGAACAGCAAACTGTCGGCTATAACCTAAGACAAGGACCAGACATCATGCCAAGCAAAAAACTTACTGGCTATTTCACATTGATGACGGCTTTATTGTTTTCCGTCACCGCTACCGCGGGTGGTGGTGATGAACAATTTAGTCGTGGCAAGGCCCTGCTCGAAGAGCATTGCATCACATGTCACGGTTCCGAAATGTATACCCGCCCCAATCGTCGGGTGACCTCGACTGAGGCCCTTGGTGCTCAAGTACGCCGCTGTGACGCCAATCTAGGACTCAAACTCTTTGATGAAGATGCTGATGATATCGCCCATTATCTGAACAAGGCCTATTACAAGTTCTAACGATCTGAGTATCTATTTGGGATTGCGGGCGTGGCGCGGCCATCACGGATTGTCAGGTTTTCTTACACTTTCAGCCAATAATCTGATTTTTGCGCCCCACACCACACGCCAATCCATTTCGGCCGTCATTTCGGTGCAGACCGGAATCCAGAATCCGTAGCCACTATTGATGGCCGCTAGATTGCCGTCTACGCCCGAATGACGGCGATTTTCGCTAGAGATGCTCATTTCGATTTCGGCTGGGTATTCCTTAAATAACCTCGATCAGTTTACCCTTCGCCGCCATCCTTATATCCTGCGGCATAAATCTTGCTTGATCTATACATCGGCCCCCGAGACCCATCAGGAACCTGACAATGCACAATCGGTATCAATCATTTTTGATTTTCATCTTCCCGGCGTTGATCGTTTCGAATCTGTGCCATGCTGATTCATTCGTTGCCTTTGAAAGCGGTCACGTTCGACCGTTAGCCCTATCATCCGGCGGCGACTACCTCTACGCGGTCAACACACCCGACAATCAGATCGAAGTATTCGATGTCACGCCAACCGGCATGACACCCATCGCCTCCATCCCGGTCGGCATGGAACCGGTCGCGATCGCACTGCGGGACGATACCGAGGCATGGGTCGTCAATCACTTGTCTGATTCCATCAGCATTATCGATCTGACCACCACTCCGCCGAGGGTGGTGCGCACGCTGTTGGTGGGTGATGAACCTCGTGACATCGTATTTGCTGGAACCAATCACGATCGCGCCTTCATCACCACCGCGCATCGCGGTCAGAATCGTGCGAACGACCCACAACTCACAACACCAGGCGTTGAACGTGCCGATGTCTGGGTATTTGAAGCCGACAATCTGGACAACACGCTGGAAGGCACACCACTGACAATCGTTCAGTTGTTTACCGACACGCCCCGGGCGTTGGCGGTCACACCGGACGGTAGCGGCGTTTATGCCGCTGGCTTTCATACCGGCAACCAGAGCACCGCTATCCACCAACAACTGGTTTGCACCGATTCCAACAAAAGCGACCAGACGGTTCAGGGCTCATGCTCTTTCTCCGGTGGAACCGATGCATTGGGCAATCCGCTGCCCAACAATCGGGCCCCCGGCGGACTGCCGCTTCCAACCGCGGCCATCAATGGTGATGTTCAGCGAGATACGGGCATTATCGTGCGCTTCAACGGCAGCAACTGGGTGGATGAACTGGGTCGAATTTGGGACGACATGGTGAAGTTCAACCTGCCCGATAAAGACGTATTCCTGATTGATGCCGTGGCCACACCACCGGTCGAAACCGACTTCTACACCTCGGTCGGAACCATCCTGTTTAA
>DTRM01000136.1 GCA_012965975.1 Chromatiaceae bacterium | reverse complement strand
AAACTGTGGGTTATGAAACTGACCTGTACGGTGGTATTTCCGGTGAAATGAATGGCGTTGGCTATGACGCGGGCGTGATTTTCTACACCTACCCAACCAGTCAGGATGGGAATTTTACAGAGATTGCGGTCAGTGCAAGCATGGGTATGGTCACCGTTGGCTTGGCAAGTGTTGTAGCAGCCGATGACGATACGCTGGAAGGCGACCTCTACTACTACATCAGCGCTGGTGTGGACGTAATGGACGGCATGACTCTGAGCGGCACCATCGGTTCTACTGATCCAGATGCAGCTGACGCAGACGGTTACACACACGTGAATCTGTCTTTGGGCAAGGGCATGGGTGACCTCGGTGATTTTTCACTGAATCTGGATACCATCGATGAAGCGCTTAATCCCAATGGCGACAATGCGACCGTATCAGTTGCATGGAGCAAAGGCTTCTAAGACGGCTTAAGTCGAAAGTAAGAAACGGTTAGCGGGCCTTCCTCGCGGCGGGCCCGCCAACTCCTAGGAGGATAAAATCATGAAACTGGTTGTAGCAATTATCAAACCATTCAAGCTGGACGATGTGCGTGAAAGTTTGTCTGAGGTGGGCGTAACCGGTGTGACCGTGACCGAGGTAAAAGGCTTTGGTCGGCAAAAAGGCCACACAGAGTTATATCGTGGATCTGAGTATGTTGTGGACTTTTTGCCGAAGGTGAAGATCGAGGCAGTGGTCGATGATGGTATTTTGGATCAGGTGATCGAGGCGATCACCAAATCAGCCAACACCGGCAAGATTGGTGACGGCAAAATCTTTGTGATGGATATGCAACAAGCTGTTCGTATCCGTACAGGGGAAACTGGGGCCGAAGCGCTGTAAGCGCTAATCGATTCAGCGTTCGGAGGAACTTATTGTGGAAGCGTTAGCACAAGTTAGAGAGTTAAGTTACGCACTCGACACCTTTTATTTTCTGGTGTGTGGTGCGTTGGTGATGTGGATGGCGGCGGGCTTTTCAATGCTCGAAGCCGGTATGGTGCGGGCCAAGAATACGGCAGAGATTCTGACCAAGAACATTTCATTGTTCGCGGTCGCCAGCATCATGTACATGTTGGTTGGTTACGGCATTATGTATCCGGCGGAAGCGGTCAGTGAATACTGGCCAGGCCTGCACGGCATATTGGGTAGTGACGACAACGCCGCCGCGGATGTGATCGCGGGTGGTGATGATGCGCCTTACTATTCAGGTCTGTCAGACTTCTTCTTCCAGGTTGTGTTTGTTGCAACCGCGATGTCGATCGTGTCTGGTGCCGTTGCCGAGCGGATGAAATTGTGGGCCTTTCTGGGCTTTGCCGTTGTGATGACGGGTTTCATCTACCCAATGCAGGGTTACTGGAAGTGGGGCGGCGGTTTTCTTGATGCGGCTGGTTTTCAGGATTTTGCGGGTTCTGGTGTGGTGCATCTGTGTGGTGCGACAGCGGCGTTGGCCGGTGTTATCTTGCTCGGTGCGCGTAAGGGCAAATACCACAAAGATGGGTCTATTACCGCGATCCCGGGCTGTAACATGCCACTGGCAACACTGGGTACGTTCATCCTTTGGTTGGGCTGGTTTGGTTTCAACGGTGGTTCTGAGTTGAAGATATCCGATGTCGGTGAAGCCAATGCTACTGCGCTGGTTTTCGTTAACACCAATATGGCGGCAGCCGGTGGTGTGATGGCAGCGATGATGACCGCACGACTGATGTTCGGCAAGACCGACTTGACCATGGCGCTTAACGGCGCGTTGGCAGGCTTGGTTGCGATTACTGCCGAGCCATTGGCCCCGACGCCGTTGTTGGCCACTATCGTTGGTGCCATTGGCGGTGTGATCGTGGTGTTCTCCATTGTGACGTTGGACAAGATACGCATCGATGATCCAGTTGGTGCGATCTCCGTTCATGGTGTTGTCGGCATGTGGGGCCTGATGGCCGTTGTCTTGTCGAACAGCGACGCGACGGTCTCTGCCCAGCTCATGGGCCTGGCAACGATCTTCGTTTGGACCTTTGTGACCGCTATGGTTACTTGGGGTGTGCTGAAGATGGTGATCGGCATACGAGTCACCGAAGAAGAAGAGTACGAAGGCGTCGATCTGTCCGAATGTGGTATGGAAGCCTATCCGGAGTTCACGACTAAATAATAATAAATCTCCTTAAAGTATTGCGGGTGCCTTGGCACCCGCTTTTTTTTGCTCGTAATTTTTGGTTCCTTCTCCCTCCGGGAGAAGGTTAGGATGAGAGGATACATTGAGTGACAAGGCGAGATACGACATGAAAACCGGGGTAATTGGATTGGGTGCGATGGGTATGCCGATGGCGCGGAATTTGCAGCGTGCAGGGTATCTGCAGGCCGTGTTCAACCGTACCCACGCGGTTGCCGACGCATTATCTGCGGAACTTGGGACAAGCGCCACGACCAGCATCGAGGCACTGGCCACACAATGTGAACTGATTATCCTCTGCGTATCCCAAGATGTGGACGTGCGCGAGGTGGTTGAGCAGCTAAGCCCCGGTCTCCACCCCGGCAGCGTGGTGGTTGACACCTCGACGGTATCATCCGCCACGGCCGTACAAGTCAGCGAGTCCTTACATAAGATCGGCGTAGAGTTTCTCGATATTCCGGTGTCGGGCGGCGTCGAGGGGGCAACGCAGGGCACGCTGGCGATGATGGCAGGTGGGGATGCCGCGGTTCTCGAGCGGATTGCCCCGGTGTTGGCCTGTCTTGCCTCCAGAGTTGAACACATGGGCCCGGTCGGTGCCGGCCAAGCCACCAAGGCGGTGAATCAGATCATGGCCGCCGGCATCAATCAGGCGGTGACAGAGGCGCTTGCCTTCGCGCAACGCATGGCCTTGCCGCTCGACAAGGTGATTGATGTGGTCGGTTCGGGCGCCGCCGCCAATTGGTTCCTGAGCCATCGTGGCACCAGCATGACCGAGGGCTGTTTTGAGCCCGGCTTTCGCTTGGCACTGCACCATAAGGACCTGGCCATCTGCCAGCAGATGGCGGCCGCACACGGTGTACAGATGCCGATCGTGGAGATGACGCGCGTGCATTACCAACGTCTGATCGATGCCGGTTATGGCGATGAAGACATCTCTGCGCTGTACCGGTCCAAGCTAGCGTTATTTGGATTCTGATGCCATTATTTGGTCATCGTCGATTTCCCGGCGGCGAATCACGACCGCGCTGTTAACGTTGTACTTGATGTAACCATCCATAGTCCGCTGAAACCCCCTGTTTTTCGCTCGATTCCTTATTGAATCGCAGATTCATGGCTGGCCGCACGCGGCGGCACAGTCCTTGCATCTGTCTAGGGAAAGCACACAGCACGACGGATTCTTGACCTATGACCAGAGCGGACTATGAGCACGGAGCATTGAAAGTAACCGAAGCCGACAACGCACGCCTGCACCAGCAACTGGAGTTGTTGACCAATGAGGCGCGTCACAATGAGCAAAAAATGCAGCGCTATCAGGCGCATGAGCTGCGTCTGCTCGCGGCGAATTCATTGGCTGAGCTGGTGCGGATGTTGCTGCACGATACGCGTTCAGTGATGCGCCTTGATCACGTCACGCTGAGCTTGATTGATCGTGACCACGAGATGCGCCGCATGCTCAGTGAGCAGGGACTGGAGACTGAGCAACGCCCCAACCTGATTTTGCTGGATGGACGCCATCAGCTCGACAAGTTGTTCCACTTTGGTCGTCGCCCACGTCTGGGCGCTTACGATGATGCCGTTCACCAGGCGGTATTCTCCGCGCAGGAGCGAGCCCCTCGTAGTGTGGCGCTGTTGCCGCTGGTGCGAAACGGTGAGCTGATCGGCTGTCTGAACTTCGGCAGTAACGACGAGTTTCGTTTTCAGGAGGGTCTGGGCACGGTGTTCCTTGAGCACCTGAGCGCGATTGTTGCCGCGTGTCTTAAAAATTCGGTCAATCAGGAGCGTCTCAAGTTGACCGGCCTGATTGACGGCTTAACCGGGGTTAACAATCGTCGCTTTTTTGATCAGCGTCTGACCGAGATGGTGTCCAACGCCTCGCGTCGCGGCGACAGCCTGACCTGTTTGTTTCTCGATGTAGACCACTTCAAGCAGGTGAATGACAATTTCGATCATCAAACCGGTGATCGGGTGTTGGTCGCGGTGGCGTCGACCATCAAACAGCAGTTGCGCGCCAGTGATGTGCTGGCACGCTACGGCGGCGAGGAATTTGTGGTGTTGCTGTCGCGTACCAGTGAGACAGAGGCGCAGACCATTGCTGAGCGTATTCGTGAGCAGGTTGAGGCGCAGCGCGTGGTGGCCTCTGCGCCGCGTTCGGTGCATGTCACGATCTCGATTGGTCTGTGTACACTTGAGGCAGACCGTAAACTCGGAGATGCCAAGAGTTTGTCTGCGAACCTGTTGGTCTGTGCCGACAAGTCGCTGATGTACGCGAAGCAAAATGGGCGCAACCGAGTCATAAGCGCATCAGATCTGATGCTTGAGGCGACGGCCTAAGTCGCTAGTTATCGGCCTGCAATACCATCGCGTCTATGCCTTGGGTGCGTAATCGGTCGCGGATGTCATGGGCATCGGCGAGCGTATCAAATGGCCCGAGGCGTACCCGGTTCCAAATCTCACCCTTGACCCGAATCGACCTCACCGAGGGATTAAACCCGGCCAAGGTTAATTTCGCACGCAGGCTATCGGCTTCCTCGTTTCTGCGAAAGGACCCAGCCTGCAGCAGGTAGCGTGTCTTGTCGTTTGGACTTGATGTGACCACCGGTGCTCGTTGGTCGGGCGGCAGCAAACCTCGATTCGGTTGATCCGGTATCACTACCTCTATTTTCGGTAACAGCGTGTAGAAATCAAACCGCGGTTTGCGAACCTCACGGACGTCGGTTTGTTTCGGCTGGGTGTTGGTTGTGGTGGGGGTTGTTGGTGTTTGAACCTCGTCCGGCATCTCGGGATGGCTGATGTTATATAAAAATGCGCCAAACAGGCCGACCGCCAGGCCAGTGACCAACATCAGCCATCCGGGGAAGGGTTTACGTTGCTTCTTGCGTCGGGTGCGACGCTTGTAATCCACCGCCACGCTACATGGTCTCGGGGGCGCTGACGCCGAGCAACTCAAGCCCGTTGCCGAGTATTTGTCGGGCCGCAGAGATTAAGCTTAAACGCGCATCACGCAGATTGGTGTCGTCTACCAAAAACTGGTGGGCGTTGTAATAGGTATGAAAATCATTGGCTAGGTCGCGCAGGTATTGCGCTAGTTGATGCGGTTCGTACTGAGTTGCCGCTGAGGCCAAAACCTCCTGATAACGTGACAGAGAGGTAAGCAATGCGAGCTCATGCGGCTCGGTCAGCAGCGCGAGTTGCTGTTGGCCATTCGCGGTGTCGTGGGATAAGGCCTTCTCATCAAGTTGCCGCAATACGCTACACACGCGCGCATGCGCATACTGAATATAGTAGACCGGGTTATCGGTGGACTGTGATTTGGCCAACTCGAGATCAAAATCCATATGCTGTTCGCATTTTCGCATCACATAGAAAAAACGTGCCGCGTCGTTGCCAACCTCTTTGCGTAGCTGGCGCAGGGTGACGAAGGAGCCGGACCGGGTCGACATCGGCACGCGCTCGCTACCTCGGTAGAGAATCGCAAACTGCACCAGTAATACATCGAGTTTGTCCGGTGTGCTGCCCATGGCCTGCAAGGCGGCTTTGACCCGTGGGACGTAGCCGTGATGATCGGCGCCCCAGATATCAATCACCTGTTCGAAGCCACGTTCAAATTTTTGCATGTGATAGGCGATGTCGGAGGCGAAGTAGGTGGTCTGTCCGTTGCCGCGACGCACGACCCGATCCTTCTCATCGCCAAAGTCGGTGGAACGAAACCACAGCGCGCCGTCTTCGTAAACATGACCAGCTGCCTGCAAGGTATCAATGGCACGATCAACGGCACCGGACTCGGTTAATTGGCGTTCTGAAAACCATTCCTGATAGTGGACACCAAATTTGTCGAGGTCATCGCGGATGTCGTTAACTAGATAATTCAGGCCCAGATCAAACACCGTGCGATAGGCCTCGACGCCGAGCAGTGACAGTGCGCGTTCAATCAGCGCATCGATATAGAGTTCCTTGTCGCCACCATCGGGTTCATCATCGGGTAGACCGGCAAACACAGTCGCTGCTGGGTGCGCAAACACGTCACCGTTTTCACGATGCAACTTGGCCGCGATGTCGCGCACGTAGTCGCCTTGATAAGCGTTCGATGGAAAGGCCGGTTCTTCGCCGGTACTCAGTTCGAGATAGCGCAGCCACACGCTGGTGGCAAGGATGTTCATTTGCCGCCCTGCATCGTTGACGTAATACTCACTGTGTACGTCGTAACCGATGGCGCGCAGCAGGTTAGCGACCGTCGCGCCGTAGGCCGCCCCGCGCCCATGGCCGACGTGCAATGGGCCGGTCGGGTTGGCCGACACAAATTCGATCTGTATTTTTTTATTGTTACCGATGTTGCAGAGGCCAAACTTGGCGCCGCCATCGAGAATGTCGCGCACCACCGCATGAAAGGCCGCGGGCGCAAGATAGAAGTTGATAAAGCCGGGCCCGGCGATTTCGGTTTTGATCACCAGTTCGCTGCTCGGTAGCGCGTCAACAATTTGTTCCGCTAGATCTCGCGGTTTGCATTTAGCAAGTTTCGACAACACCATCGCGGCATTGCAGGCGAAGTCACCGTGCTTGCTGTCGCGAGTGCGTTCGATGGTGATGGCAAGGGAATCCGGCAGCTCAAGCACACCGCGGGACTGCAGCGTCTGTAGTGCGTCAAGTACCAACTGCTGTAACGAAGACTTCATGGGCAATAGTGATCAGAAGATGGGATATCCGGAAAACGACCATTATCACCGTTGGCGCAGCTGAATCAAAGCGAAAAGGCGAGAACGAAGTAACGATGTAAGGAGCGGGCTTGCCCGCGAACAGTTACAGGAAAGAGCGGTTCGCGGGCAAGCCCGCTCCTACAGCAGCTCC
>DTRM01000135.1 GCA_012965975.1 Chromatiaceae bacterium | reverse complement strand
GGCATCATCGTTTCCTCTATGGGTTAACGATGAGCTAAAACTGTCTCTTAGGCAATCAGGCTAGTTTGTCCAGCTTGGGCTGACGGGGTACACCTTTGCGGCTCATGCTCGGGATGATGCCGTGCTGTTTCAGCTTGATAGCGTTGGTTATAAAACTAGAGATGGATGAAAACCCACCATTTGTCGCATCCAACTATCCGCTATTTGTCGTAGCCTCAAACTGGACGAGGTTCAATCTGATCTGAATTGTTGTAGGCGATTGATTGCGGAGAGGGACATTGGGGTTGTGGTGATGATTTCTACCACGGTTTTCTCGGCCGCAGCGGTATTGGTCAGGTCAATGGCATCACTACTGCCGTTGATAAGCGTCCATCCCGACCTGGTATGAATAACCGCCTTGATGCGTTCCAATGGCAACGATTGTATCCAGGTCTGAAATAACGGTAGATCAAACACGACATCGCGGGATATCGACCAGCTGGTGCTGTAGAAACCGTCTGCGTTGTGCTCGGTTTGAACCCATCCATCCGGGCTGGGGTGGTGAGTGGCGGGCTCCCGAGTGATGATATTCTTGCTCTGCGCATGATCGGGGGTAAGTCTGTTTCGGTTGGCATCAATATCCAAATACTGACTATCCATACATCCATGGCTGATTCTGGTAATGGTGTGTTTTTTAGGCTCAAGCGCGGATGCAAAGGCCTGAAATCGTAGCAGGTCATCTGCGTTGCACACGTCAGTTTTGTTGGCGATCAATATGTCCGCATACGCGATTTGATCACGGAAAATCTCATGTTGCCGGTATTTTTCCTGAGCGAGATGGCGCGGGTCGACAAGGCAAATCGTTGCCTTTAGATCCAACACGTTACTGTGCGGTTCGTGACTCAGCTTGTGAATGATCTGCCGCGGGTGTCCTATACCGGTTGGTTCGATCAACAGACGATCCGGGCGGGCCTCGCTCAGCAACCGATTCAGGGTGACATCAAACACTGGCCCGGCTTCGCAACACAGGCAACCGCCGGGAACTTCGGCGACCGTGGCATTGGATTCGGCAAGAATACTGCCATCGACTCCGATCCGACCAAACTCGTTGACCAAAATCGCCCAGGTTTCATGGGCAGGTTTTTGGCTAACCAGATGCAGAATGGACGTGGTTTTACCCGTGCCCAGGAAGCCCATGATCAGGTTGGTGGGGATCGCGTTGAGGGGAGGGAGGTTGGGAGGCATGATCATTCGTCCGAGGGCTTTAGACTGCCACGTCGCCGGGCGAGTCGCAATGACGGATTTGCCAAAGATATCTAAAAACGGATCTGTTCGACGATGTCGTAACCATTGCCGGGTTTCCACGCCCAGGAATAGGTGCGCAGATCACTGACAGCCGCCGTTTCAGCGCCGACAAAGTCTCGCGCATCAAAGCCACAGCCGTAGCTGGTGCGATCCTTGTCGGGGAAGGTGCGGTAGGTGGTTTTTATAACAATCAAATACCCATGCGCCAGCTGGGTGCCCGCTTGCGCGTGAGTATCTTGATATTTCTGACGCTCATGCCGTTCACCGATGACGGTCTTGGCCTGTATCACCGCCTGCGTCTGGCTCAGTTGTGGGTTGGTCACCCATTCCAGATCGAGGGAATTTCCTAGCTTTTTTAGCACCACACAGCTGCCACCCGCGTGGGCGACAGGTGCTGTGGCACAAAGAGCGGTAATGATATAAGCGGTGATGAAGCGATTAGACATTGCCCTGTGTATCGGCCTGGGTGGCGAATGTCTTAGTCGAGGGTGATTTGTCCGGTGATATCGGGTGAGCCTTGAGCCAACGGCGTGTGGTCGCGAATGTCAGCATTTCAACGATCACTTCGATAGGAGGCTTTGCCGCCCAGTCATTGATCTGCGCATCGTTG
>DTRM01000134.1:3785-21775 GCA_012965975.1 Chromatiaceae bacterium | reverse complement strand
GACCGCACGCGCAGCGGACAGCTCCCAGTTGGAGCGGTAACGCTCGGTTGATATCGGAATATCATCGGTATGCCCGGTAACCACAATCTTGCCAGTAGAATCCTTGAGCGCCAGAACGATGGTGTCCATCACCGGAATGAAGTCCTCGTTGAGATCGGCTCCGCCTGATGAAAAAGAACCCTGTTCATTGACACGAATAATCACCTTGGCACCTTCGACATCGACCGATATGGTGCCGTCTTCAACCTCTTCTTTCAGCGCCTCTCGAAGTTCTTGCGCCTTGTCCTCGGCCTGAGCCTGGGCCATCGCCTGCATCATCTGTTGCATGGATTCGGCGTCCGCGGCACCGCCACCCTTCTGCGACATCTGCGCCTCTTTCGGATCTTCTGCGCTCTGCTGACGAATCTGATCCAGCGGTGTGGGGTCGGGCGTACCGTGACTGAACTCCTGCTTAACCACGCTGGTACCCATCGGTATCGACTCGGCTTCAATCTGCTTTTGCACACCGAAGGCCGCCTTCATCGAACCCGCGATCTGTTTAAATTTATCTGCATCCATCACTGCAAAGGACAACAACAACACAAAGAAACACATCAACAACGACATCAAATCGGCAAAGGTTCCCATCCATGCCGGCAGTCCCGGGGGGGCACATTTAGGGCATTCATCATCCATCGGACTATGCCGCTTCCGCGTCGCCTGAGACGCGCTTGCTCTCTGGGATGTAGGTGTTTAACAACACTTCGAGAACACGCGGGTTCATGCCTTCCTGAATTCCGGAAATGGTTTCCAGAATCAGTTTTTTATTGGTGTTCTCCAATTCGCAGATTCGCCCCAGTTTATCCGATATCGGTAACGCAAACGCATTCGCGATCACCGCACCATAAAGTGTCGTCAACAATGCCACGGCCATCGCAGGACCGATACTGGCGGGGTCCGACATATTGGCCAACATCTGTACCAGACCGACCAAGGTGCCAATCATGCCCATTGCTGGTGCCATGTCACCAATCGCCTTGAACATTTTCTGTCCCACTTCGTGACGCGAGATGGCGAGGTTGATGTCGGCTGACAGCATTTTCTGTACTAATGCTGGATCATGACCATCGACACACAGACCAATCCCCTTCTGCAGGAAATCGTTGCTGATTTCCTGATCCTCAAGTGCCAGCAGTCCGTTTTTGCGTGCGACGTCGGCCAATACAATGGCCTCTTGGATCATCTCGACCGGATCATCCGCCTTGTTGAAAAAGGCCTTCATCCCAACCTTGAAGGAGCCCAAAAAATCCTTCAGGGAAAACATCATCAAGGTGACCATAAAGGTGCCACCCACAACAATTCCGATCGATGGAATGTTGACAAACAACAACACACTGCCGCTCGAGGCGATGGCTGCTATGATGATGCCAAAACCACCGAGTAGCCCAACCAGAGTTGCGATATCCACTAAGACCTCCAGATCTTTCTTTAGTCGGTTGTTATGCCCCGCGCCCAACGCTTGGGACAACTTCCATACACTGGTTAGCGGACAAAACCCGCAAAACCTTTACCCTTTGAGGCCGACCGAACGACGCCCATGAAGCCACGCAATGACCGTTTTATCCTGATCACCGGGTGCTCTAGCGGCATCGGCTTACACTGCGCTAAAGGATTGAAAAATCTAGGATATCGGGTTATCGCGACGGCTCGACGGGAAACCTCGTTGACTCAACTCAGGTCGCTCGGTATGGATGTATTTCAGCTCGATCTGCGCTCATCTGAATCCATTTCCGGTGCCTGCGAGCAAATATTCGACTTTACCGGTAACCGGCTATATGCCCTGTTCAATAACGGCGCCTACGGCCAACCGGGTGCGGTGGAGGACCTGACTCGCGAGGTTTTGCGCGCGCAGTTTGAGACCAATCTGTTCGGTACTCACGAGTTAACTTGCAAGGTTATTCGCCACTTTCGTCAACAAGGCGAGGGGCGAATCATACAAAACAGCTCGATTCTTGGCCTCGTCGCACTGCGTTACCGAGGCGCCTATAACGCGAGCAAATATGCGCTGGAAGGACTCAGTGATACCCTGCGCTACGAACTGGCTGATAGCGGCATTCACGTGTCGCTGATTGAACCGGGTCCAATCGACAGTGAATTTCGCGCCAATGCGCTACGGGCCTTTGAAGCCAATATTGATATGGACAACAGTGTTCACCGCGAGCGTTATCAACGAACGGTCGAGCGATTGAATGAACCGGGTCCGGTTGCACCGGGGACACTGGGACCGGAAGCGGTACTGAAAAAGTTGGTTTGTGCATTGGAAGATAGACGGCCGAAGGCCCGCTACCACGTCACTTATCCGACCACCCTTCTGGCGACACTAAAGCGTGTGTTACCGGATACACTGATGGACAGGGTCTTACGTAAACTTTGACCCGAGGTTGTTTAACCCGCCCGGGCGGAATCCTGCTTGCCAGAAAACACTTGCTCGATGGGTGCTGGCCTTCCGACCCCATACCCCTGCGCATAGTCGACGCCAATTTTCTTCAGGCAGTCCAGTATTGCATCGTTCTCAACGAACTCCGCAATGGTCTTGATCCCCATCACATGGCCGACTTTGTGGATCGCCTCAACCATGGCCTGGTCGATCGAATCGTCAACCATGTTACGCACAAAGATGCCATCAATCTTGAGATAGTCAACGGGCAGATTTTTGAGATAACCAAATGATGATAGACCACTGCCAAAGTCGTCCAGAGAAAATTTGCAGCCAAGCTGCTTGAGGCTGGAAATCAAATCTACCGCAACCCCAAGATGGCTAATCGCCGCCGTCTCGGTGACCTCGAATGTAATGCAATGTGCCGGCACTTCATAGCGCTGGAGCTGCTTTTCGATATAGCTGCTGATCGCGGAATCCGTAAAGGTATTACCCGAAAGGTTAATCGCAAAGTGGGGTGTACTGGGTAAAGTCCCCAGTTTGTGCTTCGAGTAAAAACGACAGAGCTTTTGAATCACCATGCGGTCGACGGCGGGCATCAGATTATATCGCTCAGCCGCCGGGATAAATACGCCCGGAGGGATCAAGTCACCGGCCTCATCTTCCATTCGGATCAACACCTCGTAGTGTGAAGTCTCCTCTGAACTAAGCGATACAATGGGTTGCACAAACAGCTTGATACGATGTTCATCCATCGCCTTTTGTATGACCGATATCCACTGCATCTCGCCATGTCGATTGGCCAGCTCGCTATCATCCGGCTCAAACACATGGATGCGGTTACGACCATTCTCTTTGGCCATATAACAAGCCATATCCGCAGTACTCATCAGCTCCTCTAACGAACTGGACTCCACCACCGGTACCAACCCGATACTACAGCCGATATCAAAACGATTGCCTTCCCAGTCGAATTTAAAGCTGTTGACTGCTTGCAGAAGACTCTTGGCCACGTCTAATGCACGTTCCTCACCGCACTGCTCAAGCAGTATGCCAAACTCATCACCTCCCAGTCGCGAGAGGCTGTCCGTATCACGGACGGCCAGCTTTAATACACCACTGAGCCGCTGCAAAAGCTCATCACCCGCGCCATGCCCACAGGTATCATTAATGACCTTGAATTGATCCAGATCAATATACAAGAGCGTGTACTCGTGACCGTGACGGCTGATTACTGAGAGGCCATGTTCCAACCGAGCCTTAAATGTCGTCCGGTTCATCAGCCCTGTCAACTCATCATGCGTCGCCTGATAGGTTAGCTGGTGCTCCATCTTGCGACGACCTGTCACGTCGCGAAACACAATGACGGTGCCAATCGAATGGCCGCGTTCATTCTTGATCGGCGAGACCGATTGCTCTATCACATACTGGCTTCCAGTACGATGGTACAACATCAGATCTCGCTGCAGCGACTCAGGATGATCGCAACCCAGACATTCACTCGCAGGGTTGAGGGTATCGCGTGATCCGTTTTCAGCCGTGACCACGAATACCTCCGTCAACATCCGGTCCTCTGTTTCTATCATCGACCAACCCGTCAGTTTTTCTGCAACCGGATTGATATAGGAAATCAGGCAGTTGGCATCCGTCGTAATCACGGCATCACCGATGGAGTGTAGCGTCACCTCAGCTAACTCCTTAGCCTGCTGCAACTGTTGCTCTGCCTCTTGGGAGTCTGTGATATCCGTCACATAGAGATTCACATAGCCGAGCGCCACAATGGGATTCACGACAAACTGGAAAATCTGGCTGCCTATTTTTTCGATTCTGGTCAGGGTATCGCCACGCTCCAACGCGGACGTCACTAGCAACTGCACTGAGTGAGGCGCCATCGCGCCCACGGATACGCCCCAGTGTTCCAAAAATGTCCATGCAGACCGGTTGGCATAGAGAATCACTGCATCCACGCCTATGCGCATCACGCAATTAGGATTTTCTTCCGGGAATCTGGCGAGCACTTCCACTTCCGATAAGGTGTCGTGGAGATCATTGGACGTCTGGTTCAATCGCCACAACGCAAAACCGAGATAGGTGATCAGTACGATCGTAAACATGTACAACAAAACCCGGTACATTTCCGCGTCCGCGATTATCGCCGAGCGAATATGCTGATATTCCTCATACAACTCGGCAATAGCCTGAGATGTTGGCAAGTTCACGATCTCTCCTACCAACATGACCACGCGATCGCTGTTGCCGAGCAGGACCTCAACGTAGTTGGTTAGCTGCACAACCTCTTGCGCGTTTTCGGCCGATACAACAGACTGCTTGTTTCTCAACAGGGCATTGCGTCGATGTACTTTTTTTGCTCCTCTGCCGCCTGACAAAGTGAAAAAGGTAATATCTTCGACCAGACGATTAATATCATCGGCCAACGAGGCGCGTTGGCCCCTGTTCAGAAACGTATCTTCATGAATACTAAATACCAGACGACGTGCCGCCATCGGAAGATAACGGGGCGAAAAGCTCACGACCGCATTGGCGTGCATAAATTCGCGGCTCAGCAGTCGCTTTTCCTCCAGCAGTTGTCGTAGCTCATCTGTGGCCTGACCAAGAAACCCGCCCTCCCCTGCGGTGAGTTTGTTACCCGATAGGGTCATGTTGTCGGTGACCAGTGAAATCTCATGCAGGGTGGTCGCCAGCACGTCGTAGTTTTTCGATAACCCGTTCTGAACCTTCACGACTTCCTGGTTGATTACGGCATCCAACTGTCTCAACGTAAGCAAGGTGGTGACCGCCTCGCCGTGCGCAGATATATCGACTCTGGCCTGACTGTTAAAGAACGTTACCAGCGCAACGAGCACAATGCCCGGAACCATCCATTTGATCTGCTCCCAACTCAAAGCGGACGCCCCTTGTACTCACCCGTCAAGGCGTGCAGAAAATTCACCAGCAGACTGATATCACCCTCGGGCAGGTCGCGGCCGACCTGAAACTTGCCCATCGCCACCACGGCCTGGCGCAGGGTTGCCTTCGAACCATCATGAAAATACGGCGCAGTACGAGCGATGTTGCGCAAACTCGGCACCCTGAATACATGTCTGTCGCGTTCCTGCCCCGATACCGAGAAATGCCCCATATCGGTATCGCTCAGCTCGACATCGGCACCGAAGTACGGCTGAAACACCCCTAACGGTGCCATCAAGTTACCACCAATATTGATGCCCTGATGACAGGCGACACAGCCATACGACTGGAACAAAACGAAACCGGCCTTCTGGTCTGCACTGATTGCGTCTACTTCACCTCGTAGAAACCGGTCAAACGGGGCATTGGGGGTAATCAAGGAACGTTCAAACGTCGCAATCGCATTACGAATATTGGCGGGGGTAATGCCGTCATCATAGATGTCGGTAAACATCTCCATATAATTCAGATCGACGACCAATCGAGAGATGACCTCCGGCCATTGCGCATCCATATACAGTGGGCTCAGCATCACACCCTCAATCTGATCCTCCAGCGTGTCGAAGCAGCCACTCCAGAGGAAGTGGTAGTTCAGCCCGCTGTTGAATACCGTTGGCGTATTGGCGGTGTCGGACTGGCCCACCATGGTCATTGAGGTTTTTCGTCCATCGATGCCGGCGTTGTCCATGACATGACACACCGAGCATGAGACCGCGCCGCCACCCGATAGACGTGGGTCATGAAACAGCTTTTCTCCCAGAGCCACCGCCCGCTCATCCAGATCAACTGTCAGCGGCACGGGCTGGATAGGGTTCATGCCACCGCTGCTCGAATCAATCCACGGATAGGGGGTCTGATAAACCTGCTGATCGGCTTGGATAGCCGTACGTGGCCACGCTACGACCATCGCTAGGATGGCACATACCATCGCGATCAATAGAAATACCTTGTTTGTCATAACTGATCTGCCAAACTGCGCCCACGATCAAACTCCGGCACAATACCGGGGATAGGGACTTTGACGGCAGTAAGGGAGAAGTCTTAACCTGCCAATATCGCAGGATCAGCTCAAGACTGATGGATAAAACAAAGAAAAAACAGATAGTTATCGAATTATACCCCCTCTGTTGCAGCAACAGAGGGGGCAGACAAACAGAGGCAGACTTATGCCTTGACCATCTCAGCAACGGTGGCGCCGATGTCAGCCGGGTTACGAACCACGCGAACCCCGAGCTCTTCCATCGCATCCATCTTCGCACTCGCGGTGTCAGACTCGCCCGAAATGATGGCGCCAGCATGACCCATACGACGTCCTGGAGGCGCCGAAACACCCGCAACGAAACCGACAATCGGCTTGGTTAGATTATCCTTGGCCCAGCGCGCGGCATCGACCTCTTGTGGCCCGCCGATCTCACCGATCATCACCACCGCATCCGTTTCAGGATCATTCTCAAAGGCCTGCAACACCGTGACAAAGTCGGTGCCATTCACCGGATCACCACCGATACCCACGCTGGTCGACTGACCCAGGCCCAACGCCGTCATTTGCGCGACCGCTTCGTAGTTCAGCGTTCCGGATCGGGAAACCACGCCAATGCGACCCGGGGTATAGATATTGGACGGCATGATGCCGACCTTGCACGCGCCTGGTGTAATGATGCCCGGCGTATTGGGTCCGATAATCGCGCAGTCTCTTCCCTGCACGTAACGTTTGACCTTGACCATATCCTGAACCGGAACACCGTCAGCGATCACGACAATGACTTTAATTCCGGCATCGATCGCTTCCATAATGGCATCGGCAGCTAACGGAGGGGGTACGAACACACCGGATACGTCCGCGCCGGTCTCGGCAACGGCGTCGGCAACGGTATGAAAAACCGGGCGATCCAGATGGGTCATACCGCCCTTGCCCGGCGTTACGCCACCCACAACGTTGGTTCCACCCGCCATCGCCTCTTCGGCATGGAAGGTCGCATGCTGACCAGTAAACCCCTGAATAATGACCTTCGATGTTTTATGTACAAATACGCTCATAATGATTTCTTCCCAGCGATGTCCACGACCTTGGCCGCGGCATCGTCCAGTGTCTCAGCCATAATGAAGTCCAGCTTGGACTCGTCGAGAATTTTTTGGCCCGCTTCCAGATTGGTTCCTGCCAGACGCACAACAATCGGCGTCTCGATTTTCTGTTCCTGCATCGCCTTTACCAGACCTTCTGCAATCCAGTCACAACGATTAATGCCGGCAAAAATATTCACCAAAATGACCTTCACATTGACGTCTCCCAACACAATACGAAAGGCGTTGCCAATTTTCTCCGGTGATGCACCACCACCTACGTCGAGAAAGTTGGCGGGCGACCCACCATGAAATGCAATCGCGTCCATTGTGCCCATCGCCAGACCGGCGCCATTCACAATACAACCGACGTTGCCGTCGAGCGCGATGTAGTTCAGGCCATGGCCAGAGGCCACAACCTCTTTTGGATCTTCTTCATCGAAGTCCCGCAATTCCGCGATGTCGGACAAACGAAACAACGCATTGTCATCAAATGACACCTTTGCATCCACCGCCATCAGACCTTCACCATCAATTTCTGCCAACGGGTTGATCTCAACCATGCTCGCATCTTTGTCACGGAAGCAACGGTAGAGGGCTTTCATCATTTTGGCGGCGGCAAAAATCTGCTTGCCCGACATGCCGATCGCTGCAGCGATCTTACGAGATTGAAAATCCAGTAATCCCACAGCAGGGTCAACCACCTCGCTAATCACCTTGTCAGGACTGACCTTGGCGACTTCCTCGATATCCATACCACCCGATGCCGATGCGATCACAGTAATACGTTGAGAGCCGCGATCAATCACCATACCAAGATAAAACTCTTTGGTGATGTTACTGGCCTTCTCGACCAAAACCCGCTGCACCAGACGACCACCCTTACCTGTCTGGTGTGTCACCAGAGTCGTGCCAATAATCGAGTCCGCCGCCCTGCGAACCTCGTCGATGCTATCGACGACCTTCACGCCACCGGCCTTGCCTCGACCACCCGCATGAATCTGGGCCTTCACGACCCAGCGGTCACCGCCCAAATCAGCCGCTATAGCCGCAGCGGCTGCATCGGTATCGGCGATCTTGCCATCCGGCACGGCGATACCGTAATTACGAAAAAGCTGTTTGGCTTGATACTCGTGGATGTTCACTGACTACCTCTCTTTAAAATTGAATTCTGTCAGGAGTTCGCGCGGTTGATCTGTTCAACCTTGGCGATCAAAACCTCGGCCTGGCGAATGGATGCAGCATCGATCAGACGACCATCAAGACTGACGGCGCCCTTGCCTTCCTTCGCCGCAAGATCCATTTTCTCGATAATGCGACGGGCTCGTGTCACCTCGACTTCGCCCGGGCTGAATACCTGATGGCAGAGTTCAATCTGCGATGGGTGGATCGCCCACTTGCCTTCCATACCCAGTGCGGCCATTGAGTTGGCTGCCGCAAAAAATGCGTCAGGATCGGAGAAATCACCAAATGGACCATCAATAGGTCGCAGACCGTAGGCGCGACAAGCCACCACCAGACGCGACGCAGCAAAGTGCCACTGATCACCCCAATGATATTGACGATTACCCTCTGAGTCTGGATGCGAGAGAATACCGTACTGTTCATTCGCACCACCCATGTGGGTCACGCGAGCCTGAGTCGATGCGGCGTAATCGGCTACACCAAAGACCATC
Source organism: Chromatiaceae bacterium (assembly GCA_012965975.1). Lineage (GTDB taxonomy): Bacteria > Pseudomonadota > Gammaproteobacteria > DTRM01 > DTRM01 > DTRM01. The sequence goes on along the minus strand of DTRM01000134.1, from coordinate 12,655 downwards.
GCTTCCATACGCTCGGGACAAGCCTGTGCAATATCTTCTACATTGGCCATACCCAACGCGGTTTCGATCAGCACGTGGATGTTAATCGGCTTAAGCCCCTTGGCGGCCTCGATCTGTTCCAGCATCGTGGAAACGAAATAGATATCCTTGGATGAACCCACTTTCGGAATCAGGATTGAATCAATCTTGTCGCCAGCCTGTTCAACCAGTTCAACGATGTCACGATAGCAATAATGCGTGTCCAGACCGTTGATGCGAACCGCAACCGCACAATGAGACCAATCCAAATCGTTCAGTCCCTCAATTACATTCTTGCGAGCCTGCTCCTTGTCATCTGGTGCCACCGCGTCTTCCAGATCCAGAAATACCATATCGGCGCCCGCGCCCGGTGCCTTTTCAATCATGCGCGTGTTACTGCCAGGAACCGCGAGTTCACTACGATGCAAACGATCTTTTATTGCCATGGGATACCCCGTTAAAAAATGTTAAGAAAACCGTATTTGAGTCCGCGCGACTCAGGGTCCGCGGCGATTCCAGCCAAGGAAATCGTGGAAAGGCGATTTTTCCGCCTTTGGGCGACTCAAAGGCCGCATATTCTAACAGGATTGGGGGGAAAAGGGGGCAGACCCCGGTTTATGCTGCTGAGCTATCTTGCGCGGACTCGGCCTTGCTAAATACCAAGCCCTGATCATTTACATCAATATGGATACGGTCGGGGGCTGCGTATTCACCGGATAGAATGCGTTGCGCCAACGGGTTTTCAAGCTCTGTCTGAATCGCGCGTTTCAATGGACGCGCGCCATAAACCGGATCAAACCCAGCCTCTCCGAGAAGATCGAGTGCGGCATCGGTTAATTCAAGATCCATCTCTTGACTCAACAGACGCTGGCGCAGTTGTTCGATCTGAATATCTGCAATCGCACGAATGTGCTCACGACCCAGAGGGTGAAACACCACCACATCGTCTACGCGATTGATAAACTCCGGACGAAAATATTCCGCAACCTTTTGCATCACCACGGCTTTCATTTCATCGTAACTGCTGTCATCGGCCATTGCCTGAATGCTTTCACTGCCGAGGTTCGATGTCATAACGATCACGCAGTTGCGAAAATCGACCGTGCGACCTTGACCGTCAGTGAGTCGGCCATCATCCAGAACCTGCAACAACACGTTGAATACGTCGGGATGCGCCTTCTCTACCTCGTCTAACAAAATGACTGAATAGGGTCGACGGCGCACGGTTTCTGTCAACAGCCCACCCGCTTCATAACCAACATAGCCGGGCGGTGCGCCAATCAAACGCGCCACCGCATGCTTCTCCATGTATTCAGACATGTCGATCCGCACCATGGATTCTTCGGTATCAAACAGAAACGACGCCAGCGCCTTACACAGTTCAGTTTTACCGACACCGGTCGGGCCGAGAAACAGGAATGAACCATTGGGTCGATCGGGGTCCGACAACCCAGCCCGGGACCGACGAATAGCATCCGACACGGCTTTCAATGCCGGATGTTGGCCAATCAATCGCTGATGCATGACATCTTCCATGTGCAACAGTTTCTCGCGTTCGGATTCCAGCATCTTGGTCACAGGAATCCCGGTCCATCTGGACACGACTTCGGCAATTTCCTCTTCGGTCACCTTGTTACGCAACAGCTGGGTATCTTGCATTTCTGCCTGTGCGGCCATGTCGAGCTGTTGTTCCAACTCTGGAATGCGTCCGTATTGCAGCTCCGACATGCGGGTTAAATCACCGGCACGGCGTGCGGTTTCCATATCCTGACGCGCGCGCTCGAGCGCCTCCTTGATATGGGTAGCACCCTGTAATGCCGCTTTTTCGCTGTTCCAGATTTCCTCAAGATCAGAGAACTCCCGATCTAAGACGTCTATCTCGTGCTGCAGATCAGCCAACCGTTTAATCGAGGCGTCATCATCCTCCTTGCTCAGGGCTTCACGTTCTATCTTGAGTTGAATCAAGCGGCGTTCCAGACGATCCATAACCTCGGGCTTGGAATCAATTTCCATACGAATGCGACTGGCCGCCTCGTCGATCAGATCAATGGCCTTATCCGGCAACTGGCGATCAGAAATATAGCGATGCGACAACGACGCCGCTGACACAATCGCGGGATCCGTTATATCCACCCCGTGATGCACCTCGTAACGTTCTTTCAGCCCGCGCAAAATCGCCACGGTATCTTCAACCGAGGGCTCTTCAACCAGAACCTTCTGAAAACGTCGTTCCAGCGCCGCATCCTTTTCAACGTACCGACGATATTCATCCAGTGTGGTCGCGCCAATGCAGTGCAGTTCGCCACGTGCCAATGCGGGTTTAAGCATATTACCCGCATCCATTGCGCCCTCGCCTTTGCCTGCCCCGACCATGGTGTGCATTTCATCGATAAACAGGATCACCTGCCCTTCCTGCTTGATCAGATCATTGAGTACGCCTTTTAAACGTTCTTCAAACTCGCCACGAAACTTGGCACCCGCGATCAAGGAACCCATGTCGAGCGACAACAGGCGTTTTTGTTTTAGACCTTCCGGCACCTCACCATTAATGATCCGCTGCGCGAGTCCTTCAACAATCGCAGTTTTGCCAACACCTGGCTCGCCGATCAATACCGGATTGTTTTTAGTACGTCTCTGCAACACTTGTATGGTGCGACGAATCTCATCGTCACGCCCAATCACGGGATCCAGCTTGCCTTGTTCGGCACGCTCGGTCACATCAATCGTATAACGTTCCAACGCCTGACGCTGATCCTCGGCATTGGGATCATCGACGCTTTGACCGCCACGCATAGCGTCTATGGCTTTGCTCACCAACAGGTTGCTCGCGCCAGACTTGCGCAACATGTCACCGGTGGCACTCTTGTCGTCCACCAGTGCGAGAATAAATAACTCACTGGAAATATATTGATCATCGCGTTGCTGGGACAACTTGTCGGCAATATTCAGCACACGACCAAGATCGTTACCCAGCAAGACGTCACCATCCGAACCTTTGATTTGCGGCAGGCGTTCCAGCGACTCCCCCAGCAGGGAACGCAACTGATTGACATTCACACCGGCCTGTACCAACAGGTGACGGACGGTGCCGCCCTCCTGATCCAGCAGCGCAGTCAGTACGTGTTGGGGATCGATAAATTGATGATCGCGACCGACCGCCAGACTCTGGGCATCCCCCAGCGCAATCTGAAACTTGCTTGTCAGTTTATCCATCCGCATGTAGGTCTCTCCCAGTTATGTAGTGCCAGCGTCATCCCGCTATAGGTAGCACCAGCGTCATTCTGGCATACGCCGGAATGACGAGAGGATTCGATGAACTGCCCAGAGCCTATCTACTGGATGGGGCTATCCGCGCCGGATTTCAAGACCCGGACGACGTTTCGTCAACTGCGGACACCTGACCCATCAACTGCCCTACCAATAGTTCGTGTAATTCGTCACTCGTCAGGTTATCGGGCAAATGTGGATTTAGTGTAACCAGACGGGCATGGCTGCGGTGTAGCAACGCTCTCAGAACGTGCCCCTCGCCACCCACCCCGGAAATACGGGCCGGATAGACTGGGCAGCGTGCCATCGTGGCCAAGCGTGCGGCGCCGCGTTTGAGTCGGCCTGGTGGACCACCGCTGGGGTGAATTCCCCCCTGCGGAAATATTGCAATCACCTCTCCATCGAGTAATTGCCGCAGTGCCTGGCGCATGGCCAACTCGGGCCGACCCTTCCGATCAATCGAGATACAACCCATCGCGTCAAACAGACGCCGCAAACCCGGCCGGTCATGCTGTTCCTGCGCAATAATAAAACGCAAAGGTCGGCGACAAGCCACTTGCAACAAGAGTGGATCAAGTCCGGAAATATGATTACACACGACAATCGCCCCGCCGTGCGCAGGCAGTTCGATGGGTTCAAACTCAAAGCGATGGAAGCGCAGACAGAATATTCGAATCAGACCATCAAAACAGTTGACCCAGCGACCACCCCAGTCAACTCGATTGGCTTGCATGCCCGCGTGATACAGACGCCAGACAAGCATCACGATCAGCGCGCTGAATGAAAAGAGATAAAACCAGCCGTCGCTCATGGTGAGCGCATCCAAATGACGCTGGCCATACGCCCGGTCGTGCCATCACGACGAAACGAATAGAATCTCGAGGCATCACCAAAGGTACAGTGATCACCACCAAATACTTGGGTCACACCACAGGCGTGCAATCGCTGTCGAGCCAAAGCATACAAATCGGCATGCCATTTATCCGGCTGGCAAGAGACAAACGCCTGCTCGGCCTCCTCACTGTGAGCAACAAAAATCTCGCGCACATCGTTGCCCACGGCAAATGCCTGGGGTCCGATTGCCGGCCCCAGCCACACCAAAATATCCTGCCCATCAACCTTCATTGCAGAAACCGTTTTCTCGATCACTCCGTTCACGAGTCCTCGCCAACCCGCATGTGCCGCAGCGACCACCGTGCCGCGCTGGTCACACATCAGCAGCGGCAAACAATCCGCGGTTAACACCACGCACACACGATCCGCGGCCGAAGACACGCTGGCATCGGCGATCGATGGTGGATCCGCGTGAGAAAGATCGACAACCGTAGTGGTGTGCTGCTGGCACAACCATACAGGTTGTGTCGGCAGCATGAGTAATGAAGTAAAACGCTCGCGATTGCGGCAGACTGCCTGCGGATCATCGCCGACATGATCGGCGAGATTAAATGAGTCGTAGGGCGGCAAACTGGCGCCACCGCTACGTAAACTGGTACCTGCAACGATATGCTCAGCCACCGGCCAGTCCGCGGGCAACCAGCTATCCGGCATGATCCGCCTGATCGATTTTCATCGCCTCAATCAAATCACAATAATCGGCAGGCGGAGGACACTCCCAGAAAAGCTCTTCGCCACTGATCGGATGCTGAAGACCCAAGCGCGTCGCATGCAGGGCTTGGCGTCGAAACCCTCTGAGCACTGCAATAAAAGAATCACTCGCATCTCGCGGGATGCGGGGTCGCCCGCCATAGACTGGGTCACCAACCAGCGGATAACGAATATGCGACATGTGCACTCGGATCTGATGGGTCCGCCCCGTCTCGAGCTTGCAGCGAAGCTCCGTGTGGATTCGATAACGCTGTCCAATACGATACTCGGTTGCCGCATAGCGACCGTCTTCGGCCACGGCCATGCGCGTGCGATGCACCCGGTGCCGCGCGATCGGTGCCTCAACGCGACCCCCGCCCGTCACCACGCCGTGCACCACGGCAAGATACTCGCGATGAACCTCGCGCGCCTGAATTTGTTCGGTCAGATATTTATGCGCAACCAACGAACGCGCGACCACCATCAACCCACTGGTGTCCTTGTCCAACCGATGCACAATGCCGGCACGCGGCAAGTCGGCCAACTGCGCATCAAAATGCAGCAGCGCATTGGCCAAGGTACCATCCGAGTTTCCGGCGCCCGGGTGTACCACCAAGCCCGCCGGTTTGTTCAACACCAACAGATGTTCGTCGTGAAAAACGATATCGAGTTCGATCGCCTGTGCAACCGGGGGACGTTCGATTTCGACATGGGCGCGAACCACGATCTGTTCGCCACCCGAAACCTTGTCTTTGGGACGCCGCACATGACCGTCGACGGTTACCTCGCCGGCGCGAATCCACTGCGTCAAACGACTGCGGGAATAATCAGGAAACAGCGATGCAAGCGCCTGGTCGAGGCGGCTGCCAATCAGATCATCAGGAATTTCGGTATCGAGTTCAACGTCCATATGGACCCACCATACCGATTGGCATGGTCGCTGCAAAGTCGCCGCGGGAGCGGGCCTAGGCTAGCTACAACCCTTGGGACGTGGCAAACCTGCTATCTTGTTCGCGCACTTGATCAGACCGGTTGGAAACAAGGAGTATATGTATTTTTGACTACTGCGGTCCTTGCCGTATTTTGCCTTCATCAGCTTGGTGAATGCGCGAGGCTCACACACCGTGCCATTGTCAGTAAAGTACGTGCGCGCCTCGTTGATGATGTCCCAGTGCTCGTCGGTCAAACCGTTAATCTTCTCATTCTTGGAGATTTCATGAGCCAGTTCTTCGCTCCACTCTTCCAGATTGTCAAGCCAACCGGCCTCGCTCAACTGAATGGTCTTGCCGTTTACGATTGCTTCCATTGTCTAGTGCCCTTACCCAATCTGAAGATATTACCAAGTATTTTACTAGGTAATTAACCGGAAAAACAAGCCACGACTGACAACGGGACCGAAACGCCGTAAAATCACTCGGCAATGAACCCACTTCACTCAAAGTAAACCTATGTCTGTGCGCCTGCTACTGATTTTTGTCCTCGTCAGCCTGAGTGGTTGCTCTTGGCTGGGCGACAATCCGCCCGACGAAACACGTGACTGGCCCGTCGACAGAATCTATTCCGATGCGCACACCGCGCTTGCCAGTGGCGACTACGAAAAGGCCATTCGTTATTACAACATCATTGAGGCGCGCTTCCCGTTTGGCTCTTATGCCCAACAATCGCAACTGGAACTGGGCTATATCTACTATCGTACCGATGAACCCGACTCCGCACTGGTCACGCTGGACCGCTTTTTGCGCCAGAATCCCCGTCATCCACACGCCGACTATGCCTACTATCTAAAAGGCCTGACCAACTTTAATCGAGGGTTTGGGTTTTTCGACGAGATATTCCCGCGCGATGACACACAACGCGATCCCGGTCTGGCACTGGATTCCTTTGAAGACTTCTCCATGCTGCTGCATCGCTTCCCCGACAGTCATTACGCCGGCGATGCACGTCAGCGCATGCTGCACCTGAAAAATCGGATTGCGGGTTACGAGGTCCATGTCGGGCGTTACTACATCAAGCGGGGAGCGTTTGAAGCCGCCGCCAACCGCGCGAAATACGTGATCGAACATTTCCAGGGAACTCCAGCGACCTCCGATGCCCTCAGCATATTGGTCGCCAGCTATCAAAAACTGGAACTGCACGACTTGGCCGATGACGCGATGTCCGTGCTGACCCTGAATTACCCCGATCACCCCGGTGTCGCCAGCCCCGGACAAGTCGCCGATCGGGAGCTACGCTCGTGGTGGGAGCGTTTAGGGCTCGACGAATAGCGAGCAACTAACCCGAACGATAGCCCGAGGTGATTGGATAGCGACGATCGCGGCCAAAGGCTCGCTGTGTGATACGCACACCGGGTGGTGCCTGACGGCGTTTGTACTCGTTAAAATCCACCAGTCGAACCACGCGCTGCACCGTCGCCTCATCAAAACCCATCGCGACAATCTCCGCTACGCCAAGATCCCGTTCAACGTAAGCCTCAAGTATCGGGTCGAGTACCTCATACGGTGGCAGGTTGTCTTCATCCACCTGGTCTTCGGCAAGTTCCGCCGAGGGTGGCCGGGTAATCACACGCTCAGGAATCACATCGGAAACTGAATTGCGATACCGCGCAAGCTGGTAGACCAGTTGTTTGGGGACGTCCTTGATCGGCGCAAACCCACCCGCCATATCGCCATAGAGTGTAGAGTAACCGACCGCCATTTCACTCTTGTTACCCGTCGTCAACAAGATCCTGCCTTCACGATTCGAAATCGCCATCAAGATCATGCCACGACACCGCGCCTGCAAATTTTGCTCGGTGGTGTCGGCGGGTCGGTTAGCCAATAATGGCTCCAGCAATTGTAGAAATGCCGTGTACACCGACTCAATGGGGATTGCCTCATAGGCAACGCCCAGCGCATCGGCTTCCCGCTTCGCATCGTCAAGGCTCATGTCTGCGGAATAACGCGAAGGCATCATCACGGCCTTGACCCGGTCGGCGCCGATCGCGTCACTGGCAATGGCTAGCACCAAAGCCGAATCGATGCCGCCTGATAATCCCAACACCGCGCCCTTGAATCCATTTTTGTGAATATAGTCTCGTGTGCCCATCACCAATGCTCGGTACACACAGGCGAGTTCATCGACATCGTCGGCCGCCGAATCCGGCGTCTCTGGCGACAGCAGTGGGCTACCGTCAGTATCGATATCCACCACGATCAGGGCCTCATCAAACACCGGGCCTCGTTGCACCACGCCGCCATCGGCAGCGACCACCAATGAGCCGCCGTCGAACACCAACTCGTCCTGGCCACCCACCTGATTGACATACAAAACCGGCAGGCCCACGGAGCGGGTACGATCGAACAGGGTTTTCTGCCGCTGCGAAAATTTGTCGCGATCAAATGGCGATGCATTCATGTTAATCAGCAAGCGCGCCCCGGCATCAGCCGCAGCGCGAGCCGGCTCTTCATACCAAATGTCTTCGCAAATGGTAATCCCAACCGGCACCTCCGCAATCGTCACCACACAGGGTTGATTACCCTCGTGAAAGTAGCGCTTCTCATCGAACACACTGTAGTTCGGCAAATGCCACTTGCGATACACCGACACGCGTTTGCCATCGCGCAATAAACAGGCACTGTTATATAACTGGTCGGCGTCGGATTCAGGGTAACCGACGATCACATCAACACCGGCAACCGACTCAGTAATCCGTTGCAGTGTTGCTTCGACGTCACGCAAAAAACCCGGGCGCAATAACAGATCCTCCGGCGGATAGCCGGTCAGTGTCAGTTCTGGAAAAATGATGGCATCGGCCTGCAGTTCATCGCGCGCACGTTCGATCGCGGCGAGGATCGTGTTGGCGTTGGTTGCCAGCGAACCTACCCACAGGTTGAGCTGTGCCATGACTATGCGACAGGACATCAGGACAGGCTAACCGTTCAGCAACTCAGCCATCGCGCGACCCATTGCCGCAGGCGAACGCACCGTGGTCACTCCCGCCTCTTCGAGGGCGGCAAACTTGC
>DTRM01000134.1:3028-3714 GCA_012965975.1 Chromatiaceae bacterium | reverse complement strand
CCCATGCGCTTACCCTTGGGCGCGGTCACGCCGGCGATGTAGGCAACCACCGGCTTGCTGACATGGTCATGAATATAGGCCGCCGCCGACTCCTCAGCAGAACCCCCAATTTCACCCACCATAATAATCCCGCTGGTCTCCGGGTCGGCCTCAAACAAACTCAGGCAATCGATAAAATCCATGCCTTGAATCGGATCGCCGCCAATACCCACACAGGTACTCTGACCCAGCCCCACCTGCGAGGTCTGATGCACGGCTTCATAGGTCAGCGTACCCGAGCGCGACACGACACCCACTGAACCCGGTTGGTGAATAAATCCGGGCATAATGCCCAGCTTGCACTGCCCCGGGGTAATCAAGCCGGGACAGTTCGGTCCGATCACGTATACGCCACTGCCTTGCAAGGCCGCCTTGACCTTGAGCATATCGAGTACCGGTATACCTTCGGTGATACAGGCAATCACGGCGATACCGGCCGCGGCAGCTTCTAAAATGGCATCTGCCGCAAACGCGGCCGGCACATAGATCATGCTCGCATTGGCATCGGTCGCGGCCACGGCATCGCGCACCGTATTAAATACCGGTCGGTCCATGTGCATGCCGCCACCTTTGCCCGGTGTCACTCCACCCACCACCCGGGTGCCATAGGCAATCGCCTGCTCGGCATGAAAGCTGCCCTGCTTCCC
>DTRM01000134.1:0-3018 GCA_012965975.1 Chromatiaceae bacterium | reverse complement strand
ATGTCGATCAAAATACTCATGCGCGAGTACCCGCGAGTTGCACCGCTTGTGTTGCTGCATCGGTAAGGTCGTCGGCTACGATCACATCGAGACCGCTGTCAGCGATCAGCTGCTTACCAAGTTCCACGTTGGTGCCTTCAAGCCGCACGATGACCGGAACGTCCAGTTTTTCCTGTCGCACCGCCGCGAGGATACCTTCGGCGATTAAATCACAGCGCACGATACCGCCAAAGATATTGACTAAAATCGTGTTGACCTTGGCATCCGAGAGTATCAGCTTGAACGCCTCGGCCACCCGTTCTGCCGTCGCGCCACCGCCCACATCAAGGAAATTGGCAGGCTTGCCCCCCTCCAGTTGCACCAAATCCATGGTCGCCATGGCCAAACCAGCGCCGTTGACCAGACAGCCAATATTGCCGTCCAAGGTAATGTAATTCAGTCCCAGCGACTGGGCCTTGGCTTCCCGCGTATCTTCCTGCGAAGGGTCTTGCAGTGACTGAAAATCGGCGTGGCGATACACCGCGCTGTCATCCAGATTGATCTTCGCGTCCAGTGCTAGCAGATCACCATTTTTATTGATCACCAGAGGGTTTATTTCGACCAAAGATGCATCCTGCTCATGAAACAACCGCTCCAGAGCCATCAACAAGGGATGCAACTGACGGATCTGAGTCATGGATAGCCCCAAACCAAAGCCGATATCACGCACTTGATAACCCTGCAAACCGGTCACTGGATCAATCACTGCGGTCAGAATCTTGTCTGGGGTCGATGCCGCCACCGCCTCAATATCCATACCCCCGGCCGCCGACGCCATCACCACCAGCTTCTTTTCCGCTCGATCAATCAGCAGACCCAGATACAGCTCACGCTCAATCGCGGTGGCCTCTTCAATCAGTACGGTGTTAACCGGTAGTCCGACGGCATCGGTCTGTGGCGTCACCAGCTGCGACCCCAGTAGCGCCACCACCGCTGCACCCAACTCGACGTCGTCGGCGACGACTTGAATACCGCCACCTTTACCGCGCCCGCCGGCATGCACCTGTGCCTTGACTACCCACGGTGCGGTCGATAATCCCTGCAGCGCCGCGGTAACCTCTTCCGGGCTGCTCACAACCGCGCCCGCAGGCACCGGAATCTGGTACCGTCGAAACAGGTCTTTGGCTTGATATTCGTGCAAATTCATAGTCTTGGATGCACACGATACAACCAGACCGCTTGCAAGCACAACCGCAAACGGCGAGACTTCTGTGCATGGGTCGCACTCTCCTCATCGCCGTTGCCGTCATCGGTATTATTTTGATCGTTCGACACCTGCTGTCGCGACGCAAACCCAAGCCGCCCTCGGGTGATTACAAGGCCACGGTACGCTGCGCCCACTGCGGCACCCATATCCCCAAAAAAGACGCCATCGCCCAGGGCGAGCGCTTCTTTTGCAGTATCGAGCATCTCAGCGCCAGCGATTCCGACTGACGCCTTCCCCCCTCATTTACATATAAAGGTATACCCCGCTTGAGCCGATAACACTTAAGTTAGCCCTATTTGGGCCAAGTAATTGAAATCAACGGGAAAATGAGTACCTTGATCCCTGCTCGCGACACCACTGCAAACCAAACCTTATACGCCTTTCATGGCTACCGCATGATACTGGCCACGGTATTGATCGTGATTGGCTTAACCGCCGGCGATGCATTGGGGCTTGGCCAAGCCGATCCGATGCTCTACCAAAGCGTGTCCGGTATCTATCTGTGTCTGGTTGTATTTTCCATGCTGTGTCTGGTACGCGAGATCGGCAGTATCAGCAACCAGATTGGCGGCGCCCTGGTGGTCGATATTCTCACCATCAGCTTACTGGTTCACGCCAGCGGTGGTGCCAGTAGTGGCCTGGGCATACTCCTGCTGGTCTCACTGTCAGGCGGCAGTCTATTGCTGGACAGAAGAAACGCCTTAGCCATGGCGGCACTATCCAGCATCGCCTTGTTGAGTGAACAACTCTATACGCAGCTGCATACGCTTGAATCGCAGGTGAATTACACCTACTCGGGGCTTCTCGGGGTGGCTTTTTTTGCAGTCACGATGCTGGCCCAATTGGCGGGAACCCGGCTCCGGGTCGTCGAAGCCGTCGCCGTGCGTCAACAATCTGAACTCAGCAGTCTGGAACAACTGAACGAACACATCATCGATCGGATGGAGTCCGGCGTACTCGCGGTTGATCACGATGATCAGCTACTACTGGGAAACTCATCGGCATGGCAACTATTGCAATGTCCAGTCCAACAGGAAGGCACTAGCCTCGAGCGACTCAGCAACAAGCTGAATGAGGAATTGGAGATCTGGCGCGCAACCAGTCGTAGCGATCCGGTCATCGTCGAGCACGGCGACAAACGGTTGATCTGCCGCTTCCAGAGAATCGGCGACCACAAACAATCCACCGTACTGATATTTCTGGATGACAACTATCTGGTCACACAACACGCGCAGCAACTGAAGCTTGCGAGTCTCGGTCACCTTAGCGCTACCATTGCGCACGAAATACGCAACCCGCTGGGCGCGATCAGTCACGCGGCACAGTTGCTAGCGGAATCCAAGGACGTCGTACCCAATGACCGGCGACTCACCGAGATCATCACCAACCACTGCCAACGACTGGATGAAATCGTCGACAGAATCCTGTCCATGTCGCGCGACCAAACACCTGCGCCGCAACCACTGAATCTGGATGCGTGGCTGAATATGTTTTGTGACCAGGTTTCCGATGCAGGCGATACAGCACTACCTCGCCCATCGATAAAAACCGAGTCCGGTCTTACGGCTATTAATTTTGATCCCACTCATCTCTATCGAATACTGGAGAATTTGTGTTCCAATGCCAACCATCATGGCACCGCGTACCAACGACCCTTGAGTGTCAAGGTACACGCGCATCAAGGGGCGGATAACCAGATCGTACTCGACGTCATCGATACCGGGGTTCTGATCGCCGACGAGATCGCGGAAAAAATGTTTGAACCCTTCTTT
>DTRM01000133.1 GCA_012965975.1 Chromatiaceae bacterium | reverse complement strand
GACGATCCTGGACAAACTTCAATAAAAACTGCTGCTGATGACAGCGATGGGTGATATGCCAGACATATCCGGCTTGAAAGTATCGACGTACTCTTGGCATGTGCTTCCTCCTTGAAGCGATAGTTTTATCCCTGAAAACAGTGCTCTAAAGTCTCAAAATCGTCCTATGTGGAAATTAATATTAGTAATTTCAAAGTGTTATCCGGGTCTGACCCTGCTAGCTCTGCTAGTAGCCTGCTAGTAGTAATAGGCGAGTTCGGCGCGGAGGCGGTTGTCGTCTTTTACTGATAGCAGGACGCCGTTGTAGTCGTCGGGGAGGTCAGCGACGCCGCGGGCTTCCATTGACAGTTTCCAGTTGTCGCCGAAGCGTCGGCTGGCTTCTACGCTGTAGTTGTAGCCATTTCCTTCCAGATCAATGATGACGCTGGCGAGTATTTCACTGCTGTCAATATCATTGAAGGCCCAGCGGCTGCCGATAACCAGATCGTCTTGGAATGCGGAGGCCGAAGACAGTCCATCCTGAAGCGCGCGCGGTGTGTCGCCGCGGTCGTCAAACAAATACTCGGCAATCAAACCCAGGTCGGTATTGGATTCGAATATGCCCACCAAGCTGTACTCGAATCCGCCGGCCGCTGCCGTAAAGCGTTCGCCCTGACCACTGCGCGAAACAACTTCCAGCTTCCATAGCCATCCGCCCATGGAGGCTTGGACGTCGATACTGGTTTGATCAATGATCTCGTAGACGGGTACGAGGCCAACCGGAGTCATACCGCCGGGTCCTCCGAGTTGGGTTCGAAATCGAGGTTCACGACTGGTGCCGGAGAAATGCGCAATACCAATATCCCAGTCACCCACGGAGTGAGCCCATCGAATCGCAAAATCAACGCGTTTGTCTTCGGCGGCGGACTCGTATTCAGCTGCGTCGGTGTCAACAGTCAGTAAACTGCGCGGGCGACCCTCGTCGCCTGCAAAGGTACGCTCGCGAAAGCCCGGTAGTATGAATACATCGACAATGCCCCAATCGCGTATCAGCGTGAGGTCGACCATCGGTTGTCCCAGCTTGTCTTCGCCATCGCCATTTTCGACTAGATCAGTCTGATTGATGATATCGACGAGATGGGCTGCCTCAGTCACTCCCCAGAAGACCTTGGCAATGCCAGCCCGCATTTCCCAATCATCGGCAACCTGTGTCCAGCTCAGCTCGCGAATATCAAAGTGGGTGCGTTCACTGTCGTGACCGTCGATGCGCACGAACGGGCTAAAGGTCAGGCTATTATCGCCATTATTCCAGTCGGTATAGTATTCGGGCTCGGCGGACAGGGACACATATCCATCATGTTGCATTGACGTCGCGCCAGCGGCGGGAGACTCGACAAAGCCCAGCGCCTCTACGGCAACATAGCCAGAGAGCTCGCCGGCCCCGGCTTGCAGCGGACTGACCGATGAGGCCAGTGCGAAACACACTAATCGTGCTGATTTTTTCATTATTGGGAATTCCCTGATGGACTATCAGGGTTAATTGTAGCGGATAGCTCGCGTATTGACAGGAACAATTAACGTCCAGTCAATACGGTGCCTATTTGGCTCGTTTCAGTGAACTCTTGTCGAAGTCGCGATCATTTAGATCTTCGCGAAACTTGTAGTCGCTGAATTCAAGAACCGTACTTTTGCCCGTTAGGTGATTGGTCATCGACATGGTGTGGGCCCGCCAGTATTGATCCAGATACTGTTTGTAATCGCTGAAAATCAACGTTTTCAATGCCGAGTTCTTACGGTCGAAGTATTCAATTTTTTCGGCCCTGTACTCAGTCTGATGGGTCCAGACAATCTGGCGTGTATAGCCGGACTTCTTGTCGGTCGGATAGCGTTCGATAACAAAGACAGGGACATTGTTGATTGAATCGTCGCGAAGATACTGGTAGGTGTATTTTTCAACTTCCTGTGAGGAAAGGTCTTCGTAGGCGAACTCACTGCCCATGAATGGACCAGATTTATTGTTCGATGCAATACGTTTCACGCGCTTCAACGCCGGCAGAAACAGCCATTGATCGTCAGCCCCTTCCTTATGTGTAAAGGTCAGCATGGCGGTGCCCTTAACGTCGCGTGGGCGGTCAAATATCATCAGGCTCTTGTCCCCATCGCCGTCCACTTCAAGAGTTTTTGAACGCATTTCGCGAATACTCGATTGTCCCTGACGATTGGTCAGGGTCATTTTCATTTCGGCGGTGGAGTTAATATAACCGGTATCACGCGCATCGACTTCGACCGCAATAGCGAAGCCTTTCTCTTCGGCGGTCTCGGCGTGACCCAGCAGTGGAAGCAGTGCCAAGAGTCCAGTAATCAGCATTCTCATTTTATTCGTTCTCCTGAAGTTTCATGAGTAAAGGTGGTAGGAATAAAAAGTCGATAATCAGCGCAAGCGCAATCGTAATCGCGGTGAGCAGTCCCATGCCAGAATTCATCTTGAAAGTCGAAAAGGCGAGGACGGAAAATCCTGCGACCAATACAATCGTTGTAACCCACAGTGCGGTGCCCACGGTTGAAAAAGCATAGCGTAGCGCGTCATCCGTTCCGAGCCCTTTTTCACGGCGAGCACGCAGGTACTTGCTCAAAAAGTGTACCGTGTCATCCACCACGATGCCCAGCGTCATACTAACCACTACGGACAGCGCGAGGCCGACTTCACCAATGATCATTGCCCACACGCCAAAGGCCGCCGCAGCAGGCAACAGGTTTGGGATCAGACTAATCAAGCCAATACTGACGGAGCGGAACGCGACGATCAGAATCAACGAGATAAAGATCAACGCCAGCACCGTGCCGCTTAACATGCTGCGCATATTTCGCTTACCGATATTCGCAAACATAATAGCCGGACTGGCACCTTCTGTCTGCATGGACTCTGGTGCGTTTTCAGCCAGCCATTGGCGGCCCAATGTCTCCAGATTGAGCAGTTCGTTGGTGGTCAGATTTTCAACCGTTACATTCATTCGGGTAGCCGATTTATCAATATCAATCTGGTTATTCAGATCCAGGCCATAGGGCAGAGACATTTCATACAACAGCAAATACTGTGCCGCGAGATCCCGTTCCTCGGGAATCGAATAGTAGAATTCGTCGTCACCATGAAGGTTCATGTTGAGGCGCTTCATGATGTCTGTGAATACATTGACATGTATTACGCCTGCTTGTTCCCGATACCAGTTGGCAAATTCCTCAACCTTGAGCAGAAACTCCGGATTATTCAGGCCACCGGCCTCACCTGAGCTGAGGGAATAGTCGATGGTATAGATGCCGGTCAGGTTGTCGGTGACGAAGTCTGTCGCCGAACGAAACTCGATACTTTCATCGAAATACTCCACGAATTGATCGTTCATCTCATTCTTGGGAATCATAAGGGCGAGAACCGTTGCCATCGCCAGAATCGACCAGAACAACATATTGGAATTACGAATCACAAACTCACCTAGGTTTTGCATGCCGGTGCTGGTAAGGCTTGTTGCCTTGCGCGCGCGAACCGGCAGTATGGTCATCAGTGCGGGTAGTAATACCAGCGACAGAATCCACGCCGCGATAATACCGGTGGCGACCATGTTGCCGACGTCGCGGAACGGTGGTGCATCACTGAAGTTCATGCTGAGAAAGCCAATCGCCGTGGTAAGACTGGTGAGCGTGATGGGTTGGAAGTTGAGTCGAATCGATTCGATCATGGCCGCTTTCTTGTCGCGGCCTAGTCCCATCTCGTGCAGAAAGCTGGAGAGCACGTGAACACAGTCGGCGACCGCTAGCGTCAGGATAATGGTGGGCACACTGCCGGTGGGCGGTGTCAGCGTCATGCCAACCCAGCCCGTCAGTCCCATCGCGATACCAATAGCACTGATCACAATAACCACGGTGGCGAACACACCCGAAATTGAGCGCAACAACAGCCACAGGGTCACGACAACCACCAGAAACATCATCGGTACCAGGGATTTTGCATCGGCCTTGGCGGCTTCCGGAAAGGCGTTGTTCATCATCACCGTTCCGGTCAGATAAATCTCCAAATCGGGATGTTCGGCACGGAAGCCTTCGAGATACTTACGCACGTGTCCCACAACCTCGGGGATCTCCTTGGTCACGTCGATCTCCGGTACCTGAATGGTGACATTGATGCCGGTGACGTCCCCGCTGGTTGAGATCAGGCGGTGAACCAGAAGAGGTTCGTTAAGCGCAATGTTTTTTATTCGCTCAAGGTCGTTATCGAACAGTCCTTGGGCATCTTCAACCAACGACTCAACAATCAGATCATCGTCCTCACCGCGTGTATGCTGGAAATTGGTGATCGAATCCACGCGCAAGGAATAGGGGGTTTGCCAGGCGGCGTCGGTGATTTCTTCAACCGCAGAGAGCACGTCACGCGTGAACACCTTATGATTTTTTGGTGCCACAACAATCAATATGTTGTCGTTCTTGGTGTAGGTGTTCTGCAGGTTTTCAAACGCATTTAACTGCGGATTGTCTTCGCCAAAAAACACGCGATAGTCGCTGGTCAGGGTGAGAAAACGGCCACCGCTTGCAGCAAGCGCGACCAGTCCTAGCATGACAACGACCAGCACGAAGCGCCAGCGCACAACTTGGGTTGCAAATAATTCGACCATGTTAAGTCCTTAAGTCCTGATTCCTGTGTTCAATGGGCCTGTGGGGTTAATCCACAGTGCCGTGATAATGGGCAGACAACGACGCGACCTCGTCATCATGTTTGTCGGGTTCGAGCAGATACTGATGGCGAATCACACCGGCAAGTGGCTGGATTTCGCGGTTCGGGCCAATCGGTTCCGGTAACGGTCTGGTTAGTGTGATGCGATTCAGATCCGGGTCGGCGGTATGGCTCGGAAGCGAGCGCAGGTATACAGCGACCACGGCAGTCGCATCGACAATGCCACCATTGGGGCCACGCAGTACCTTGATGTTTAACGCCTGTGAGCGATTGATTTTGCCCGCATCGTCGAGATACCAATAGCCGGCAACCTGATAGTACTTAGCGGTATCAAGTTTCTCACCATTGACGCGGATGTCGGATGCGCGAAAGCCAAACTCCTTGTACGGATCGAGGTCATAGGTGATACCAGAGAAGGCGATGATCCAGCCACCACCCCAGCCACCGACCCATTGGGTCAACGAGCCTTGTGCGCCGCGCTCAATCATCAGGCGCATGTCGTCACCGGATATTAGACCGCAGGCAATCTGCGGACCAATGGGAATGTAGTGATAGATGTCTTCCAGCAAAATTGGCCCCGGAGCGATGTGCGTGCCATAACGAAAGCCGCGAATCATGCCGACTTCGGATTCACAGGCACCACGAAACGCATCGGCAAGGAAGTCGTGGGAGGACCCTTCAATTACCGCCGGCATTTGTTTCGCATCACTGAAGTTGGATCGGTGCAGAGCCTTCTTGGTGTGTCCAATCACGGTATCGATAGGTGTACGCAGCACGGAGGCGTTCATCGGATTGACGTGAGGTTCGAATAGAACGCCCTTAACAAACGGCGCACGAATCTTGTCGATCATCGCCTGAATTTTGGGGTGTGCCTGATTGTTGTCTTCGTTGATACGGTGAGCGGTAAAGTCCCAGTCCTTGAGCTTGCCGTCTTTTACACGAACAGTGAGTTCACCCAGCATGGTGCCGTCCTGACCTTCTTCTACCAGCAGGGTACCGGACTTGGCGACCAGTACTTTATGGGTCTCCTCATGCATATCCGATGACAGCACGATATCGATACCGGGAATCACCTCGACCAACTCAAGATTGGCGGCGATACCACGTTCTGAGATCAGTACGACCAGATCGCATTTTTCCTCGTCGCGCAGCAAACGCGCCGCATCGGCCAGTTCTTCTTCACCCGGGGTCAGGTAAAACCCTTCCATGGTCATGGTGCTGACTGCCTGTGGCCCACGATCCGCTGCGAGACCCACTAAGCCCACGCGCACACCACCGGTCTCGTAGATGATCCATGGCTGGGTAACCCGGGTACCTGCCTTGGCGGCATAGGGCGTTTCCGGATATTCATAGAGCGTCGCGTAATACAGATTAGCGGCGAGGGTATTCCAGTTAACCAGCGGTTTGTCTTTGCCAAACAGTTCGACGAATCGAGCACTGCCATAGACAAAGTCCCAGTTGCCCGGCGCAAACGCGTCGATACCAAACTCGTTTAGGATCTCCACCATTGCATCGCCGGACGTGTACAAGGCCTCAGCAGACCCTTGAACCGTGTCGCCGGTGTTGACCAGCAGGGTGTTCGGTCGGCGCGCACGAATCTTTTCGATTTGGTCAAAGAGAAACGCCAGTCCGCCGACTTTTTTGCCGAAATCAGGATCGCTTTCGCGCATATTCGGTCGAGGTATCAGATGCCCGTGAGGATCACCCATATGAATCAGGGTGATTTCTCCGGTACCCGCCGATACGACGGAGCTGGAGGCCAGAATACACATCGTCGCAACGAGCGAAGTTAATGATGTCAGGAATGCGCGCATAGTTGTTCTCTAGGGCCTATAACACTGTTCAGAGGTTCAAGGATTAATGTAAGACCAGCCGGCCGTTTGCTTATCAACAATCTCGGCCACACCTGAAGGTACGTAGCGTACTTGTTCCAGCATGTCGGAGGGGCGCAGTCGATGTGAGCGCATTGCGATCTCGCAGACCACGATGCGGACGCCTTCGGTCGTGACTTCCTTGACCTTGTCAGCAATTGGAATTGGCGCATAGTATTTCAGTCCAGTGATGCCATCGCCGTAGACAACGATTTCGATATCAACATTCTCTGGGCCAAACGTATGCTGCAGGTTGCGAGCGCTGTTTAACGCAAGCACCATCTTGTCGATGCTGTCTTCGCTGACCTGAAGTACCGCGCGATATTTGAGTTGCTCGGCGGCCTGACCAGTCAGTGTGACGAGCGTCAGCAGAATCCCGATTAACCAGTGTCGTATTTTCATAGTATTTGCCCTGTTATTCCTGATGGGTTTAATCAGCCAGAGTGCTGTTCACATAGCGGATATTGTCGTTACCAAACGCCGCAATTAATCCAGTGTCAGTGAGAATATCATCCAGTGAATGGTTGCGTAGCCATAGCACCATGCCACCGCCAC
>DTRM01000132.1 GCA_012965975.1 Chromatiaceae bacterium | reverse complement strand
ACGTCGGCCCCAGCGGATCCAGTCAGGGCTGGGGGCCACACCGCGACCTCACCGATCCAGACTCACTGCAACCCGACGGCCGACCCAAACACCTGACGCTGTGGATACCTTTTACTGATGCTACTGCGATGAACGGTTGCATGTATGTATTACCTACCCACCTCGATCCCAATGTACCGGGAAATCTCAAGTCTCGCGATATAGCGCCTGAGCAGTTCCAAAGTATTCGCGCACTAACCGTTGATGCCGGCGCGATATTGGGTTGGAATTCACGTATTCTGCATTGGGGCTCCAAGAGTACCCGCTACGCGAAACAAGCCCGTATCAACGTAGCGCTATATCTTATGCATGACGACGGAACCCTGAACTACGGAGTCGAGATGCTACCGCAACAACCTGTGCCTTTCTGGTACCGAGTCGGTGCTATTGCCGGAGCCATGAGACTGTTTCAAGACAGCCCGCTGTCTGGCGAACTGCACTATCAACCTGAATTGGTTGCCTTTGCCAAAAAATTTCTTGATCGGTTACAGGGATGACGGACTATTTTCTCATTATTATCAGCACCGTACTGGTCAACAACTTTGTGTTGGTCCAGTTCCTGGGGCTGTGTCCATTCATGGGTGTGTCGCGCAAACTCGAGAGCGCCATCGGCATGGGTTTCGCAACGACCTTTGTGCTAACCCTGTCGTCCGTGTGCAGCTACATGGTAAACGAGTATTTTCTGATACCACTGGAACTGGAGTTCTTGCGCACCATCGCCTTCATCCTGGTCATTGCTGTTGTTGTCCAGTTCACTGAAATGGTCGTACACAAAAGCAGCCCATTGCTGTACGAAATTCTCGGTATTTATCTACCTCTGATCACGACTAACTGTGCGGTTCTCGGCGTCGCGCTGTTAAATATCCAGGAGCAACACGGGTTTCTCGAATCCGCTATTTTTGGATTCGGAGCTTCACTGGGATTTTCGTTGGTCCTAGTGCTGTTTGCCGCCCTGCGTGAACGCATCACGGTGTCCGACGTTCCTCAGGTATTCCAGGGCGCACCGATTACGCTGATCACCGCCGGACTAATGTCCATGGCATTTTTGGGCTTCGCGGGTTTGGTGAAGTAGTGATTCTGAGCGCCATCGTTGTTCTGACGCTGCTCGCCATCCTGTTTGGCCTGCTGCTCGGTTACGCGGAAAAACATTTCCACATCGAAGGCGACCCGGTTGTGGATCAAATAGATGCCCTGTTGCCACAAACCCAATGCGGACAATGCGACTATCCTGGCTGTCGACCCTATGCCGAGGCGATTGCCGATGGTGAGGCTGATATTAATCAGTGCCCCCCCGGTGGCCAACCCGGCATCGTGGCGCTGGCAGAGTTACTGGGACGGGAACCAAAACCACTCAACGAGTCCCATGGAGAGGAATCGATCAAAACCGTCGTCATCATAGATGAGAAAATTTGTATTGGTTGCACGCTGTGCATACAGGCCTGTCCCGTGGATGCGATTGTCGGTGCGACCAAGCAGATGCACACCATCATCAAGGATGAATGTACCGGCTGTGATTTGTGTATTCCGCCATGCCCAGTCGAATGCATTTACGTTATTCCGCGCGATACCGGTCTGGATGCGTGGTCGTGGCCTGAGCCACGGGCACTACAGGGATAGACGATGGAATCATCAGATCGCCTCGCACATTTCTACGGTGGGATTGCCCTGCCCGAAAACAAAACCCATACCCGCGGTCGACCGATCGAACAGGCGCCGATCCCTGGTCGTGTGATTATCCCTCTCAACCAACATATCGGCGAACCAGCCGTCGCCTGTGTGTCGATAGGTGACAAAGTATTGCGCGGTCAAACCATCGCGCGCGCCAACGGGCATCTCAGCGCACCCACCCATGCCTCCACATCGGGCCGAGTGGTCGACATCGCAGACTACCCGATCGCACATCCTTCCGGCATGGATGCAAGCTGCATCGTGATCGAGGCCGATGGTGATGACAACTGGGTGACGGACAACGAAACGACCCGCGATTATCGCGCACTTAGTGCCGACAACATTCGTCGCCGCATTGAAGATGCCGGTATTGTCGGACTCGGTGGTGCCGTCTACCCAACCGGAGCAAAACTGGCACCCCAACCAAATCAGTCACTTCATACGCTGGTCATAAACGGTGCAGAATGTGAGCCCTTTATCAGCAGTGATGACATGCTAATGCGCGAACGCGCGAGTGAAGTCATCGTCGGCGCACGCATCATCGCTCACGCCTTACAACTGGACAAATGCATTATCGGTGTTGAGGACTGTCAACAGGAAGCCATCGCCGCCTTGCGCCTTGCGGAACAAGAACTCGATGCGACGGATATTGACATCATCGAGGTGCCAAGCCTTTATCCTGCGGGCGGTGAGCGCCAGTTGATCAAGGTCTTGCTGAAACAAGAAGTCCCGGAAAAAGGCTTACCCCAAGATCTCGGAGTCGTATGCCACAATGTCGGCACGGCCGCAGCGGTCTATCAGGCCATTTGCCTCGGCAAGCCACTGACCTCACGCATTGTTACCGTGACCGGAACCGGATGCGCGAGCCCGCGTAACTTTGAGGCAAGAATTGGCAGTTCATTCGCCTCGTTGATCGAGGCCGCCGGCGGTTACACTGGCAATGCCAAGCGGTTAATCATGGGTGGCCCGATGATGGGTTTTGCAATCGCCAGCGATGTAGTGCCTGTGGTCAAGGCGACTAATTGTATTCTCGTCGCTGGTCCCTCTGACCTTGGGCAATATCGCCCGACCCTACCCTGTATTCGATGCGGTGAATGTGAGCGAGTATGTCCAGCTCAGTTGTTACCACAACAGTTGTTCTGGTACACCCGAGCGCAGAACTGGGAACAGGTCGAGGCACATCACTTGTCGGCCTGTATTGAATGTGGCTGTTGTTCGCAGGTGTGTCCCAGCCATATACCACTGGTTGAATATTATCGCTTTGCGAAATCCTCTCTGCGTCAACGGAATCTGGAAAAGCAGCGTTCTGATCAGGCCCGAGATCGTCATCAAGCCCGCGACGATCGCCTGCAAAGAGAAAAGCTCGAACGTGACGAACGCATGCGCAAGAAAAAAGTCGCCATTAACAAGCAAAAAGCGAATGTTTCGGAGCCGGATTCATGAAGTTCGAGCTTGATACATCGCCGCACCTGCAACCCACTGCGAGCGTACATAGGGTCATGCTGCATGTACTGCTGGGCTTGATCCCCGGTGCGATTGCAATGATCTGGTTCTTTGGCTGGGGTGTATGGTTTAACATTGTCATTGCCATTGTCACTGCGACCGGTGCGGAAGCAATGATGATCCGATCCAGAGGAGGCGATGCACGCGCCACTCTACATGACCTCAGCGCTGTCGTTACTGCGGTGTTACTTGCACTGGCTCTACCCCCGTTAGCGCCCTGGTGGCTCACCGTGACTGGCAGTTTGTTTGCCATTATTATCACCAAACAGCTGTTTGGTGGGCTCGGATTTAATCCGTTCAACCCCGCCATGGCGGGTTATGCTGCCTTGCTGATTTCATTTCCACGCGAAATGACCCAGTGGATTCCGCCAAGTATGATTGCCGAGCATCCACTCGGACTGTGGGACACACTGGTCGTTACCTTTGCTGGCAGCCTGCCCGACCAACTACCTTGGGATGCCGTCACCGCCGCGACACCGCTTGACCTGATGAAAACCCGACTCGGCTTGATGGATACGATCGGTGAGATCCGCAGTAATATCCTGTTCGGTGACTTTGGTGGTCGTGGCTGGGAGTGGGTTGGCAACTGGTTTTTCGTCGGCGGCCTTTGGCTACTGTACAAACGCATAATCACCTGGCATATTCCGGTGGCGGTACTCGGCAGCCTGTTCACCATTTCACTGCTGTTTTATCTCACCAATCCGGATGCCCACCCAACGCCGCTGTTCCACATCTTTTCGGGCGGCGCGGTCGTGTGTGCATTCTTTATCGCCACCGATCCCGTTAGTGGTTGCGCATCCGCCAAGGGGCGTCTGCTTTTCGGAGCCTGCGTCGGCATCCTGATTTTCGTCATCCGTACTTGGGGCGGGTATCCCGATGGCGTCGCATTCGCCGTATTGCTGATGAATCTCGCCGCACCTTCAATCGACTATTTTACCCGGCCGCGCGTGTTCGGCGAAGACAGGGGTTCCTGACTCCATGGCTGGTCACATGGTCAAACCTGCGGCCTTGCTCGGTGCCTTTGCGCTGCTCGGCAGTGCCCTGGTTGCCGTCACGTTCGATAACACCGAAGACAGGATTCTCGAGAATGAGCGACTGGCCCTGCTCGCCAGCCTTAATGTGCTAATTCCAAAATCCACCTATGACAACGACCTGCAAGAAGACACCTTGATCATTCCCAACGATTACTTTCTTGGTACTATTGAACCCATGACCGTGTACCGCGCACGCAAGGGTGGGCAACCGGTCGCCGTCGTCCTCAGCCCGATCGCACCGGATGGCTACAATGGTCGCATCAAATTGCTGGTCGCAATACTCGACGATGGCTCACTCGTCGGCGTGCGCGTCATCTCACATAAAGAAACGCCGGGCCTAGGGGATGGCATTGAAGCGGAACGATCCGATTGGATACAGCAGTTCCCCGGTACCAGCTTGGAGTCCCCAGAAGAAGAACTCTGGAAGGTGAAACGTGATGGCGGCGACTTTGACCAACTCACCGGGGCGACCATCTCGCCCCGAGCCATCGTCAAGGCAGTAAAAAATACGCTACTGTATTATAAGGAACGTCGGGACGCCTTGTTTGCGGCCCCCGAATCCGAAGAGGACGAAAATTAGTCATGCCCTTGTCTGCCACAGAAATTACCCGCAGTGGCCTGTGGACCAATAATCCCGCCTTGGTGCAGCTTCTGGGTCTGTGCCCATTACTCGCCGTAACCAACACCGCGATCAATGGCTTTGGACTGGGCCTCGCCACCACGCTGGTGCTACTCGCGTCAAACAGCTGTGTATCACTGATTCGGAATCAGCTACGACCCGAGGTGCGCCTGCCGATATTTGTATTGATCATTGCCTCATTTGTAACGGCAGCTGAGCTGATAATGAATGCGTTCTTCCATGATCTGTATAAAATACTGGGCATCTTTATCCCGTTGATCGTGACCAACTGTGCCATTATCGGTCGAGCAGAAGCGTTCGCTTCACGTAATCCAGTGGGGATATCGGCTCTGGATGGCCTTGCCGTTGGCACCGGTTTTATGCTGATACTGATACTCCTTGGAGGCATGCGCGAGATTATCGGCTCAGGCACGTTTTTAGCGAATGCGCATCTTATGTTTGGCGACATCGGTCGCCAAATGACCATCACCCTGATTGATGACTACACTGGTTTTCTGCTAGCCGTTTTACCTCCGGGCGCATTCTTCGGCCTTGGCTTTATCATCGCAGGGAAAAACTGGCTCGACGCTCGCCATGCCAATGAACCCGAGGTGAGTAACGCCCCCATTGCCAGTACGACCTGACCATGAATCGCGACAAACGGGTTGAGATTTTCACACGTCTGCGTACTGAAAACCCAGCGCCTAAAACCGAACTTAATCACGACAGTGAATTT
This sequence comes from Chromatiaceae bacterium, assembly GCA_012965975.1. Taxonomy (GTDB): domain Bacteria; phylum Pseudomonadota; class Gammaproteobacteria; order DTRM01; family DTRM01; genus DTRM01. Next base: position 1,543 of record DTRM01000132.1, on the reverse strand, counting down.
GAGTTGCTAATCTCCGTGATTCTTTCCGCTCAGGCTACCGACAAGGGCGTCAACAAGGCAACCGCACGTCTGTATCCGATGGCCAACACCCCGGATTCCATCTACGCACTGGGTGAGGAGGGTTTGAAGGGTTTCATTAAAACCATTGGCCTCTACAACAGTAAGGCCGCAAACATCATCAAGACCTGTCGCATCCTCATCGACCAATATGACGGTCAAGTGCCGGACGACCGTAAGGCGCTGGAGTCACTACCGGGTGTCGGTCGAAAGACCGCCAATGTGATTCTCAATACGGCGTTTGGCCACCCAACCATCGCCGTAGACACGCATATATTTCGAGTCGGTAACCGCACACGAATCGCGCCGGGCAAGAACGTTGATGAAGTCGAAAAACGGCTATTGCGGCTGGTACCGGACGAATTCAAACTCGATGCCCACCACTGGCTGATACTTCTGGGTCGTTACACCTGTATTGCACGCAAGCCTCGATGTAGCTCCTGTGTTATCGAAGACCTGTGTGAGTTCAAGCAGAAAACGCTTGAGTAACCCCAGAGATCCCCGACCATGTTTGGACAAGACCGAAACCAATTGCGAAAGTTTTTCTTTCAAGTCTGGAAAAAACGTGCGGCAGGAAAAATCCTCGAACCCCTCGAGGCATTGGTTGCCGATGTGATTGACTTGCATCCCGAATACCATGCCTTGCTAGCCGACCTCGAATCCAATCTTGACCGTGACTACACGCCGGAAATGGGCAACACCAACCCTTTTTTGCATATGGCTATGCACATCAGTATTCGCGAGCAAGTCAGCACTAATCAACCGTCGGGAATAAGCGACATCTACAACGCGCTGGCAAAACGATACAATGACCGGCACGACTTCGAACACGAAATGATGGAGTGTCTGGGTACGGCCCTGTGGGAAGCCCAAAAACAGAACCGCCTACCAGATGATCACGATTATCTTGAGTGCCTGAGAAAGCTCTAGGATCGCGTACCAAATAAACATAAACCCGTGATAAAATTGTTATAAATTGGTTATAGCCTGATACTTAGGCGATAGAAAAGGCTACCCGTTTTATAGATTTATTCCCGTTTTCGAACTTTCGGAAACATCGAATGTCTACACCGACCGTAGTGCTGGGATATTGCACCATGCAGTTGCGAAAAACCTCAGCGGATTATGCTCAGTACCGAGTGTACTGTTATTTAAATACCATCAGGAGAAAACCAATGTCCGATAATCATTCAATGAAACCGATCGCGGGCGCCTTGGGCGCTGCACTTGTGTGCAGTCTCGGCGGCATCCAAGTTGCACAAGCTGATACCAACCCATTTGGCATGACCGATCTTTCCGCCGGCTACCTGCAACTCGCCGAAGGCAAATGTGGTGAAGGTAAATGCGGCGGTGAAAAAGCCAAGAAAGCCATGGAAGGAAAGTGTGGTGAAGGCAAGTGCGGCGGTGACAAGGCCAAGAAATCCATGGAAGGAAAATGCGGTGAAGGCAAGTGCGGCGGTGACAAGGCCAAGAAATCCATGGAAGG
>DTRM01000131.1 GCA_012965975.1 Chromatiaceae bacterium | reverse complement strand
GCCGCTTGCAGGACTGTCGTACGCGGCTGAACGTGAGCCCGTTAGGTGCGGCGGCGCTGGCCGGCACAACCTATGCCATTGATCGTCAGTTCACGGCCGCAGAACTGGGCTTTGATCGGCCGAGCGAGAACTCACTCGACAGCGTCAGTGATCGCGACTTCGCGATCGAGTTCTGCGCCTGCGCGGCGTTGATCATGACCCATCTGTCACGCTTCTCTGAAGAGCTGGTGCTGTGGTCATCGGCACAGTTTGATTTTGTGCGCCTGCCCGATGCGTTCTGCACCGGTTCGAGCATCATGCCGCAGAAAAAAAATCCGGACATCCCGGAACTGGTGCGTGGCAAGACCGGTCGTACCGTCGGCAACCTGATGGCCTTGTTGATGTTGATGAAAGGTCAACCGCTGGCCTACAACCGTGACAATCAGGAAGACAAGGAACCACTGTTCGATACCATCGATACGGTACAAAACTCGGTGCGTGCGTTTGCTGACCTGATACCGAACCTTGAGCCGAGAAAAGACAAGCTGTATCAAGCGGCCAAGGCAGGGTTCTCTACCGCAACCGATCTGGCCGACTATCTGGTGCGCAAAGGCATGCCGTTTCGTGACGCACATGAAGTGGTTGGTCGCTCGGTCGCCTACGGCGTTGAATACGGTAAGGACTTGTCCGAGTTTTCATTGCAGGAGCTGCAAAGTTTTTCCGATGTGATCGGCGACGATGTGTTTGACGTGTTGACCCTGGAAGGCTCGGTGGCCGCACGCGATCATATTGGTGGTACCGCCCCCGCACAGGTTAAGGCAGCGATTGCGCGCGCCCGCGCGAACCTTGCATGAGTGACAGCCTAGAGGATTTACGCCGCCGCTTGTCAGCGTTTGCGCGCGAGCGTGACTGGGAGCAATTTCATTCGCCCAAGAATCTGTCCATGGCATTGATTGCCGAGTGCGCCGAACTGGTGGAACACTTTCAGTGGCTGAGTGAAGAAGCCAGCCTGCAATTGAATGATGAAAAACGCCGCGAGGTATCGCTGGAGCTTGCAGATATCCTGATCTATACCATTCGCTGTGCCGACCGTGTCGGGGTCGACCTGATACAAGCCGCTGAAGAAAAAATCGCGATTAACGAAGACCGTTATCCAGTCGATCGGGTGCGCGGCGATGCACGACGCGCGGAAGAATACGATAAATAATGAGGCCCGGCTGGCCTACCACCAACGGCGACGAAACCGCTCGCCCAGTATGAGCTCCGCCTGATTACCAATAAGCACCGCCTCGGGTACTCGCTGCCTGACCGCGTGTACGACCTGTAATTGGATCCCGGGAATACTCTTGACGGAAACCCATAAAAGGTTGAGTTTGAGATTGAGGTCGGCGAATACCACGACCTGACTGAACTGCTCGAACACGGTCTGAATCTCCAGCACCGCCCGCTCGGCCCTTTCTTGTGGCCAAGACCGAAATTTCGGGATCAACATCATGAAATCGCTGACCGGCCGGCCATCGTCATCGCGTGTTGGCACACGCTTCCATAATGGCTCCGCTGGCGACAATTGTGGCTCGCCAACCAAATCCATTGTCTCCCTAATTGTCGGAAAAAAACTTGTCATCACGACTTCCTGACACCTACTGGATTAACCCCACTATAGCCATGTCGGCCATGCAAGCCAAGAGTTCAGTCATTTCGCGTACCCGCCGGCAATAATTGGCTTAAATATCCGCGTGTTTTCGCGGCGAATTAGCTAAAGGTTTGGCCCATATTGCCGTCAAAGGATGCAGCACGCGAGCCACATTGGCTGTGAATTAACCCACTCATTCAGGAACAGAAAATGGCCGTACAAGAAACCTTGGACACCCCCATCGGGGAGCTTTTTGAAACCTGCCCATTTGGCGTCATGCTGCTCGACCGTAAAGGTCAAATATGCGAAGCCAACCCGGCGCTGGCACAACTGCTGGGTACATCAATCGACAAACTCATTGGCCACACGATGGATGACTTACCCAAACATCTGCGCATGGCATTGGGACCGCGGAGTGAAATCCTGAATATCGAAGAAGTCACGGGAGAAGAAAAGTGGCTGCGTTGCTGGACCCGATCATTGTCCGGTCGTGCCAGCACCGTTGCCGAAGTGCGTTACTACACCGATATCACTGAAACCATGACCTTGCGCGAAGAAAAAGTACTGCTGCAAAACCGTGTCGACAATCTGTCGACCACCGATCCGATAACCGGACTGCCCAATCATAATTCGTTAACACGCTCACTCGACATGGAGGTGTCCCGCAGTCGCCGTTACAACAACCCGCTATCGGTCATCATGATGGAAGTGACTACCGGTGCCGATGGCTTCCGCAGGGTCACGCTAACGGACTCTGCGCTGGTTACCTTGTCGCATATGCTAAAAGACCAGTTACGTTGGGCAGACCTCGTCGCACGCGATAGCGACAACCGATTCATGCTGGTGCTACCTGAAACACCGATTGGTCCTGCCAGCGCCTTGGCACACAAGATCGCCACCGCAATGGAAAACATCACGGTACGCGACGAATTCAGTGAGGACATCACCTTGACCGGAAATTTCGGGGTTTCCTGTTGGCAGAAAGGGGATGACAGCCGACGCCTGATCCAGCGCGCCTGTGAGTCAATGGATTTCCCGGCCCCTGCCGCTCAGGCAGTTTGATTATCTGCCCGAGCACTGCGGATAGATAATAATGATGTAGTCATGGCGGCGGTATTTGAACGAGGTGATATTAGTCGCAAAGAGCTGCAGCGCATACAGCGCCGATTCCAGTGCCTGCATCAGGATCGTCTGCATCGCATACAGGACACATTGCCGCCGAACCACGCGACGACACTGGATCTGATACCACTCCTTTTTCACATCAACCACCCCACCCTACCAGGGTACATCAACACCGATGCGCCCGCCGGCATTCCGCTGTACTCGCCCTCCACCAACACACTCAATGCCGCATCCGGTATTGCCAGCAGCTTTCGCTACGACAAACGCGCGCAGCGCTCTTTTTCGATTAAGGCCCTGTTTTTGCTTGGATCGACCGGCGAGCTGATTCGACCTCGAGACGCTTCCTTTCGCCTGTTGGTCGTTCCACAAAGCAACATGGATAAAAGCGACCGCAAGCTGTTGATGGGGAAATGTTCGCTGATCGCCGATTGGGCTCAAAACATGGGCATGGACCTGTCGGTAATGACGCTTACCCATGGCCTGCCGTGCAGTACCGACACGTTTTATGCGAGCGCTCTATGGGTGGCGGGCCGCGCACCGTTGTGGTGGTTTCTTCCTCCCGAGATGGAGGCCGAATACGCCACCTATACCGGCGAGTTACTGCATAAACGATTTATACGTGGTGGTGACGTAATCGACTTCGGCCCACTGATCCCTGACTCACCAGAGCCATTAATCGAAGAACTGATTGGCGACCTTGAACAGGCACTGACACGGCCGTGGGAAACACTACCGGAACTGTTACAGAAAACCGACTATCTGCGCAGTTGGCCGGAGGTGAACTGGCTGGCATTGAACATCAAACGGGCCTTGTATCAAGACAATGCCCACTTCAGCACGCTGGATCCCGACACGCTTCGGCTGGAGTTGCTCGATCAACACCACCCCACTGAAGATGAGCCTAAACTGGCTCGCCGCGCCATCACCCACACCTGCAATCCATCGTTCCTCGCCGACACTACTGACGATGACGATGAACAACGCAGTCAGTGGCGGGCTCAGATCAGTTTGGGTGACCCGCAAAGTCTTGACGATATTTCACCCACGGTAGCGGATAACGAACGTTTTGGTGCGGTCATCAGCAAGGCGTGTCGCATCATCACCCGTTTCGCCGAGCAGTCACTCAAGCCCGACAACCAGCTCAACAGCAGGCTGGTGGTGTTGGGCCGTCGCATCTTGTCGATGTTCGGCCAGCATAATGGCAAAGTCCCGGTACTGGCCGTACCCGCACGGCATCATGATCTCGGCAGTGTGTTGTTGCGCGAAACCAGAGTCACCCCGGATTACTGCGTCTGGCTACTGTTTGTCGGAGCACCTAACGACCACCACGAACACCCGCTCTATCGAGCCGACTCGGCCATGGAGCTACTGGCATGGTGTGCGCTGAATCATTTTCTGTTACCCCATACCACGATCTACGCCGAAAACCTGCAGCACGGCTATCCCGACCTGCGCAACCTCGGTCGCAGCCTGCTGCAATCACTCGATACCGAGCCCGCCGAGGTCGCCGTCGCCGCACTGTCCAAACCGCCGGTGCCGCGCACCACGACACTGTATATCAACCTGCTCGACACCCCGATTTCTGCCCTTAGCGACCAGGGGCTGTTTCTCAGTAGCGCGCAGGATGATGCGCTGCGCTATGGCCGCCAACACATTAATTTGGTGATGGGGATTGATCGACTCATCCAGAATAGTTGGGGTGAAACGCGGGTCAGTCGCCATGTCGGCGTGAACGGAGTACTCGAAACCCTGTGCGACTACGCTGCCGGGCCGTCTGCGCTGGTAACGATCCAGTGTTTTAACGACGGCTACGGACTCACCATCGAGAACCGCCTGACCGATCTGTTCAAACAGACGCGCGAGGCCTTTGCCAATCCACAGCGCGGTCGCTGCGACTGCTACTTCCTGCAGGCAGAAGACCGGCATTACACGCTGCGTTGCTCGGACCCTGGTTGGCAACACATCGAATACACCGAACACCATACTCTGGGTGAGGTACTCACTGAACTTGAGATCGAAAACAGCGCCTACCAACGACACCACATCGACGCCTGCAGCTACCACGACTTACCTCTGAACGAAGTGTTGTCGATTGCGCGCGAGGGCGAAGTGCATATGAGTTACTGGCATCGCGGCGATGAGGTCGACATCTACATTACCGGAGAGCGTGGGGGCCTGTTTGTGCAAACCCTGCCTTGGCACAACAGCTATACGTTGATTGCGCAGTTCCATCGCTTCCTTGAGGCCAGCCGTGATCACCGACGTCTACTCATTGGACACAACGTTCCGCGCATCCGCTACTTCGAAATCATCCGTCAACGCGACAAGTTCACACTGGAATCACGCGCTCTGGATACGCTGGCACAACGTCTGGATTTTTTTGATCTGCGCGTAACGCTCGATACCGATGCGCAGGGAGAGGAGCTTCTTACCTTCAACTGCAATGGTCTAACCTTCTCACCGAACCAATCAGACGCGGATTTATTTGCGCGCGTGGTGAGTAATATCTGCGCTAATCGTCGCGGTGGCGACTACCCCATCTATCTAACCGCCATTGACCTGCCACGCTCCGACACCACCGGAGCCGGCTATTCGACGCTCGAGTATCTGCAACAAAAACGTCGCATCGAACAATGCCTTAGTCAGACGATGGCAGCACATCCAGCAGCCACGCCCTGATATCACGAATCTCCGGTCCACATACCTGATGTGCCATCGGATAATCAAACCACGCCACTTGGTAACCTAGTTGTTCCATGGTTGCGCGACTGTTCTGGGCCAACCGCATTGGGATCACCTCATCATGCACACCGTGCGCCATCATCACCGCTATGTCGCAGTTGGCCGCATGTGCCTCGGCCTCTAATGCAGCCGGAATCGGCAACAGCGTCGACAAGGCCAGAATGCCCGCCAACGGCTGCTCAAATCGTAACCCGGTTTGCAACGCGATCGCGCCCCCCTGAGAAAACCCGGCGAGCACAATACACTCGGGCGCCACTCCCGCATCGATCTCTTGCTGAATAAGGTCCCGCAGGATCTGCTCAGAGGCCCTCACCCCATCGTGATCCTGACGCTCGGCCAAATCCTGGCTACGGATGTCGAACCATGAGCGCATTTGCATACCGTTGTTGATCGTCACCGCCTGCACCGGCGCGTGCGGGAACACAAAATGGACGCCCATTGCGGCGGGTAAATCCAGCTCCGGAACAATCGCTTCAAAGTCGTGGCCGTCGGCACCCAGACCATGCAGCCAGATCACACTGGCGTGCGTGTCACCTTTAGGCTGGATCTCGACGGCTGGGTCCAAAGCCACACTAGGTTTACTGCTCATCGCTGCTTATCCCTTGTTTACAGGAGCGGGCTTGCCCGCGAACGGTTCGGGGGTAAGCCCGCTCCTACAATAATATAAATATGGTTATACTGGCGATCATGAACTCACGCTATATAAAGGTCGCCGTGGCCAGCCTCATCATCGTGCTTGGCATCATAACCACAGCGGGCTGTGGGCAAAAGGGCGATTTGTACCTGCCCGCAGCGAATAACCTTAGCCAACAGAACTGACATGGATCATTTTAATTATCGCAACGGCACTTTGTTTGCCGAAGATTGCAATCTCCGTGAGGTTGCCGAACGCCATGACACACCGTGTTATGTGTATTCGCGCGCCACGTTGGAACGCCACTGGCGCGCCTTTGATGATGCGTTTGCCGATCACCCCCACCTCGTCTGTTATGCGGTCAAGGCCAACTCCAATCTGGCGGTTCTTAACCTGTTTGCGCGTCTTGGCTCCGGTTTCGATATTGTCTCCGTGGGTGAGTTGCAGCGGGTACTTGCCGCTGGGGGCGATGCCTCGCGCGTGGTCTTTTCCGGAGTCGGCAAGCGTGTCGACGAAATGCGCGCCGCGCTGGAAGCGGGGATTCGCTGTTTTAACATGGAGTCTACTGCAGAACTGGATCGGCTCAATCAGGTCGCCGGCGAGTTGGGGGTCGTCGCGCCGGTATCCCTGCGGGTAAACCCCGACGTAGATGCAAAAACCCACCCCTACATTTCCACCGGCTTGAAGGAAAACAAGTTTGGCGTTGAGATTAGTACCGCCCGTGAACAATATCAGCGCATCGCTGCAATGCCGCATCTACGCGCCGTCGGTCTGGATTGTCATATCGGGTCGCAGCTGACCGAATTGGCTCCATTTATGGACGCACTGGAACGCGTTCTGACGCTGGCCGAGCAATTGCGCAGCGATGGCACCGAACTGCGCCATCTTGATCTGGGTGGCGGACTCGGCGTGCCTTACCGCGATGAAACGCCGCCTTCGCCTGCCGAATACAGCGGCGCCATCTTGTCGCGCCTGGGCGGCACACCCTATGAGCTACTGATCGAGCCTGGCCGAGCGATTGCGGCCAACGCCGGCGTGTTGCTGACCCGCGTTGAGTTTCTGAAGCACAACGGGGAACACAATTTCGCGATTGTCGATGCCGCGATGAATGACCTGATGCGCCCTGCGCTGTACCAATCGTGGCAAGACATTGTCGCGGTGACGCCACGCGATGACATCGCGGCGCAGACCTACGATATTGTTGG
>DTRM01000130.1 GCA_012965975.1 Chromatiaceae bacterium | reverse complement strand
TCGTTGATTTGGAATCCGATGTAACCGACGACACCCTCGAGGGTATTGTCGCGATTGATGGTGTTTTATCCGCAAGACTGTTGTAATTGGATTATGGCCAATCCGCTAGAAAGCATACGCGACAAGATTGATGCGCTCGATCAACAGCTGCAAACGCTGCTGAATCAGCGCGCCGAGCTTGCGCTCGAGGTTGCCAAGGTTAAGGCTGCGCAGGGTGAGGAGGGTCATTGCTATCGCCCTGAACGTGAGGCACAGGTCTTGCGTGCCGTGCAGGAGCGCAATCAAGGGCCGTTAAGCGACGCCGAGATCGCCCGCCTGTTCCGTGAAATCATGTCCGCCTGTCTGGCACTGGAAGAACCGCTCGGCATCGCATTTCTCGGGCCAGAAGGGACCTACACCCATGAGGCGGCGAAAAAGCATTTCGGTCACTCGGTGAAGACGCTGTCGATGAGCGCGATTGATGAAGTCTTTCGCGAGGTGGAATCGGGCGCCGCCCAGTTTGGTGTGGTGCCGGTCGAAAATTCTACCGAAGGTGTGATCACCCACACGCTGGATCAGTTCATGGCCTCGCCGCTGACGATTTGTGGTGAGGTCGAACTGCGCATCAATCATGAGTTTCTGACCAACGAGTCGGACCTGACATCGGTGTGTAAGGTGTACTCGCATCAACAGTCGCTGGCGCAATGTCGAGAATGGCTCGACCGTAACCTGTTAGGGGTCGAACGCATCGCTGTTTCCAGTAATGCCGAAGCCGCACGCTTGGCGAGCGACGAAGCCGGTTCGGCCGCGATTGCCGGTCAGGCGGCGGCCGAACTCTATGATATCAAGGTATTGGCGACCAACATTGAAGATGAGCCCGACAACACCACGCGTTTTTTGGTGATCGGTGTCGACTCGGTTCCCCCCAGCGGGGTCGATAAAACCAGTTTACTGGTATCTGCGGTCAACGAGGCGGGTACCTTGGGTAATCTGATCCAACCGTTCTCCAATAATGGCATCAACATGACCAAGCTCGAGTCGCGTCCATCGCGACGCGGCCTATGGGAATACGTGTTCTTCATTGACATCGAAGGCCATGTCGATGATAAGAATATTGCGCGAGCATTGGACGAGCTGAGAAATGATGCGCCGATGGTGAAGGTGCTGGGTTCCTATCCTCGCAGCGTGCTGTGACCGATTTTCGGGGTCTCGTATCCGCCGGTATTCAAGGACTGACGCCCTATCAGCCGGGTAAACCGGTGGAAGAGCTGCAACGCGAGCTTGGCCTCGACAGTATTATCAAGTTGGCATCGAATGAAAACCCATTGGGTCCGGCGCCTGCGGTACGGCGTGCCATCGAAGCGGCATCCGCTGATTTGTCGCGCTATCCCGATGGCAACGGGTTTGCGCTGAAACAGACATTGGCGCAGCGACATCAAATCGACGCCGAACAAATCACCTTGGGTAACGGTTCGAACGATGTGCTGGATCTGATCGCGCGGGTATTTCTCGGCAACGGCCGTAGCGCGGTGTTCTCGCAGTATGCGTTTGCGGTGTATCCCTTGTCGACGCTGGCCGCGGGTGGACGCCCGCTGGCTGCCGCTGCGACGGATGACTATGGCCACGATCTGACGGCAATGCGCGCCTTGGTTGACGAGCAAACCGGCGTGGTCTTTATTGCCAATCCGAATAATCCGACGGGCACGATGTTGGCGGGCGCGCCGTTGCGAGAGTTCGTCGCCTCCTTGCCATCGCAGGTTGTCGTCGTGATAGACGAGGCTTATTTCGAATACGTTGAACACGCCGATTATCCCGATACCATTTCGTGGCTGCAGGCGTTTCCTAATTTAGTGGTGACGCGCACGTTTTCCAAGGCCTATGGGCTGGCGGGTTTGCGCGTCGGTTATGCGCTATCGAATGGGGAGATCGCGGATCTTCTGAATCGCGTCAGACAGCCATTTAATGTTAACTCGCTGGCGCTGGTGGCAGCCGAGACCGCATTGCAAGAGAC
>DTRM01000129.1 GCA_012965975.1 Chromatiaceae bacterium | reverse complement strand
AGGATGTGCTTGAGATTGCTCAGCTATCGATCACCAGGAAGAAGCCGGCCGCGGGAGGCCAAGCCTATTTTCTGCTGGGAACGGACGCGCTCGATCTCGGTGAGATAAACAGGTTCTTGTATGCCCATGAACTGGTTGCAAAAACCGACTCGGCATTGCAGCTGTCAGGTACGGTCGAGGATTTTCGGTTACGACGAACTGGATCGGGCGAGCAAGCGCTGTATACGGTGAGTGGTGTCGCCAACCAGATTGGCGTCAGTCAGATATCACAACAGTTAACGGTATCGGGTGTTAATGGACTGTTAAGCGGGAGTCGCTCATCAGGCCTAGTTTGGCTGAGTTCGAATGAGATGATCTTCAGGTACGAACCCTGGTTTGATGAGCCGCTGCCTTCCGCCGCACTGGCAGGCATGGTGTCGTGGCATAGCGATGCGGGAAACACGTCAGTGCGCAGTGACGCGTTGATCGCCAGAACAGCAACGCTCAAAACACAGAGCCGCTTCGAGATTGACCTGTCGCCCGATTCGTCGCCGAACGTCGATCTACAAATCGACATACTCGACGGAGACATCGCTGCGCTGGGTCGCTACCTGCCATTTCGGGTTATGCGGCCAACCTTGGCCACATGGTTGGCGCGAAGTTTACCGTCTGGGCATTTTGACCGCGGTGGTGTCGTGTTGAGGGGCAAGCTCGATGATTTTCCATTTGATCATAACGAAGGCCGGTTTCAGGCGTTGTTGGATATTTCGGACACCGAGTTGGACTACGGCCAAGGTTGGGAACCGCTCAAGTCGTTGGAAGCAGGAATACTGTTTGACGGACGACGGATGGAACTGCCTGCTCGGCAAGGGCGGATCTACGATACCTCAGCGATCGGTACGACAGCGGTTATTGAGGATCTTTTATCAGATGATGCCGTCCTCAGCCTAGATGTGGTTGCGGTCGGTGATTTTGGCGATGGATTACGGTATCTAAAAAACACCCCGTTGAAGGACACGGTCGGTCCACACATCAACGCAGCGGCAGGCAGCGGCGGTAGTGATCTGCGGCTGGTTGTGGATTATCCGTTGTTTGGCAAGGCGGTCAGCGTGGATGGGTCGCTCAGGCTAAGCAATGCCAAACTGGGATTTAGTGAGCAAGGCATCGAGTTTGATGAGATCGAGGGTGAGATTACCATCCGTGATACGGGTGTGTGGGCAGATGATCTGCAAGCAACACTGGTGGGGCGTGCGGTGACGGTCTCGATAGAAACTCCCGATCCGGACGAGCAGAAACCGGGTGCAGAGTCCTGGATTACGCTTGATGGCACGTTTGGTCCAGCGGATTACAATCAACTGTTTCCATCCAGCTGGTATCAACACTTGGCTGGTGAGGCCAAGTGGCGGGCGCGAATGGTGTTGCCCAAGCTTGTTTCGCGAGATCATCCGGTGACGCTTGATCTGACATCCGATCTTAGGGGGCTCGCGGTTGATCTCCCTGACCCGCTGTGGAAGTACCAGTCCGATCCTGAGTCATTTTATCTGCACACGGTACTGGCACCGGTCGGCATGCGAATGATCGAGATCGACTATCGCGACCAGTTGCGCGGAGTCTTCGATCTTGATGGCCTGAGGGTGGCTGCTGTGATCCCGGCTGAGGTCGTACTGGGTGCTGGCGAGCTGTCCTGGCCGGTATCAGGTCGTGCCCGCTTGTCCGGCGAGTTGGATCATTTGGACATTTCGAATTGGCAGGCATTGCTGGATTCGGAAGCCGACGAAGAAGTGACCGTACCGTTGTTTAACCAGATTGATTTAGCGGTGGCCGAGTTGTCAGTGGCCGGGCTGACCGCGAGCCAGGTACAACTCAGTCTTTTGTACCACCGCGAAGACTGGCACGGTGAAATCGATAGTGATCAGGTCAAGGGCAGGATCGTTCTCGATTATTCGGCGGGTCAATTGGATCAATTGAGGATGGATCTTGATCATCTGAATTTTGTTGCGGCAGAGGAGGGTGAGTCGATTGCGCCATCTGACCTGCCCGCAATGAACATTCAGATTAAACGGCTGGTCTATGATGGTGTGGATTTTGGTCGGGTCGGCCTACATACTTCGCCGTTGGTTGATGGCTTGTCGGTGGACGAGTTCAGTATGCACTCGGATTCCCTGAAAGCGATGGCCACTGGCCGTTGGTCGGGTCGTTCGGAGGCTATGCGATCGCAGTTTGAGATCGAGCTGGAGATCCCTCAAATTGACAGCGCCCTGTCCATGTTTGGTTTCGATGGCGGCATCCGCGATGCAGATGCGCGTGCAGAGCTAAAAGTACAGTGGCCTGATTCACCCATGAATATGGATCTGAAAGCGCTGTCTGGTTCGATGGAAATTGATGTTGGCAAAGGTAGTTTGCCAGAGGTGAAGCCGGGTGTAGGTCGGGTTCTGGGGTTGTTGAGCTTGCAAACGATACAGCGACGATTATCGCTGGATTTTTCTGATCTGCTCGGTAAGGGATTCAGCTTCGATCGTATTGAGGCTATCTTCGAGTTTGATCAGGGCGATGCCTATACTGATTCGATGACGGTGACAGGACCTGCCGCGCTGATTGAGGTGTCTGGTCGCACTGGCATGATCGCGCGCGATTATGATCAGCTTATTACCGTCACACCTAAAGTGACGTCTTCACTGCCTGTCGCGGGCGCACTGGTCGGAGGGCCGGTGGTGGGCGCCGCATTGTTTCTCGTACAAAAGCTACTGGGTAGCGAGATAGAAAAGCTCAGCAGTTATCAGTATCGGCTCACGGGTGGATGGGATGACCCGATTATCACGCCGAAAGACCCAAAGAACCCGGTGGCGCCAGCAACCGACTTGCGGTAGTGAGCCGAGCCCCGTTAGCAGGGTTGGGTATATATCGGAATAATAGCCCTTGCCATGCTATGCTCAGAGGCCATGCTTAGAACATTATCCACACTATTTGCGTTGGGTCTGACGCTGGTTACAGGCGGTGCGCTGGCGGCCGACAGCGACGCAAGTTTTACGCTGTCGGCCGACGTGTGGGCCAGCCCCCGTAGCGGTTTATCGGTGCGTAACATGGTCGGGGTGGCCGAGGCGGTAAAACGTTTGAATTCAACCGATAGTGCGCAACTGCAGGTGCATTTCCCGCAAGGAGAAAATGGTAGCCTGTGGGCCGATGAGTTGCGCGCATGGCTGGTATCGTTGGGGCTTGAGTCATCGCGTATTCAGCTCTATCCCGATGCGTCATCCGATCATGGGTTGACGTTACGGGTAGCGGAGGTTCAATAGTGGATGCCTGTGTCGCCGCTGCCGTACAGATGGCCTCGGGTCCGAATGTCGGCGCCAATCTGATTGAGGCAGAGCGTCTCATCGCGAACGCGGTCGATGCCGGTGCGCAATTGGTGGTGTTGCCGGAAAATTTTGCACATTTCGGCATTGAGCCGACGGATGTATTGCAGCATCGAGAGGCTGACGGTGACGGGCCATTGCAGACGTTTTTGTCTCAGCAGGCACAGCGGCATGCGATCTGGTTGGTTGGTGGAACCATTCCTCTGTTTTGCTCGGTACAAGACAGAGCCAAGTCGGCCTGTTTGATTTTCGACCCCAGTGGTGAACGCCTCGCGCGTTACGACAAGATGCACATGTTTGATGTCCGGCACCCGGAGGTCGATGAGCAATATCGAGAGTCGGATGTAATGGAGTCCGGCGACGATATCCTGGTGCTCGATATGCCGTTTGGACGGCTTGGCGTGGCGATTTGTTACGATTTGCGTTTTCCGGAGCAGTTTCGGCAGATGGCGGCCAGCGGGGTTGACGTGATTGCGGTGCCGTCTGCGTTTACCGCTTTGACTGGGCAAGCGCATTGGGATGTTCTGGTGCGCGCGCGGGCGATTGAGAATCTGTGTTATGTGGTGGCATCCGGGCAGGGTGGTTATCATTTAAATGGTCGCGAGACGCATGGGAATAGTATGATTGTTGATCCGTGGGGTTCCGTCATGGATCAGTTACCGCAGGGTTCCGGTTTTGTCAGCGCGACGCTTGATCGTGAGCGGCTGGACAGTGTGCGCCGAAATTTTCCGGCCCTGAATCACATGCGCTTAACTTGTGAATAGTGAGTTTATTGATGTCTCAGTCCCTTGATATTGCACGAAGCCTGATCCTTGAGCCGGCCGGTCTCGGTCAGCGTGATCTGGACCGTGTGGTCGACCAGTTATTGTCACCATCCGTTGATGCCGCTGATCTGTATTTTCAGACCAGCCGCTACGAATCGTGGGTGCTCGAAGACGGAATTATCAAGGAAGCCAGTTACAACATCGATCAAGGCGCGGGTTTGAGGGCGGTGTCCGGCGAGAAAACCGGTTTTGCCTATTCTGATGAAATCGCATTGCCCGCGTTGTTGGAAGCGGCAAGTTCTGCGCGGGCGATCAGTCGCGCAGGTCAGGACGGTCGGGTAAAGATCCAGCCGGTTGGCGGCGCCCCGATGCTGTATCCCGCGATTGATCCTCTCGGCACGCTAACGTCCGAACAAAAAGTTGATTTGTTGCGTCAGGTTGATGCCGAGGCACGCAAGCAAGATCCACGGGTAGTGGAGGTAATTGCCAGCCTCGCCGCGACACACGATGTGATATTGCTGGCCGCCAGCGATGGCTCTTTAAACGGCGACATCCGTCCGTTGGTGCGCATGAATGTGACGGTGATTGTGGAGCAGGGAGACAAACGCGAACAGGCCAGTTGCGGCGGCGGTGGTCGGCGCAGCTACCAGTGGTTTGGTGAAGATGAGCACGCATTGGAGTATGCCCGCGAGGCGGTTCGCAGGGCGTTGGTTAATCTCGAGGCAGTTGCGGCCCCGGCGGGCGATATGCCGGTGGTATTGGGGCCCGGTTGGCCCGGCGTGTTGTTGCACGAAGCGATTGGCCATGGGTTGGAAGGGGATTTTAACCGCAAGGGAACCTCGGCATTTTCCGGACGCCTCGGTGAGCGTGTGGCGTCGGATCTTTGCACCGTGGTGGATGATGGCACCATGCCGGGTCGTCGCGGCTCGTTGACCATCGACGATGAAGGTGTTCCCACGCAAAACACGGTGCTGATTGAGAACGGTATCTTGCGTAACTATATGCAAGACAAAATGAATGCCCGCTTGATGGGCATGGAAGAGACTGGCAATGGTCGTCGCGAGTCTTACGCGCACTTGCCGATGCCCCGCATGACCAATACCTATATGTTGGCAGGGAAATCGGATCCGGCTGAGATTATCGCATCGGTTGAAAAGGGCCTGTACGCCGTGAATTTTGGTGGCGGTCAGGTCGATATTACCTCGGGAAAATTTGTTTTTTCGGCGAGCGAGGCCTATTTGATCGAGAACGGCAAGGTTACGCGACCGGTCAAGGGGGCCACCTTGATTGGCGATGGGCCTGAGGTACTTTCGCGAGTCTCCATGGTCGGCAATGATCTGGAACTGGATTCAGGTGTGGGTGTGTGTGGCAAGGAAGGCCAGTCGGTTCCGGTTGGCGTCGGTCAGCCGACCCTAAAGATTGATATGCTCACCGTTGGTGGCACGAGTACCTAGGGGACCTCTGATTAATGCCTATGACAAGTATTACTGAACACACTCAGCGTGACCCGGCCGCCGATCAGGCTATCTATGAAGCGGCGGTATCTCAGGTTCTGGATGAAGCCAAGGCGCAGGGCGCGACTTCATCCGAGGCGGGCATAAGCTGCGAGTCGGGTTTTTCGACCACGGTTCGCTTGGGTGATGTGGAGACGGTAGAGCATCACCGTGACCGGGGCATGGGCGTCACCGTTTACTTCGGTCAACGCAAGGGCTCCGCCAGTACCTCCGATTTAAGTGCGGGCGCGTTACGCGACGCGGTACGGGCAGCCTGTGATATCGCCAAGTATACGAGCGAGGATGAGTGCGCCGGTTTGGCGGATGCCGATTGCATGGCCACTGAAATTCCCGATTTAGACCTCTACCATCCCTGGGACTTGGATCCGGATGGGGCGATCGATATCGCGCTGGAGTGTGAGGAGGTTGCGCGTGGTTATGATAAACGCATAACCAACTCGGAAGGTGTCACTATCAATACCCATCAGACTCGGCGTGTCTATGCGAACTCACATGGTTTTCTTGCCGGCTACCCTTCCAGTAGTCACAGTCTGAGTTGTGTGTTGATCGGTGAGCAGGACGGTGCGATGCAGCGAGACTACTGGTATACCTCGGCACGTGATGCGAGTGAACTTGAGTCGGCGGTTGATGTGGGTAAACGCGCAGCAGAACGGACCGTGCGCAGGTTGGGTGCACGACGGATTTCCACCTGTCAGACCCCTGTTATTTTTGCAGCGGAAATGGCCAGTGGCTTGGTGGGGTCATTTATTTCCGCCATTCGCGGTGGTGCACAGTATCGAAAGACCACATTTTTACTCAACAAGCTGGGTGCGCAGGTGTTCCCCGAGTGGGTCCATATTCATGAACAACCGCGTTTATTGAAGGGGCTCGCCAGCTCACCCTATGACGGCGAAGGCGTGGCAACGACCGACCGTGACTTTGTTGTGGATGGGGTGGTTCAGAGCTATGTGCTGGACAGTTATTCTGCGCGCAAGCTTGGCCGTGTGACCACTGGCAATGCAGGTGGTGTGCGTAACTTGAGTATCGATTCCGGCAGTAATGATTTCGCACAATTATTGAAGATGATGGGCAAAGGTTTGTTGGTCACTGAAATGATGGGCCACGGAACCAATATGATGACCGGCGACTATTCACGTGGCGCCAGCGGATTTTGGGTCGAGGATGGGGAAATCGCGTACCCAGTCGAAGAAATTACGGTTGCTGGTAATCTCAGTGATATGTTTCAGGGGTTATTAGCCGTCGGCAGCGATGTCGATTTACGTGGGCGTATTCGTACCGGTTCTCATCTGATCGACAACATGACTATTGCTGGCGAGTAGGCTGGTATTTTGGGACTATGGTCACGGTAGATGAGTTGAAGCAACGCGGTATGGCGGCCTTTCAGGCCTCCCAGTTTGAGTCTGCAGCCTCATTGTTTGATCAGGCACGCAAGCTTGCGCCGAAAGATCCGGATGTGTGGAATATGCTGGCGGTTACTAGCAGCATCTTGGGTGATATTGAAGCTGCAGAAAAGGGTTTTCGCAAGGTGATACGCCTGCAGCCCAAGGCCCACACAGTACACAATAATCTTGGCACGGTTCTGAAAGATCGAGGCAAACTGAAGGAGGCCGAGCGTTGTTATCGTAAGGCGCTGGATTTGATGCCATCGTATGCCGAAGCCGCGAACAACCTGGCTACCTTGCTGAGGATGAATGGCGATGGTGAGCAGGCGCTGGTTTTTTACCAACAAGCGCTGACTCTAAAACCAGATTATGCCGAAGCGTACAGCAACTTTGGCGCTTTGCTGCAAGAAGTTGGCCGGGTTG
>DTRM01000128.1 GCA_012965975.1 Chromatiaceae bacterium | reverse complement strand
CCCCTCGATGAACACCACCTGATGTTAATGAACGACCGCAATGAGTCAACGCTGCGGCTTGTGCATGCCTTGGGTAGTTACCATGTCGACGTGGTTGCGGATGATTCGCCAGGAACGACCCCGGAACTCGCTCATCTTCAGTTTAAAGTCGATTTGATACTGGAGATGGTGGGTGAGTTATTGGCAAAACAGGTACAGATGCCCGAGCAGTGTTCCTTGCGCATGACGTCATCGGGTCTCGAATGGTCCGACCCCAGTCCACCGCCACAGGATTCGTCGCTATTGGTGGAACTGTATTTGAGTCTGCAGTGCCCACGTGGCATCGACGTTCCGGCACGGGTGGTGCGCGTTGATGAGAGTGGTTCGCTGGCCGTGTCTTTCGAGAGTTTGGGAGAACCCGTGAAGGAGTGGTTGGAACGGGTGATTTTCCAGCATCACCGTCGCGAGGTCGCGCAGTCTCGCCAGTCTCGGTGACAAAATTTTGACAATGCCGGTTCTCGGTGCTTAACTCCTATTACTTGGTGTAAACATTCCCTCACATGGGTGATAAATGGCCTTCGAGAAGATTTTAATTGTAGAGGCGGATGTCCAGCGCGCCGCCTATCTAAAGTCGATTCTCCGTTTTATCGAGTATGCAGTCGAAGTGGTTCCCGATGAGGATGCCGCGCTGAATGCGCTTGATGAGCCAAAATCGCTATTGGCGGTGATATTGGGTGTAGCGCATGCGGAATCGGTGGCACCGATTCGCAACAAGGCGGCGCGGATGCCGATTTTGCTCGCCGGCGATGCCAGTGCGCTCAACGGGGTTCCCGCCAGTACCAAAATCCTAGCAACCATCGAGTTGCCAGCGCGTTATTCCCTATTGTCCGATGTGCTGCACAAGGCGCAGATTTTTCGTGAAACCAGTAACGCTGGCGGGCGCTCGGTCGAGTTGTTTCGCAGCCTGGTGGGCAACAGTCGTGCGGTGAAGCACATTCGTACCCTGATTGATCAGGTTGCCGATTCAGAAGCCAATGTGTTGATTTTGGGTGAGTCGGGAACCGGTAAGGAAGTGGTTGCGCGTAATCTTCACTACCATTCCTCACGACGAAATAAACCGTTTGTGCCGGTTAACTGTGGTGCGATTCCCACCGATCTGCTGGAGAGCGAGTTATTTGGTCACGAAAAGGGCGCTTTTACTGGCGCCATCAGTGCGCGCCAGGGTCGCTTTGAGATGGCTGAGAACGGTACGCTGTTTCTGGACGAGATCGGCGACATGAGCATGGCCATGCAGGTCAAGTTGCTGCGCGTACTGCAAGAACGTACCTTCGAGCGTGTCGGCAGTAACAAAACCATCACCTGTAATGTACGTATTCTTGCCGCCACCCATCGTAATCTGGAGCAAGCCATCAGTACCGGCGATTTCCGCGAAGACTTGTTTTATCGTTTGAATGTGTTTCCGATTGATATGGCGCCACTGCGTGATCGGGTAGAGGACGTACCGTTACTGATTAATGAACTGGTCGCCCGCATTGAACATGAGAAGCGCGGATCGGTGCGGCTGACCCCTGCGGCGGTCATGGCACTGTGTCAATACAAGTGGCCGGGCAACGTGCGTGAGTTGGCGAATTTGATCGAACGGATGGCCATTTTGTTTCCCTATGGCATCGCCGATGTCGCGGATTTGCCGGAAAAATTTCGGCCAGAGGGCACGCCAATACCGATGGATCTCAGTGCCATTGCCGACGAGATGCCCGCGCCGATGCTGGAATTGAATATGGATCCCCGCCTGCCTCGTGATGGCATCGATCTGAAGGAACATCTCAGTAATCTCGAATACAGCTTGATCAAGCAGGCGTTGGATGAGTCGGACGGGGTGGTCGCGCATGCGGCCCGTCGTCTAAATATGCGACGTACGACCTTGGTCGAAAAGTTACGTAAATATGGCTTACAAAGGACCGAAGAGTCGGCGGGAATTTGACACAGGGCCTTTCCGGCTTCTGTAACTAATTGTATTAGAACACTTCTTAATTTCGGCACGAATATTGCTGCGTATGGGTCAGACAACGGCAGGTCGACGACCTGTCCCCCATATGGAGCAAACGGTACATGCGTGGCGAAGCGGCCTTAAACCCACAGGAACTCGAAGCAGCCTTCGTCGCATTTAATGCGATGTCGGAAACTTTGTCTGCGTCCTGGCAGGCGTTGCAGCAGCAGGTTTCCTCGCTGAGCGCCGAACTCGCGACTTCCCGTCGCGAGCGGCTCTATCAATTACGTGAGAAAGAGCGCTTGGCACATCGTTTCGCCGATTTGCTGGACGCGCTGCCGGGCGGTGTCGTGGTGATCGACGATCAGGGTCGGGTAGAAGAATTCAATCCGCAGGCGCAAACGCTCTTTGACGACATTCACAGCGGTGCCGAATGGCAGGCATTGGTGGATGACCTGTTGGTCGCCAAGCCTGGTCACGCCCATGAGTATGAGACTCGTGATGGTTTGTGTCTGAGCATCTCGGCACGCTCACTCGATGGTGAACCAGGACAAATTATTTTGCTGACCGACGTGTCTGAAACTCGGCGTTTACAGGTGATGCTTGATCGAAAGCAACGTCTGTCAGCGATGGGAGAGATGGCAGCCGGTCTGGCACATCAGATACGTACACCGATCAGTTCGGCTTTGTTGTACGCCTCACAGTTATGCGAGTGTGAACTGTCGACAACTGATCGCGCCCGATTTGCACAAAAGATCAGCGATCGTTTGCAGCATATGGAGCATCAAGTTGGCGATATGTTGTGTTTTGCTCGCGGTGCCGATGGCGAGTCATCGAGGCTTGATCTCGACGCCTTGCTGCAAGATCTTGATGACGAACTTGAGTCGCATTTGCAGGGCGATGAGGTTGACCTTACGGTTGATGCCACATCGATCGCGACAGATTCGGCTTTGAATCGATTGGTGATCAATCAGGATGCCTTGTTGGGTGTCCTGACGAATCT
Organism: Chromatiaceae bacterium; assembly: GCA_012965975.1. Lineage (GTDB taxonomy): Bacteria > Pseudomonadota > Gammaproteobacteria > DTRM01 > DTRM01 > DTRM01. Next base: position 19,842 of record DTRM01000128.1, on the reverse strand, counting down.
GGTTCTTAACGCGATACAGGTTAGTACCGAAAAATTGACTATTTCTTTGCGTTTCGGGCTGACTGACCAAGGCATGATAATCGCCTGCGAGGATGATGGCCCAGGCATATCCGATGACGTGTTAGCCAGAATTTTTGATCCGTTTTTCACCACCCGTAGTGATGGTACCGGCTTGGGATTGGCCATTGCGCGATCTGTGATGCACGCCCACGGCGGTTCCATTGAGGCGCGTTCCGTTATTGGCGATGGCACCCGCTTCGAACTCTTTATACCGTTTCCTTCCGAGGTAACGCCGTTGATCCAACCGATGGCGGATGACAGCGCGGATGAAACTTCCCCTTTCAAACTGCAGAAGGCTAAGTAGTAATGAGTGCAAATGTTCTAGTAGTTGAAGACGACCCCTCCTTGGGAGAGGCCCTGAGCGATACCCTGAAACTAGCGGGATACTCCGTGTTGATGGCCAGCGATGGGCGATTTGCGCAGGATCTGTTGCAAACCGAACACGTCGACATGGTGATCAGTGATGTGCAAATGCAACACGTCGATGGTTATGACTTGTTACGTCATGTACGCGCAAACTTTCCGAACTTGCCGGTCTTGCTAATGACGGCATTCGGAACGGTCGAGAATGCCGTCAGGGCGATTCGCGAGGGTGCGGTCGATTATTTGGTTAAACCCTTCGCCGCTCAGGATCTGGTGTCTGTGGTGCATCGGATCATGTCCAGCCACAGCGGCACGGATCAGGAGCCGGTTGCGGTCGACCGACGTACCCGCGAACAGTTACAACTTGCCAAGCGAGTGGCTGGCAGCGAAGCGACCGTCATGATCTACGGCGAGAGTGGCACCGGCAAGGAAGTGGTTGCCCATTACATCCATGATTGTTCACAGCGTCGCGACAAACCGTTCATTGCGATCAACTGTGCGGCGATACCGGAGAACATGCTCGAAGCGACCTTGTTTGGCTACGAAAAGGGAGCGTTTACCGGCGCCTACAAGGCGTCCCCAGGAAAATTCGAACTGGCACAGGGTGGCACCCTGTTGTTGGATGAGGTCTCGGAGATGGATTTGGCCTTGCAAGCCAAACTGCTACGAGTGTTGCAAGAAAAAGAAGTCGAGCGTCTCGGTGGTCACGACACCATCGTATTGGATGTTCGAGTACTCGCGACCACCAACCGTCGGTTGCGTGAGGACGTGGCGGCGGGGCGTTTCCGCGAAGATCTGTTTTATCGGCTTAATGTGTTTCCACTGTGTGTGCCACCACTGCGAGAGCGCCCGGACGACATCCTGCCAATCACCCAGCGCTTGCTACAACGCCACCTTGCGAAAGGATCGCCGATGCCACATCTGGGTGCGGGGGTGGAAGAGCTGCTGCGCACGCACAGTTGGCCGGGCAATGTGCGCGAACTGGAGAATGTGGTTCAGCGTGCACTGATCATGCACGTCGGTGATGAGATCAAGCCGGTCGATTTTCAGTTTGAGACGGAAGCGATGGTGGTTGCGGCGCCCGCGCCGGTTTCTAAGGAGGCTAGCATCGCAAACGACGAGGGTGGTTTGGGAGACGATCTGAAGTCACACGAAGATCGTTTGATTTTGGAAGCGCTGCTCAGTGAACACGGTTCGCGCAAGAATGCGGCAACCAAACTGGGCATCAGCCCACGCACACTACGCTACAAACTGGCGCGCATGCGTGAAGCCGGCGTTGTATTACCCGGTTAACCGGTTCAAAGGAGACAAGCGATGAACAGAGTGGATGTCGATCAAGTACTGGGTCAAATGCGAGCGATGGCCGCGCAGGCACAGAACAAGCCAGCGCAGTCGAATGATACGCAGGGTCCCGGGTTCGGGGATCTGTTAAAGAACTCCATCAACAAGGTCAATGACGTTCAGTCTCAGGCCGGGGCAATGGCAAAGGCATTTGAGACAGGGCAGGGCGAAGTAGATCTGTCACAGGTTATGGTGCAATTGCAGAAGGCCAATGTCTCGTTTCAGGCAATGGTTCAGGTCAGGAATAAATTGGTTGATGCCTACAAAGACATCATGAGCATGCCACTGTAAGTGGTTACCTCGAGTTCAACTAGAAGAAAGTAATCGATATGGCGAATCTACAGGAATTATCGGTCCCGGTTAGTGCGCTCGGCAAGATGCCGGTGGGCAGACAAATCGGCGTAATGGTAGGACTGGCGGCAAGCATTGCTATGGGTGTTGCGGTGGCACTGTGGTCGCAGACGCCGAACTACACCCCAGTCTATGGCAGTTTGTCGGGGCGCGATGCATCGCAGGTCGCAGACGCGTTGATGGCCGCGAACATCGACTACATTGTCGAAGAGGGAACCGGCGCGATTCTGGTACAGCCAGGCAGTGTGCATAGCGCACGCATGAAGCTGGCGGCAGCAGGGTTGCCGAATGGTTCGGGCGACGGCTATGAGTTACTTGACCGTGAGACGGGTTTTGGTCAAAGTCAGTTTCTTGAAAATGTACGCCATCGGCGTGCGCTGGAAGGTGAGATTGCGCGGTCGATTTCCGCGTTAACCAATGTAAAGTCGGCGCGCGTTCATCTCGCGATACCGAAGCAGTCCGTGTTCGTGCGTGAGCGCCGCAAGCCCAGCGCGTCGATCGTGATCGATCTGTATCCCGGTCGCACACTTGAGCCGGGCCAGGTTGATTCCATCGTGCATCTGGCCTCGGCCAGCGTACCCGAATTGCAGCCAGGAGAGGTCACGGTGGTGGATAACCGTGGTCGTATGCTGAGCAGTCGTTATGGCGATGGCAATTTGGGAATGGCGACGCGCCATTTTGAGTACGCCCAAACGGTAGAAACCTCGTTTGTGAAGCGCATTGAAGACATCCTGGGTCCGATTCTTGGGGCGGAGCATGTGCGTGCGCAGGTGACGGCAGAGATCGACGGATCGGCGCTTGAACAAACACAGGAAACCTACAATCCGGATCAGCCCGCGCTGCGCAGCGAACAGGTATCGACCGATCTCAGTAATCTACCCTTGGGCGCGCAGGGGATTCCGGGCGCGCTAAGCAACCAGCCACCGGCTGCGGGTATCGCTCCAGAAGATGCGATTGGTGCAGAGCAGTCGGAGGCATCTCAGGGTCCGGGTAACTCGAGCGAACGTGCGACGCGCAACTATGAACTTGATAAAACCATTAGCCATATGACCAAGTCAGCGGGTGCGATTCGACGTCTGTCGGTTGCCGTTGTCGTTGATCATCGCTATGTCGCCGACGCAGAGGGTGTGATGCAGGCGCAGCCACGGAGCGTGGAAGAGATGGAGCAGATATCCAGTCTGGTGCGCGAGGCGATTGGTTTTGATGCGCGCCGTGGCGACCGGGTGAATGTGATTAACAGCCAGTTTCAATTGCCCGAGGCCGTTGAAGCGTTGCCCGTACAGCCGATGTGGGAGCAGCCGTGGTTCTGGGATGTGGTGAAGCAGGGCCTTGGTGCATTGTTTGTGCTGTTTGTGTTGTTTGGCGTGTTGAAACCAACCCTCCGCAGTCTGGTGTCGAGAGAGGCAGAGACGCAAGCAGAGGCAGAGGCTGGTCAAGTAGCGGCACTGGGGGCACAGGCAAATGATGATGTATTGAGCCTGAGTCGTGATGGCGTGGCGCAGTTGGGATCGCCAGAGGGTTATGAGCAGCGTTTGGAAATCGCACGTCAAGCGGTTCAAAACGATCCAAAGCGGGTCGCACAGGTCATGAAAAACTGGGTAGATGCCAATGAGTGAAGCAGCAGAACTTGCCGGGCCGCAACGTGCCGCGGTATTCCTGATGGCCTTGGGCGAGACTGAGGCAGCGGAAGTATTGAAGCACATGGGACCAAAAGAGGTGCAGAAGGTGGGCCAGATTATGGCCGGTCTGTCGAACGTCACTACGGATACGGTTGAGGCGGTGATGGATGATTTCGTTACGACCATCAGTTCGCAGACGGCACTGGGCGTTGATTCCGACGAATACATACGCAAGGTTCTGGAGAATGCCCTCGGTGCGGATAAGGCCGGTGGCATGATCGACCGAATCTTGTTGGGACGTAACAGCAAGGGTCTGGAACAACTCAAATGGATGGATTCACGCGCGGTGGCTGATCTGATTCGCAATGAGCACCCACAAATTATCGCCATCGTGTTGTCTTATCTTGATTCTGATCAGGCCGCTGAGGTACTGACACAGTTTCAGGAACGTGTGCGCGCCGACGTGGTACTTCGTATCGCCACCCTTGAGGGAATTCAGCCGGATGCATTAAAAGAACTGGACGATATTCTGGAGAAACAGTTTTCAGGTAACTCGAATGTCCAATCGTCGAAAATCGGCGGTATTGAGACCGCAGCGGATATCATGAATATGGTGGACAGTTCTATCGAAGCTCAGGTTATGGATCTGGTGAAGCAGGCAGATGAGGACGTCGGGCAGTCAATTCAGGACAAGATGTTTGTATTTGAGCGTTGTTACGCGAAGTGGCCAGTGATGCCTTGATGCTGGCACTACGCGGCGCAGATGAAGGATTGAAAGAGAAGATCTTTGGCAACATGTCCAAACGCGCAGCAGAAATGATGCGCGATGACCTTGAGGCGGCACCCCCGGTTAAGGTCAGTGATGTTGAAGGTGCGCAGAAAGACATTTTGGGCGTGGCGCGACGCATGGCCGATGCGGGTGAGATTCAGCTCGGCGGCGGTGGCGGCGACGATTTTATCTAGGAATTGAGATGGCAACCCAGTCAAAAATAATAGGCAATGACACCCAGACCGATGCTCGGGCATGGCAGATGCCGAACGTGGGCGGCGCTGAGCCAGTGACCGCTAACGGCCTTCAAGGATTACAGAAATCGGCTTATGACGAGGCCTATGAGGAAGGCAAGGCAGCCGGTTTCGAGTATGGTCATCGCGAAGGCTTGGAGTCAGGCCGCGGGGCACTGACACAGAGGTTGAAGTTTCTGGATGGCCTGTTGAGCACATTGGATACACCACTGGCTGATCTCGATGACCAGATAGAGAACGAACTGACCACCCTGGCGATCGCGATCGCCAAACATCTTATTCGACGTGAACTGAAAATTGATCCAGCCCAAGTGGTAGGTGTGGTACGCGAGACCGTCAAGCTACTGCCAGTTACCGCACGCAATATTTGTTTGCATTTGCATCCATCTGACGCAGAATTAGTGCGCGAACTTCTCGAAGTACACGACACCGATCTTGGCTGGCGCATTGAAGAAGATCCGATCGTAGCCCGAGGCGGCTTGTTGGTGAACACCGATTCGTCGTTTATTGATGCCAGTGTTGAAAACCGTATTGCGTCAGTGGCATCATCGTTGTTGGGCGGTGATCGATCCGAGGACAAGGAATTATCCGTGAGTGATGATGCGGAAACCGCCCAGTCATGAATTCAATTTCGCCTGACGACGGTGTTGAACCGACAACTGACCGCAGCGCCATATGGACCGCCCGACTCAACGCCAACATTCACAAGTTAGACCAAGTCACCCCACCACCCGTTGAGGGAAAGCTGACGCGTATGGTTGGCCTCACGCTTGAAGCCGTGGGTTGTCGAGCCGCGATTGGTGGGCGTTGTCTGATCAAGGGCAGCCGAGGTCATAGTATCGAGGCGGAGGTGGTCGGCTTTGCCGGTGACCGTCTTTATTTGATGCCAACGGGAGATATACAAGGACTCGAACCCGAGTCGCGCGTCATACCCACTGGACATACTAGCGAGGCGCGTGTCGGTATGGGGCTTCTGGGTCGTGTCCTCGACGGGGCCGGCAATCCATTGGATGGCAAAGGCGCGCCTGAGGTCACAGGAACCATGCCATTGACCGGGCGACAGATTAACCCGCTTGCGCGCGGCCCAATCACCGAGCCACTGGATGTCGGCGTACGTGCGATAAACAGTTTGCTGACCGTTGGTCGTGGCCAGCGTATGGGTTTGTTTGCCGGCAGTGGTGTCGGCAAGAGTGTTCTGTTGGGCATGATGACGCGCTATACCAGTGCCGATGTGATCGTGGTGGGGTTGATTGGTGAACGAGGCCGTGAGGTACGAGAGTTTGTGCAGAACAGCCTCGGTGAGGAGGGTCTTGCCCGCTCTGTTGTTATTGCCACACCTGCGGATCACCCACCGCTGATGCGGATGCACGGTGCCATGCTGGCGACGTCCATTGCAGAGTATTTTCGAGATCAGGGCTTAAACGTACTGTTGTTGATGGATTCATTGACACGATATGCGCAGGCGCAGCGAGAAATCGCATTGGCGATTGACGAGCCACCGGCAACCAAGGGTTATCCACCCTCGGTATTTGCCAAGTTGCCACAGTTGGTCGAACGAGCAGGCAATGGTGACAAGGGTTCGGGATCCATTACTGCCTTTTATACGGTGCTGGTAGAGGGCGATGATCATAATGATCCGATAGCCGATGCTGCCAGAGCGATTCTCGATGGTCATATTGTGTTATCCAGAGAACTCAGTGAGGCCGGGCACTATCCCGCGATCGAGGTCGACGCCTCCATCAGCCGCGTGATGAACGACATTGTTGATCCCGAGCAAATTGGTTTGGCGCGACGTTTCAAGGCAATGTACTCCACCTATCGTGCCAATCATGATTTGATCAATGTCGGTGCCTATCAGCCGGGCAGCGACCCACGCGTGGATGAGGCCGTGGTGTTTCACCCGCGTCTGATGTCGTTTTTGCAACAGGACATGAATGTTTGCGTTCCGCAGTCGCAAAGTATTCAGGCATTGTCAGAGCTGTTGGCGACTGAAGAGGTTGCTGATGAGCGTGTAAACATCCGTGAGGGTGAGTTGGCATGACACGTCGATCAGTGCGTCTCCAGCCCGCGGCCAATGTCGCCGAAACCAGAGAGCGAGTCGCTGCACGAGTCTTTGGCGATGCGCTCGGCACGGTGCGTACGCAGGAGGCCAAGCTGGTCGAACTGGAAACCTATCGAGATCAGTACTCCAGCGATTTTCACAGCGCCAGTTCGATAGGGATGGGTGCCGCACAGCTGCAACACTACCGATCCTTTCTTGGACGTCTGAACGAGGCGATCAAGGAACAGCTCCGAATTATCGATGAGGTCCGGCGTCAGTCCGAGGGGCAACGGCAGGTTTGGCTAAAAAAACGTAGCAAGATGAAGGCCATCGAACGCGTTCTGGAAAAATGTCATGAGGACGAACGGGCGGCACTCGACAGACACGATCAGCGCATCATTGATGACCGCGGTGGGCGCTCGAAACGCAAGAAGTCTACCCGAGGCTAGTTCGCGCAGGCCGAAGTTGGCACAGATACTGCTCTTCTCAAGGGGAACGTTATTGATACGGACCCTTAACAATGAGCTTGCCACTAATTTCAACGCTCGAAGCCGCAGTCATACTGCCGACTGGCGACATGTCTGAACGCGCCGTAGAAGGCCTGAATCCGCGGCGGGGCGATGTTCAGGAACCGCCGTTCAAGCAGATTTTGGGCGCTAATCTGGACGCGGTACAGGCTCAGCTATCACCCGAAGATGGGGTTATCGATGCGCTAATGCCGGGCAACAGTTTGCCGCTAGACGGCGATGATTTGCCGCTTGAAGCGCTGACTGGCCTGTCCGTTAGTGAACCGGCCATCCCGCGTGATCTTGTGGTTGCCCCTGTTGTTACCGGCCAGTCTGTTATTGCCGATCAGCCAAGCGTAATCGGCGCGCCTGAAGCGGTCAGAGAGACCGTGCCCGTGGTTCCACCAGTATGGGTGGCGAGCGAAATAACCCCCATTACGATGTCGCCGCTGCCATCGGTAATAACAACCACAACGGCGGCAGCAACCGTAATGGCGGAACCAAAGCCGTTATTACCTAGCCCGTTCGTACTCGAACAAGTCGAACTGCGCACGACTGCGGCGACGACCACCCCAATCCAGACGGGTAGCCCCCTGACTTCTATAACAGAGAGCCAGCCGCCATTGCCGATGCAGACCGCGTTGAATTCGCTGCTGGGTAAAGCCTGGCAAGACCGAATACCTGATGCTCGTATCGATCCTGTCATTGCCAATATAGCGGGAGATGCACGATCGCCAGTGATGCCCAATATCATGGCGGCGACTGCCGTCTTGATTCCGTCCACCGCATCCACCGGGGCTGAAACAGCCGCGTCGATGGAGCGACCCGTGGGGCAATCCGGCTGGGGTGAAGATCTGGGTAATCGTATTCAGTGGATGATTGGTAAACATCAACAGACCGCACAGATTCGATTGAATCCTACTCATCTCGGGCCGATGGAGGTCAGGGTAACGGTAAAAGATGACCAAGCCCACGTGGTGTTGATTGCGCAAAACGGTGTGGTTCGAGAAGCGTTGGATGCTGCGTTGCCAAAGCTACGCGAGATGTTGGCCGAGCAGGGCTTGAAGTTGGATGACGCCGACGTTTCAGAGCGCGAGTCGTCAGAACAACAAAATGGCAGGATGCGAGACAAGGCAGAGCAGATGGCCGGCGCGTCAAAAGGTGGCGAGCAAAGCAGCAGCGATGAGAGCGATGAATTGCTCACAGATCAAGGAGCACGCGTACTGGTTTCAGACTCCCAAGTCGACTACTTCGCCTGATCTGTGATCCCGGCCTTTATTCATTGTTCGGGGCGTTCCTGCGGATGATGGAAACTATTTCTACAGTGAAGATCCGCGTCTTCACGTCGATTTCCCGCCGCGACGCCCCCCCCAAATAACGTCAAGTATTCGGCGTCATGCCATCTGTAATTTTTAACCTATTGTTTTAATTGTCCTATTTATTTATGTCGGTAATGGCACAGGTCTTGCAACTGTTGCAATGAGTTTTATTGCTAAGGAGCAAGAACATGGCTGACAAAGAAGAAGACGTTGATTTGGGCGAAGGTGAAGAAGGCAAGGGTGGCAAGAAAAAGCTGATTATATTTGCTGGGATCGGCTGGTTGGTATTGCTGCTCGGCGGAGGCGGCGCATTTTTTATGCTCAGCGGTGGTGACGAAGAAGCGCTTGCTGGCGGTGAAGATGCGGCAGAAGAAATCATTGAAGAGCCAAAGATGGCAGTTTATCACGCGCTTGAACCGGCCTTCGTCGTTAACTTCCCGGGCAACAGCAAGCATCGCTTCTTGCAACTTGATCTCGAGGTGATGGCACGCAGCGAGGAAGCGATTGCTGCGGTCGAGCAACACTCACCAATGATCCGCAATAATTTGCTGATGTTGTTTGGTGGCACCGATTCTGGTGATCTCCGCACCCGTGAAGGTAAGGAAAAACTGCGCGCCGATGTGTTGGCCGAGTTGCAGAAAATCCTCACCGATGAAACGGGCGAGCCAGGTGTTGAACAGGTTTTCTTTACCAGCTTTGTGATGCAGTAGCGCCATGCCTGTAAACGATCTCCTTTCGCAGGACGAAATCGACGCGCTGCTGCATGGCGTCGACGATGGCGACATCGAAACGGAAAGCGATGAGCCGGTTGATACATCGGTCGCACAATCGTTCGATTTTCAGAGTCAGGATCGAATTATTCGCGGTCGATTGCCGACGCTGGAAATGATTAACGAGCGGTTTGCGCGGCACTTTCGTATCAGCCTGTTCAATATGCTGCGTCGTTCCGCTGACATCAGTGTCGGCGGTGTGCAGATGATCAAGTTTTCAGAATACGTGCATACCCTGTTTGTTCCGACCAGCCTTAATCTCGTCAAGCTGAAACCGTTGCGTGGTACTGCACTGTTCGTGATCGATCCCAATTTGGTTTTCGCGGTGGTCGATAATTACTTCGGTGGTACCGGGCGTTTTCACACCAAGGTCGAGGGACGCGAGTTTACGCCGACCGAATTGCGTGTCGTGCAGATGTTGTTACAGCTCGCGTTTGGGGATCTGACCGACGCATGGAAGCCAGCACTGGAACTTGAGTTTGAGTACAAGAGCTCAGAAGTAAATCCTCAGTTCGCGACGATTGTTAGTCCCAGCGAGGTGGTCGTTGTCACGCGCTTTAACATCGAGATCGAGGGTGTCGGTGGTGAGTTCCACATTACCTTGCCGTATTCGATGATCGAGCCTATCCGTGAACAATTGGACGCGGGTGTTCAGAGTGACAGCAGCGATGTTGATCAGCGCTGGGTGCATTCACTGCGACGGGATATAGAACACGCCGAGGTTGAAGTAGCCAGTGAGTTAGGTCAGACCACGCTGACGGTCAGCGACATTATGGGTCTGAGTCCAGGCGACATCATTCCGATTGATATGCCAGAGACGGTATCGGTTGATGCGGAGGGTGTGCCGCTATTTCTCGGCACGCTGGGTGTCTCGCGTGGCAACTCGGCCATAAAAATTACCAAGGTTATCGAACGCGATGACCCAATTGAAACCATGATTGACTAGTGGGTGAATGTAATGAGTGAAGAATCTGAAGACGAAGGTGTAATGGACGAATGGGCCTCTGCCCTCGAAGAGTCCGGAGACAGCGAGGCGGCAGAAACAGCGATTTCTGAGTCGGTGGTTGCCGCAGAAAAAGCCGAGTTTGAGAATCTAGAGCCAACGGCGCTAATACCGGAAGGTGATGTCAAGATGGATGTGATTCTCGATGTTCCGGTCACCATTTCGATGGAGATAGGGCGCACCCATATCAGCATACGCAACTTGTTGCAGTTGAATCAGGGTTCGGTTGTCGAATTGGATCGTCTAGCAGGCGAACCCATGGATGTACTGGTCAACGGGACCTTAATCGCCCAAGGTGAAGTCGTTGTCGTCAACGAAAAGTTTGGTTTGCGACTCACTGATGTGATCAGTCCTTCGGAACGCATCAAGAAGCTCAAATAGACGATGAATGACAAGCTGAAATTTTGGTTTGGTCTGCTGCTTGCGGGCGCCTGTTATCACGCAGGCAATGCGAATGCGGCAGGCATCAACGATCAGGCCGAGACCGAACTCCCGCAATTGCTGGTGGGTGGTGAAAACCTCACCGATTACTTTCAGGTGTTTTTGTCACTCGGGGTAGTGGTTGCGGTCATTCTGGCCTGTGCCTGGGCGCTTAAACGCTTCACCCGAATCGGTGTTGGCAGCGGCAATCTTCGCGTGGTGGGTGGTTTGTCAGTCGGGCCACGTGAACGCGTTGTTCTGGTTCAGGCCGGTGATACCCAAATGTTGATCGGAGTCGCGCAAGGCTGTGTGTCACGTATCCATACCTTTGATCAACCAATCGCCCCCGTCGCACCAGAAGTGGTGGAGACATCCTTTATGGATCAACTGAATCAGTGTTTGAAGAAAGCCAAGGTAGCCCGCCATGCGTAGTTTGCCGAATCCATGGATGTCACTGTTGGCGATGATTGGCGCCATGCTAATGATGATGGGGGATGCATCCGCCAATGGCGTGATAGAGGCGTTGACGATTTCCTCAGCCGAAGACGGATCGCAGACCTATTCGTTGACGTTGCAGGTGCTCGCGTTGATGACCGCACTGACGATGTTGCCAGCGGCGATACTGCTGATGACCTCGTTCACACGGATTATCGTGGTGTTGGCAATACTTCGACAGGCACTCGGTACCCAGCAAACACCCAATAATCAGGTCTTGATCGGCTTGGCTCTATTTTTAACCATGTTTGTGATGCTGCCAGTGACAGAGCGCGTGTACAACGATGCCGTTCAGCCTTACCTTGAGGAGCAAATTGAGTTACCCGAAGCACTGGAGTTAGCCTCAAAACCATTTCGAAGTTTTATGCTTAATCAGACTCGTGAGAGTGATTTGATGATGTTCGCTGAAATATCGGGAGAGCAACAGATACAAACACCGGAAGACGTTCCGTTCTCGGTGCTGGTATCGGCATTCGCAACCAGTGAACTCAAGACCGCTTTCCAGATCGGATTTCTTGTTTTCCTTCCCTTTCTGGTTATTGATTTGGTGGTCGCCAGCATTCTTATGTCGATGGGCATGATGATGTTGTCGCCGATGATTATTTCGCTGCCGTTCAAGCTTATGTTGTTCGTATTAGTTGACGGTTGGTCACTAATTATGGGCACCTTGGCCGCCAGTTTTTTTACCTGATATTAGTTGCGGATTGACGAGGTAGTAATGACACCAGCTGACGCCTTGGCCATTGGCCAACAGTCTCTTGAAGTGACCGCATTTCTGGCGGGTCCGATTTTGCTGTCCGCACTTGCGGTTGGTTTGCTTGTGGGTATGCTGCAAGCCGCGACCCAGATAAATGAAATGACATTAAGCTTTATCCCCAAGCTATTGATAACGCTGCTTGTTCTATCGGCAATGGGGCCGTGGATGTTGCAGTTGATCATGGGCTTTACGGTACGCCTGTTTACCAGTATTCCCGGCCTCATCGGGTAGTCTGGACCGTGTTGGCAGATGGTTATCACCGACATACAGATCACCGAATGGATAGGCCGTTTTTTGTGGCCATTGTTTCGCGTCGGCGCAATGTTGATGGTGATGCCGGTGTTTTCAGCCCGCTTTGTTCCGATGCGGGTCCGAGCGGCATTCGCGATGTTACTAACCGCGGTTATCTCGCCGGTGTTGCCCGACGTACCGCAGGTCGATCTGTTAGGTGCGGAGGCCGTGTTGGTGGTTCTGCATCAAATGTTGATTGGCGTGGCCATGGGCATGGTGTTCCAGATTATTTTTACCTCGATCGCCTTCGCTGGACAGGGTATTGCGATGAGCATGGGTTTGGGCTTTGCCTCTATGGTTGATCCGCAAAATGGCGTTCAGGTACCCGTGATTTCCCAGTTCTACATCATCATGATTACGTTGCTGTTTCTGATCATGGATGTGCATCTGTTGTTGTTTGCATTGATGGTTGAGAGTTTTCATTTGCTACCCATCGGGATTGAGGGGATCAGTCCCAGCAATCTATGGGCCCTGATCAATTGGGCAGGCCAGGCATTCGCGAGTGCGTTGTTGATTGCACTGCCGGCGATCGGCTCGCTTCTACTCGTCAATATCTCGTTTGGCATCATTACGCGTACCGCGCCACAGCTCAACATTTTCGCCGTCGGTTTTCCGATCGTGATGGTACTCGGCTATATCATCCTGAATATCACGCTGCCCAATTTGCCGTTGTTGTTTAACAACATGATTGAGGGTGGGTTTGAGATCCTGCGCTCTGCAGTGCTTGGAGGCACTCGCTGATGGCGCAGGAGACCGGGCAGGAAAAAACCGAACAACCGACCCCGAAACGGTTAGCCGATTCGGCGAAGAAGGGGCAGGTTGCCCGATCCAGGGAACTGACCACAGCGATCGTAATGATCACCGCTGCCTCTGCCGTGTTCCTGATTGGCGGCGATATTGTTTCCGGTCTGCATCAGATTATGGTCAATGGCTTCACCATCAGTCGCGAACAGGCTTTCCGCGTCGACCTGGCGATGCCTCACATGGCCATGATGGTCATGAGCGGCTTTATGTTGATCGTGCCATTTGCGGTGATGCTGTCGGCGGCTGCATTTTTTGCGCCGATGGCCTTGGGTGGTTTCGTTTTCAGTATGCAGTCGGTCGCGCCCAAGTTCGACAAACTGAATCCGGTGAAAGGGTTGGGGCGCATATTTGCCGCACGTGGACTGATTGAACTGATCAAGGCGTTACTTAAATTTTCGCTGGTCGGTGCGATCGTCGTGGGTTTGCTGTGGCAGTACTCAGATACGTTTCTTGGGTTAGGAAATTCGACCCTCGAGAACGGGGTCAGCGATATGGCCGGTATATTGCAGTGGGGCTTTCTGTTGCTGAGTTCCGCGCTGTTATTGATCGCCGCGATTGATGCGCCGTTTCAACTTTGGGATCACCACAAAAAACTGCGCATGACGCTGCAGGAAGTCAAGGATGAGAGCAAAGAAACCGATGGGCGACCGGAAGTCAAAAGCCGGATTCGTCAGTTGCAAAGAGAGTTATCTCAGGGACGCATGATGGATGCCGTTCCACAGGCCGACGTCGTGGTGATCAACCCGACTCATTATGCGGTCGCACTCAAGTATGACCGCGATGGCAACGGCGCACCAGTGGTAGTGGCGAAGGGGGCTGATCTCGTTGCGGCGCATATTCGAAGCCTTGCCATCGGCAACGACGTGCCCTTGTTTCAGGCGCCGCCCTTGGCACGCGCACTGTATGCCAATGTCGATATCGATGAGGAGATCCCTAGCGGATTATTTCTCGCCGTGGCCCAAGTACTGGCCTACGTTTTTCAAGCCAACGATGTTATGCGCTTTGGTGGCGTGATGCCGGAGCGACCCGAATATTTCGATATACCCAAAGAATACGTAACGCCATGACCCCATATTTAGGTGAGTATTGATATGAACGCAGCTGCACTACCCATGCCCATTCAGGAGCTGTCTCGCGCCGGAATCGGTGTGCCGATTTTGCTGGTCACGATGTTGGCGATGCTGGTTCTTCCGATGCCGCCGTTATTTCTTGATGTTCTGTTTACGTTCAACATCGCGCTGTCGATGGTTGTGGTTTTGGTCGTCGTGTATACCCTCCGACCACTGGATTTCACCGTGTTTCCAGCTCTATTATTGGTTGCGACGCTGTTGCGACTTGGTTTGAATGTCGCCTCCACCCGTGTGGTGCTGCTCGAAGGCCATACCGGCGGTGGAGCGGCGGGTAAGGTCATCGAGGCGTTCGGCGATTTCGTTGTCGGCGGTAACTATGCGGTTGGCTTGGTGGTCTTTGCGATTCTGGTCATCATCAACTTTGTCGTGGTGACCAAGGGCGCGGGGCGCGTGTCAGAAGTTACTGCTCGATTTACCTTGGATGCGATGCCTGGCAAGCAAATGGCAATCGACGCAGATCTGAACTCCGGTTTGACCACGCAGGATGAAGCCCGTGCCCGTCGCGAAGAGATTGCCCGCGAGGCCGACTTCTACGGATCCATGGATGGTGCTAGCAAGTTTGTTCGGGGTGATGCTATTGCCGGCATTATGATTCTGTTTATTAATATCATCGGCGGTCTTTCTATTGGCATGTCTCAGCACGATCTATCGTTCTCTGTGGCGATGGAAAACTACGCACTATTGACTGTCGGTGACGGTCTGGTTGCACAAATCCCGTCCCTGTTGTTATCCACATCGGCAGCGATCATTGTCACTCGGGTGTCCTCAAGTCAGGACATGGGTGGGCAGGTGATTTCACAGCTGTTTGATACGCCTAAAGCCCTGATTGTTACCAGTGGTGTATTGGGGTCCCTTGGCCTGATTCCAGGTATGCCGAATCTGGTCTTTCTGGCTTTGGCCGCGATTTCTGGTGGTGGTGCCTGGCTCATTATTGAACGTGATAAACAAAAGGCTGCTGCACAAGCGATTGATGTCCCGTCTCAAAAGGACAATGAGGTGCGCGAGCTGAGTTGGGATGATGTGCAGCCCGTTGACATTATTGGACTCGAAGTCGGTTACCGGCTGATTCCGCTGGTCGACAAGACTCAGGGTGGTCAGTTGATGAGTCGTATCAAGGGTGTTCGCAAGAAGATGTCGCAGGAGCTGGGCTTTTTGATTCAGCCGGTGCATATCCGCGACAACCTGGACCTGAATCCCAACGCCTATCGACTCACGCTGATGGGAGTGACCGTTGGTGAAGCCGAGGTTTATACCGATCGCGAGCTTGCGATCAACCCGGGGCAGGTGTTCGGTACCCTTCAGGGGATTGAGACCAAAGATCCTGCCTTCGGTCTGGATGCGGTCTGGATACCGTCCGATCAGCGCGATCATGCGCAGACCCTCGGCTTTACCGTGGTCGACCCGGCGACGGTGGTGGCCACCCATCTCAGCCATCTTCTGCAAGAGCACGCCCATGAACTGCTGGGGCATGAGGAGGTGCAGAAGATGCTCGACCGTTTGGCGGAAACCACGCCGAAGCTGATTGAGGACCTGGTACCCAAGACCCTGTCAGTCGGTGTCGTCGTCAAGGTCCTGAAAGAGCTTCTTCGTGAGCAGGTATCGATCCGCGATATGCGCACGATCGCCGAATGTTTGGCTGAGAATGGCGCCAATAGTCAAGACCCCGTCACTTTGACCAGCGCTGTTCGGGTTTCACTGGGTCGAGGAATTATCCAGAAAATCAGTGACATGGGACAAGATCTTCCGGTTATTACGCTGGGTCCACAATTGGAACAGTTATTGCAACAGTCCTTGCAAGGTGTCGAAGGTGGCGGTGTTGAGCCGGGCCTAGCCGATCAGCTGATGACGGCATTGCGCGACAACGTCGCTCAGCAGGAAGCAGCCGGACATACCCCAGTCTTGCTGGTGTCGATGCCGATACGAACCTGGGTAGCGCGAATGGCGCGCCACTCGGTCCCGGATCTCAACGTGCTGTCGTACAACGAGGTTCCGGATGAGAAACAGGTGCGTGTGGTCGCCACCGTCGGTGGTCAGGAAACTCCTGATCAGTAACACCAAAACTAAAGAGTGATTGGAATCAGATTGAGATAGCCCATGAAAATCAAACGAATATTTGCGGTAGACATCCGACAGGCGATCAAGCAGGTACGCGACCAACTGGGAGCGGATGCGGTGATTTTATCCAACAAGCCGGTGGATGGAGGTATCGAGTTGGTTGCCGCGATTGACTATGACGAAGAGCTGCTCAATCAGGAACAGCAGGCGTTCGAACCCAAGATGAACCCGTTGCTGAAGATGGTTGATGATGCGTCCTCGATTGAGGTGCCCCGCAGTGATGATGTTGCATTGCCGCGGTCTAAAAATCGTTCTCGATCATCCCCGAACTCATCAAACAATGATCAGAAGTGTGCGCGTATCGATTCACATATTGAGTGGAGTCAGGATCCGATGCTGGTGAACATGCGCGATGAGCTCAGAGTGCTGCGCACCCTGGTTGAGAGCCAAATGTCGGAATGGACCTGGCGTCAGACTCGACGTCGTCAGCCAGCACGAGCGGAGTTGCTGCGTCGATTAACACGCCTTGGGTTCTCGGGGCCGTTGTCGCGGGAGCTGGTCGACGAAGTTGCCGACGAGTCCGATTTGGAGCAGTCCTGGCATTTGCTGCGCACCGCAGTGACGGCGCGAATACCGATTAACGAAACCGAAATTATTGATCGCGGCGGGGTGGTCGCGTTGGTGGGGCCGACCGGTGTTGGAAAGACCACTAGCATAGCGAAAATCGCCGCACGCTTTTGTCAACGCTACGGCGCTCGCAATTTGGCATTGGTGTCTACCGATGGCTATCGTATCGGTGCGCAGGAACAATTGGTGAACTACGGCCGCATACTGGATGTGCCGGTTCGCGTGGCGACCAACGAAGACGAATATCGTATCGCGCTGAACAACTTCGCCGACCGTCGTCTGGTGCTGGTGGATACCGCAGGCATGAGCCGACGCGACCATCGACTTCTGGATCAGCTGAAGTTGCTTCAGTCTGCCAATACTCCCGTGAGTACCTACATGGTTCTCTCGGCAACCACTCAGGCCAGCACGCTCGCGGAAACGGTGCGCGCCTACGAATACGCTTCTCCACACGGTTGCATTATCACCAAGGTCGACGAGGCCACCGGCCTGGGGCAGGTGATATCGAGTGCGATGACTCATCAACTACCCGTGTCCTATATAGGCGATGGACAGCGCGTACCTGAGGATATTCATCGTGCGCGCGCGTTGGAGCTTAGCGAACGTTGTTGGTCGATGTTGGATGATCCCACCATCGACGTTGACGAAGAAATACTGATTTCAAACTTTGGAGGACTCACAGCCAATGCTAACTAATTCAGCACTGGATCAGGCCGCAGGCTTGCGGCAGATGGTCAGCCCGAAGCCCGTCAAGGTGATCGCAGTGGCGAGCGGCAAGGGCGGCGTAGGTAAAAGTAACGTATCAATTAATCTCGCAACCTGCATGGCCGCGAATGGGCACAATGTAATGTTGTTGGATGCGGATCTTGGCCTGGCTAATATCGATGTTCTGCTGGGTCTTAGGCCAATCTATAACCTTTCCCATGTACTCGATGGCGAGCGCACTCTGGACGAGATTTTGATGACGGGTCCCGGTGGTATTCAGGTGATTCCAGCGTCTTCGGGTATGCAGCACATGGCGGAGCTAAGTCCCGCCGAACATGTGGGTGTAGTCCGCGCGTTCAGCGAGTTGTCTTACGATGTCGATACCCTAATTATCGATACGGCCGCAGGGATATCGGACAGCGTGGTGACTTTCAGTCGGGCCGCGCAGGAGATTGTTGTGGTGGTCTGTGACGAACCCGCATCGATTACTGATGCCTATGCGTTGATCAAGTTGTTGAACCAAAGATACGGTATTAACCGCTTCCGCGTGCTTGCCAATATGGTTCAAAGTACTCAAGAAGGCCGCAATCTTTTTGCGAAAATATCGAAGGTAACAGACAGTTACCTCGATGTGATGCTCGATTTCTGCGGCATTATTCCATTTGATGAATTTATTCGTAAGTCCGTTCGCAAACAGCGTGCGGTTAGTGAGTTGTTCCCCCGAAGTCGCTCTGCGCAGGCGTTCAAGAACCTTGCCCGCAAGGCCGATAACTGGCCATTAGCGGCCAGTGCGGGTGGGCATCTCGAATTTTTTGTCGAGAGACTTATCCAATACGGTGTAACCGATCAGGAGGTAGTGAAATGAGTGGGCTGGCAGCATATTCCGAGAAAAAGGGTATAGATCAGAATCAGGTCATCGAGGACCACGGGCCTCTGGTGAAACGGATCGCTTATCACTTAATGAACCGTCTGCCCCCGAGTGTGCAGTCAGACGATTTGATTCAGGCCGGCATGATTGGGTTGCTTGAAGCAGCGCGTAACTACGATGCCACGCAGGGCGCGAGTTTTGAAACCTATGCGGGAATTCGAATCCGTGGTGCGATGTTGGACGAGATTCGTCGTACCGACTGGACCCCGCGATCGGTTCATCGCAAGGCCAGAATGGTCGCCGAAGTGATGCGAGCGATTGAAAATGAGAAGGGTCGAGATGCGCGTGACTGCGAGGTCGCTGAGAAGCTTGAACTATCGCTCGATGAGTATCACCAAATTCTTAAGGATGCCTGTGGCTGCCGCATGTTCAGCTTCGAAGACATTACCGAAGTGGGTGAACCGTTCTACGAGCGAATGTCAGAACATCAGCCAGGTCCACTGGAAGGTTTGCAGAAGCTAGATTTTAAAAAGGCCGTGTCGAAAGCAATCGCCAGTTTGCCAGAGCGTGAACGCTTGGTGGTCGCGATGTACTACGACGAAGAACTAAATCTGCGTGAAATCGGGCAGGTACTGGGTGTGAGTGAGTCACGCGTGTGTCAGATCCATGGTCAGGCAATGATTCGACTGCGGTCAAGAATGAACGATTGGTTTATAGAGAACAAGTAAGACGACGACAGACCGATAGGATATCGATCTGAATTATTTGTCACTAAGAGTAACTGTTCGGGAGGCGACCTTGGACAAGAACATGAAAATATTGGTTGTGGATGATTTTTCCACAATGCGGCGCATTATCAAGAATCTGCTGCGCGATCTGGGTTTCCCGAACACGCAGGAGGCAGATGACGGTAATACGGCGTTACCGATGTTGCAGACAGGGCGATTCGATTTTCTGGTATCCGACTGGAACATGCCCGGAATGACGGGAATTGATCTGCTCAGGAATGTCAGGAATGACCCAAAGCTCGCAACCATGCCGGTTCTGTTGGTTACCGCAGAGTCCAAGCGGGCGCAGATTGTCGAGGCAGCTCAAGCGGGGGTAAACGGCTACATTGTTAAGCCGTTTACTGCGGCGACACTGAAAGAAAAGATCGACAAGATCTTTGAACGTGTTGACGGTTAGAAAATATCCCAGCGGCAGGACAACAAAATGAATAATGAAGCGGTGGAGATGGCGATTCCTGTCTCAGAGTTACTTAAGACCAATGTCGGTGAGCGGCATCATCAGATCG
>DTRM01000127.1:6349-22875 GCA_012965975.1 Chromatiaceae bacterium | reverse complement strand
GTCCCCATCGTCTAGAGGCCTAGGACTCCGCCCTTTCACGGCGGCAACAGGGGTTCGAACCCCCTTGGGGACGCCATATCGACCTGTAATTCATTGAATTATAAGTAAATAAAAAGCCTCGTGTTTCTCTAAAAGCACGGGGCTTTTTAATGTTCTGATTTTGCTCGTAATATTTGGGGGGTTCGCATCGCCCCCCCGGACGCCACCTTATTCCGCGTGTTCAGTAACGGCTGCTTGGGTGTGTCATATTTTGAAAGAGAAAGGTATGCAATATTCTTTCGTAACTGTCGTTACGTATAAGCCGGAGTTGTCTATCAGACCGGGAGCAGTCCAATCACCATTCCGGTCATTGTAAATCATCAGGCGAATTGACATTGGCAAACGCTGTACGAGAGTCGCAAAAATCAACCGGTGTGGCGGCTATCTGCTGCATCCAGTCCATAACCTTGCTTTGACCGCATGCCATGTATTGGGCTAGTGGTATTTGGACGCTGCTGCGCAACATTGCAATAACTGGCTGCGCACGTTCACCGTCATGTGCGAAGCATGCCCGGTTGCCGGATTGTTCCATGTCGTGCAGCAATCGTTCGACAAGGTCGTCCGGCAAGGCCGGCGTGTCGCACGGTACAAACACCACGTGGTCATGTGTGGCATTTCCAAGGCAGGTCAGCATCCCGGCCAACGGCCCTGGATATTCTGGCAACTCATCCGCGATAATCGGATAGCCGTATTGTTCATAGATTTTGATATTACGGTTGGCATTGATAAGTAACTCATCGACCTGTGGCGAAAGTACGGCGATAACATGTTCGATTAGTGGGGTGCCCTTATATTCGACAAGTCCTTTGTCCACACCGCCCATACGCTGACCGCGGCCACCGGCCAGGATAACGCCGGTGACTGGCTGAGCGTCAGTCATTGTCACGAACCGGATTGTCGGTATAGAAGAAACACAGTGAGTAAGAATAATACAAAAGCGATGAATTTCCACATCAGTAGTGGGTTGCGCTCGATCAGTGGTTGCACTCTCTTTTTTGTTAACTCCGGGTTCGGATTCGAGATGTCGTGGATGAATTCCGATAACAGGGTTTGGCGACGATCACCTGCCAATGCAGTGGCCTTTTCGATGGCCCTGTCCATCCAGTCAGGTATCTCATTGTTGATCGTCGTGGCAGGGATATAGTGGACCTTGCGTAGACGCCTGTTGGTCAGTTCCTTGCTGCCGTAGGGTAACCTTCCTGTTAGCATTTCGTAGATGATGACCCCCATGGAAAAGAGGTCGGAGACGTTGCTGCCAGTTTCGCCCCGTAAGTACTCCGGCGCGGTGTAGTTCCGGGTGCCGAGCATATTCACTCTTTCAAGCAGGGTAGCTACCTCTTGTACGCCGGCAATCTTGGTAGAGCCGAAGTCGATGATCTTGAGTGTCCCGTGTTCGTCGAACATGATATTTTCCGGTTTCAGATCCTGGTGCAGCATCTCCTGGCGATGAAATGCACGCACGCCAGCGGCGATCTGGGTTGCGATGTCGCGCACCTCTTTCAAAGGCGGTCTTGGATTGTCGTTCATCCACTCGCGCAGGGTTTGGCCTTCAATATATTCAGTGACGTAGTACAAGCATTGCCGTTGCTTGCGCGGTTTAGGCACGTGTAGCACATGTTGGTTGTGAATGCGTCGGCCAGCCCATTCCTCCTGCAAGAAATGATCGATATAGCTAGCATCGTCGTCATAATTCACCGACGGTGTCTTTAATACAACTTTCTGATCGGTTTCCTGGTCAAGCGCCAGATAGAGTTGTGTGCGTTTGCTGGCATGTATCTCACGGATAATCTTGTATCCATCGAGGATCATGCCCGGTTCCAGTGGTGGCGGGAACGGTAGTTCTGCGAGCTGTTGGTAGAACTCGTTCTGATCCTGATTAGGCAGACTATCGATCCTGATAATCTGGCAGCTCACATTATCGTGACTCTGCTTATCGAGAGCTGCTTGAACGATTACCTTGGCGGTTTCCTCCGGAGCGTGCAGTGAGCCGTAGAGAAAACCTGCTAATTCGGTATCACCCAGATAGTCGTGTACGCCATCGGTTGTTAATAGATAGATATCATTGACTTCGGCCGGAATTGACCGGTAATCGATTTCCATCTGCAGTTCGATACCCATCGCGCGACTGAGATAATTCTTCTCATCGGAGATATGTACACGGTGGTCGCGGGTGAGGCACTCCAGGTTACCGTGGCGCATGCGATAGATTCGTGTGTCGCCGACATGGAAGATATGTGCAGTTGTTGATTTCAGTATCAGCACGCTCAGCGTGGTCACCATGGCGCGGACACTTTTATAGTTACGATGGCCTTGAGAATAGAGCCACTGGTTCAGGGCGCTCAGCACCTTGGTGCCTGCGTTTTTGGTTCCCCAGGAATCCGGGGTGGAGAAATAATCACTCAGAAAGCCGGAGACACAGGCTTCGGAGGCCTCTTTGCCTGCTTCACTGCCACTCATACCATCGGCGATGACGGCGGCCACGCCTTTGGTATTTAACAGCGGTACTTTGGGTATGCGGATACCGCAGGCATCGTCATTGGATTCCTTTTTCCCCGCAGTACTGTATTGGCCGGAGGTGATTTTCAATGTGGTCGACATGGGGTCATGTTAATCGCCCCGGCGGCTAACAGCTAGGGCCATGACAATGGTTAAACATCTAATTAGCTGACCTCAATCATTTGTACGGTCCCGTCTGGAAGGACTTCCGCCATATGGCCTTGCGGTTCTTCCAGAAAGAGTACGGCGAAAACAGTGACTGCAACCGTCCCCGCGATCACTAAAAAGAAAGTCTGTGCGGATACAAATGACAGTACGGTTAAGAACAGTACTGCGCCAATGTTACCGTAGGCGCCTACGACGCCGGCAATTTGTCCGGTAAGGCGTCGCCTGATCAAGGGCACGACTGAAAACACGCCACCTGCGCCAGAGCCAACGAAGAATGAGCACGCCATCATCACAACGACCGCGAGTGCAATGGGCCAGTTCGAGTTGATCTGGCTCATTATTACAAAGCCCACAGCCAGTGCTGAGAGCAGAGTGATCAAGGTTTTCTTGCGGCCAAATCGATCGCTGAGCCAACCACCGCTCGGGCACGAAATAATATCCGTACCGGCAAAACAGGCCGCCAGCAGGCCGGCGGTGACGATAGATATGTCGAAGGTGTCCAGGAAGAATAAAGGCAGCATGGAAACGACGGCCAGTTCGGCGCCAAAGGTCACGGCATAGGCGAGGCTCAGAATGCTGACTTGCTTGAATTGGTACCGATGCATCTCTGGTACGGCAGCCTTAAAGATTTCTGAATTCACCTTGTAAATTTGTCTGCACTGCAAGACATAAGTGCACGCGAGCGCTACATATATTGTGTACACCGCGCGATCATCCAATAATCCAAGCACCGATACTTTCCAGGCCAATAGAGCCAGTGCGGCATACATCGGGATATTGACTAGCAGATAATAGAAAAAATCCTTTTTGCTGGTGACTTCCAGTCCGCCGGTTTTATTTGGTTTGAAGTAGGTTGAGCCTGCAGGCGTATCAGTGACTGAAAAGTAGTACACAGCCGAATATACGAGCGTTAGTACGCCTGTCAGTGCAGTTGCGTAACGCCAGCCATCATCGCCACCAAAGGCTAAAGCGAATGCTGGCAGGCTGATGGCTGCAGCGGCCGATCCGACATTGCCGAGTCCTTTATAGATTCCTTCTGCCAAACCCACTTGTTTAGCCGGAAACCATTCGCTGACGATGCGGATGCCGATGACAAAACCGGCACCCACAAACCCCATCAAAAATCGGGCCAGGGCCAACATCTCAAAGCTGTCTGCAATAGCAAAAAAGAAACACAGAAAACTGGAGATAAACAGCAAGAAGGAATAGATCAATCGTGGTCCAAACGCATCAACCAGCATGCCAATGATGATGCGTGCCGGAATGGTAAGCGCCACATTGAGGATCAACAGCATTTTGATCTGTTGGTCAGACAGACCCATGCTGTCTCTGATCGCGACCAGTAACGGCGCATGGTTGAACCAGACCAGAAAGGTGAGGAAGAACGCAAACCAGGTCAGATGCAGGATTCGGTTTTTTCCTGAAAAAGACAGTAGTTTGAACTGAGGGTTCGACATTGTGGCTCCATTGCAGCGCTGTGGTTAATTCTGAACGCGAGTAAACGATTACTAACTGTACTTGAGCAAAAAGTGTGCCAATCATTAGCGGATCCCGGATTGCTTCTCTGATGCGGTTCGGTGAACGGTCGGCGATGACTGTTTTTCCACGTGTTGTCATGTACTTAAGTAACGCGCCGAAGCAAATGGATAGGTAGTGTTAGCTGATTTATGCACATCACGCGTTCAGCATGCGCGGTCACTACCCGCCATATTAGAGTGCGTTAATGGTTTGATTTGCACCACCATGGGACATGGGGGCTGACTATATCTGCTGCGACCTATCTAGTAAGCACATGAATAATAGAAGGTTATGTTGTTTGTTATCCAGTTTTAGAAGCTGGCACAGTTCTTGCTAATTCCTATAAAGAAAGATCATTAACTAGAGCGGGAATGTGGTAATGAAGGAAAAACTGGTTCTGATTGGCAATGGCATGGCGGGCGTCCGTACCCTGGAAGAGCTGCTGAAGATTACACCCGATCACTATGACATTACCGTGTTCGGTGCGGAACCCTACGGTAACTACAATCGCATCATGCTGTCGCCGCTACTGGCCGGTGAGAAGACCGTCGATGACATCATGCTCAATGGCGAGCAGTGGTATATCGACAATGGCATTACCTTACACAAAGGCAAGACGGTCACTCAAATCGACCGCGTGAACCGCAAGGTCATCGCCGACGATGGCACGACCGCCCACTACGATCGCCTGCTGCTGGCTACCGGTTCCAACCCTTTCGTGATCCCGGTGCCGGGCAAGGACAAGGTCGGTGTGATCGCCTTCCGTGATATCCAGGATGTCTACAATATGTTGACGGCCGCACGCGATTATAAAAAGGCCGTGGTGATCGGGGGCGGCCTGTTGGGGCTGGAAGCCGCCAACGGCCTGATGAAGCAGGGCATGGATGTCACAGTCGTACACTTACTCGATTCCCTGATGGAGCGCCAACTCGACAAGGTGGCCTCTGCGCTATTGAAAGCATCCCTCGAGGAACGCGGCATGCAGTTCTTGATGGAGGCCGCGACGCAAGAAATCATTGGCAATGGCCGCGTCCAGGGTGTGCGCTTCAAGGACGGCAGTGAGATAAAAGCTGATCTGGTGGTGATGGGTGTGGGTATCGTTCCCAACACGGCACTGGCACAAGATGCCGGCCTGCACTGCGAGCGCGGCATTGTTGTTGATGATGTCATGCAGACCTTTGATCCGCGTATCTATGCGGTTGGGGAGTGCGCCCAACATCGCGGCATCGCCTATGGCCTGGTGGCGCCCCTGTTTGAACAAGGAAAAGTCGCTGCCAACCAGCTGGCCAAGCTGGGTTATGCCCATTACAAAGGTTCTGTCACCTCTACCAAACTGAAAGTCACTGGCATTGATTTGTTTTCTGCCGGCGAATTCAATCAAGCCGAAGGTGACGAGGTGATCGTGTTGCAGGATGCGGCCGCCGGTACCTACAAGAAGCTGGTGATCCGGGATGACTGTGTTAAGGGCGCCGTTTTGTACGGCGATACGATTGACGGTACCTGGTATTTTCAATTAATGCGTGAGGGCACCAGTATTGCGGACTTTCGCAAGACCATCCTGTTTGGGCAACATGATTTGGGTGATGCCGGCCATGGCGACGAAACTCGGGTCATGGCACTTTCCGACGAGGCTGAAATCTGCGGTTGTAATGGTGTCTGCAAGGGCGACATTATTCAGGCGATATCAAGAGAAGGTCTGTTCACGCTGGATGATGTGCGAGCTTATACCAAAGCCTCCAGTTCCTGTGGTTCTTGCACAGGTTTGGTCGAAGCCTTGCTGGCCAGCACAGTAGGTGAGGGGTATGACGCCTCGCCCAACAAGAAACCGATGTGCAAGTGTACCGAATACAGTCACGATGAAGTCATCGCTGCTATCAAGGAGAACGAGCTAAAGACCATACCAGTGGTACGTGACTTCCTTAATTGGGAAACCCCCGATGGTTGCGCGGCATGCCGCCCGGCACTTAACTATTATCTGCTGGCCTACTGGCCGGGTGAATACCAGGATGATGCGCAGTCGCGCTTCATTAACGAACGTGCCCACGGCAATATTCAGAAAGACGGTACCTATTCGGTCATCCCCCGTATTTTTGGCGGCGAAACCTCCGCTGAACAATTGATGTCCCTTGGCCGGATCGCCAAGAAGTGGAAGGTGCCGACCGTGAAGTTCACTGGCGGTCAGCGTATCGACATGCTTGGCCTGAAAAAGGACGAACTCCCCGGTATCTGGGGCGATCTGGCGGATGCCGGATTTGTGTCGGGTCATGCCTATGGCAAGGCGTTGCGCACGGTCAAGACCTGTGTCGGTTCAGAGTGGTGCCGTTTTGGTACGCAGGATTCCACGGCGCTGGGTATCAAGCTGGAAGAGATGACCTGGGGCTCGTGGATGCCACACAAATACAAACTGGCCGTTTCCGGTTGCCCACGTAATTGCGCCGAGGCGACCATCAAGGACTTTGGTGTTGTTTGTGTTGATTCCGGTTACGAGTTGCATGTCGGCGGTAATGGCGGCATCAAGGTCCGTGTGACTGATTTTCTGTGCAAGGTGGAGACCGAAGAAGAGGTCATGGAATACGTCGGTGCCTTCTCGCAGTTGTATCGTGAAGAAGCCCATTATCTGGAGCGCACCGCGCCCTGGCTGGAGCGCGTCAGCCTGAGTTATATCAAGGAGAGGATTGTCGAGGACGAGGATGGTCGCAAGGCACTGTATGAGCGTTTTAAATATTCCCAGCAGTTCGCGCAAACAGATCCCTGGAAGGCACGCGCCGAAGGTGTTGAGGCACATGAATTTACCCCACTACAGATTCAGGGATAAAGACATGGCTAACTGGACTGAAATTGCGAAACTTGAAGATATCCCGAAACTCGGCGCACGCGTATTGAAAATGGACAGCGTGGATATCGCACTGTTTCGTACCGCAACGGATGAGGTGTTTGCCATCAAGGACCAGTGTCCGCACAAGCAAGGACCTTTATCGCAAGGTATTGTCCATGGCAGTTCTGTGACCTGCCCGCTGCACAACTGGAAAATTGATCTCGCCAGTGGTGAGGCGCTCGGTCCCGATGAGGGCTGTGTTAACACCTATGAAGTCAAGGTTGAAAACGGCAATGTTTACCTTGCCCTGTCCGCTGACGATGTGGCTGTTGCCTGAAGGCGCACTGACATGTTGTTTGGAAGAGGCAAGAAAAATCCGATAAAGATCGCTGATAAGGGTGTCGTTGACTGGCGTTATACCACCTGTGGGTACTGTTCTACCGGCTGCTCAATGGAGATAGGTCTGGACAAGTCGGGCATTCCTGTTGCTACACGTGGTGTGGGTGGCGCAGATGTAAATCAGGGCAAGCTCTGTACCAAGGGTATTTTTGAGCATGAGTTATTCCGAACCGATGG
This sequence comes from Chromatiaceae bacterium, assembly GCA_012965975.1. GTDB lineage: Bacteria > Pseudomonadota > Gammaproteobacteria > DTRM01 > DTRM01 > DTRM01. Next base: position 15,263 of record DTRM01000127.1, on the reverse strand, counting down.
CCGTGGTGCGCAACCACTGATACGCGATCGCTATTACGAATCGTTTCAGGAATGCAGTTGGGACACCGCGCTCGACAAGACCGCCAGTGAGATACAACGCATCCAGGATACCTGGGGCCGGGATTCGTTTGCCATCGTATCGACCGGGCAGATTATGACCGAGGAGTTTTATACCCTCGGGAAATTGACCCGTGGTGTGATCGGTACCAACCATTACGATGGTAATACCACCCTTTGTATGGCCTCTGCGGTATCCGGCTACAAGCGCTCTTTCGGTTCAGACGGCCCGCCAGGTTGTTACGACGATTTCGAGCACACTGAATGCCTGATGGCCATCGGCAGCAACCTGCCTGAGCAACACCCCATTATCTTTTGGCGCCTGCATGAGGCATTGGAGAAGCGCAAGTTCCCAATTATTGTCGTTGATCCGCGTGTGACCATGTTTGCACAAATGGCCGATATCCATCTGCCAGTGACACCGGGCACCGATGTCGTACTATTGAATGCGCTGGCGCACGTCATACTGGACGAAGGTCTGGAGGATCGTGCCTATATCGATGCACATACTTCAGATGCGGCTGCATTTGAGAAGCTGGTCGAGCAGTATGACCCGATCTCATCCTCGCGGATATGTGGGATCGATGAAGACACCATACGCCATGTGGCTCGCACCTATGCCCGTGCTGGCAGTGCGATGACGATTTGGACCATGGGTATCAATCAGAGTACGCATGGATCAGATGGTGTCGTTGGTATCAACAATCTGAATCTGATCACCGGTAATATTGGCAAGCCCGGTGGTACCAGCTTGTCGATTACCGGGCAGTGTAATGCGATGGGCACACGTGAGTGGTCGTCCTGTTCCGGATTGCCAGGGTATCGAAAACTGGAATCCGCAGAGGATCGTAAGCAGATCGCAGACTTCTGGGGGATTGATGAAGATTTCTTTCCGCGCGAACGTGGCATGTTTCAGACCGATATCTTTCCAGCCATCGAAAGCGGGCAAATCAAGGGCATGTGGCTGATTGCCACCAATCCGATGACATCGATGCCCAATACGCCCCGCATTCGCAAGATGCTTGAGAAACTCGAGTTTCTGGTGGTGCAGGATGTGTACCGCGATGTCGAGACAAATGAATACAGCCATGTCTTCCTGCCAGCGGCTGTTTGGGCCGAGAAAGAGGGCTGCTTTACCAACACAGAGCGCCGTGTCAATCTGACTCGAAACGTTTGCGAACCCTACGCGAATAGTAAACCGGATCTGTGGATCTTTAATCAGTTAGCCAAGCGCTTCAAGCGCGACAGGAAACCGCACTTCCCGAACACGGCTGAAGAAGTCTTTGAGGAATTGCGCGCGTTGTCGAAAGGACGCATGCTGGATTACTCTGGTATGACCTGGGACAAAATTGAACAACAACGAGGTATTCAATGGCCTTGCACAGACGGGGATGAATCGGGGGCTGCCCGTTTGTATACCGATGGTCAGTTTCAGTGGGATGACGGTCGTGCCAGGCTGATTCCATTGTCATTTGTCGATAATAATGAAACGCCTGATGAGGATTACCCGTTCTGGATGAACAGTGGGCGGGTGGTGGAACACTTCCACACGCGCACCAAGACGGGCAAGATCGGCAACCTGAACAAGTTCAGTCCCACACCCTATATGGAAATGAATCCGGATGCGGCGCGAGAGCTGGGGGTTGAACATGGCAGTTATGCACGGCTGACTTCACGCCGAGGCGATGCGGTTGTGATGGTGCAACTGACACACCGGGTGGCCCCTAATATGGTATTTATTCCGTTTCACTTCCATGAGTGTGTGAATCGTCTCTCGCTGGGTCTACTCGATCCCTATTCACGTCAACCGGCTTTCAAGCAATGTGCAGTGAAAATTGAAATGGCAGTGGATCAGGATGCTGCGGCAGTGACGAACGTGGCAGCGAGGACGTACTAGTGTTTAACGTTCGCGACGATGAACCGAAGTACGCATTTTTGGCTGGCAATACTGGCACAGACAAGAACCGTTATGGCGATTCCATTGAACTGGTTGATGGTGATCACGAACTGGCCGGAGAGAGCCTGAGAATTAATGATGACGCTGGTATTGGCGATAACCCGAATCGCTACAAGCAACACGGATTCTATTTTAAAGCCGATAATTGTATCGCCTGTCATGCCTGTGAGTCGGCGTGTAGTGAGAAAAATGATTTACCCCCGCACATCAGTTTTCGTTCGGTCGGTTATGTGGAAGGGGGTAGCTATCCTGATTATCACCGTCTCAATATTTCAATGGCCTGTAATCACTGTGACGATCCAGTTTGTTTAAAGGGTTGTCCTACCCGGGCTTATACCAAGTTTTCTGAGTACGGGGCCGTCCTGCAAGATCCGGATATTTGTTTTGGATGTGGTTACTGCACATGGGTTTGTCCCTACAACGCGCCACAGCTGGATCTAGTCAAGGGCGAGGTGTCAAAGTGCAATATGTGCGTGGATCGGCTGGAAGTCGGTCTCAAGCCTGCCTGTGTGGCAGCTTGCCTGGCCGGTGCACTGGATTTCGGTATCATCGAAACAGCGCCTGAGAATAGTACCCAGCTGGAGGTTCAGATACCGGGGTTCCCAACGCCGGATATTACTCACCCGAATATTCGTTTTGAACAGACGAACAGTTTGCCCAAGGAAATGCGGCGTACAGATTCTATGCCACTGCGTTACGAACAAGATCAGCAAGGACGAGGTGCCTATGTTCCAAAGGTTGCTGCTGGCAAATCAGATAAGGAATGGAACCTTACCAAACTGCGTTCACGCGAAGACCCCCTGGTTATCTTTACACTGGTGACTCAGGCGGTGATCGGTGCCTTCATGTTATTCATTCTGGCGCCGTTTGCCGGATTGTCAGTTGTGTCAGCATCACAGCCCGGATGGCTAACCAGCGCATTCCTGTTTACCTTGCTTGGCCTGGAAAGTCTGGCCCTGTTTCTGTCGACCATGCACCTCGGAAAGCCACACCGCTTCTATCGTGCGTTTAACAACCTGCGCTATTCGCCGGTGAGTCGTGAAGTAGCCGGGGTTGCTGTATTTTTCAACTGTCTTCTTGGTTATACCCTGTTAACAGTATTTCCTGGTCTGTTTACGTGGCTGCTGCCTTCGTCGTTTGTCAGTGGGTTTGCTGCGTTCTGCGGCTGGGTTGGTGTGGTGTCAGGCCCGGTTGCGCTGTACTTTATGCACAGCATCTATCGCATTGAAGCACGCCCGTACTGGAATCATTGGCAGGTGCTCACTAGCTTCTACGGCAATACGCTGGCATTGGGCGGCGTGCTGGCCGGTCTGTTCTTTGGTCTTGGCGTGACGATGATGGGTATTGATTCGCGGCTGGTCATTGAGTTTATTCTGGGTCTGATGTTGATGGGCGTGACGATGGAAGCGATTGGATTATTTGCTCATGCCAGAGATATGGTTGCAGGGGGTGGGGAGGGTGCCGCCTCGCAGTACCTTCAAACGACCCGTTTCGGCAAGACCTATGTGTTGCGCAATGTCGGCCTGGCATTGAGTGTTGTCATATTAGCGGGTTTTGCCTTTATGCAGGCCGGGATAGCGGTCACGCTAGGTGCTTTTCTATTCGTTAGCGCCATCATTACGGTAACTGCCGTCATTGGGCGCGCCCTGTTTTACGTATTAATGATACCCACCACCATGCCTGGCGCCTTCTTTTGGAAGAACCCCGGTTTTGAGGAACACGCGCGGGAGACCGGATTGGCGGATATGCCACAGGTTGGCGTGGTACCCGACGCACACTAGATAGACACCAGACAGGACGATGTAATGGAAATTGAAGTTAATGGTAGAACCATTGGCGTTGATAACGAAGGTTTCTTATTGGACCCAGATGAATGGGATATGGATGTTGCCCATTTTATTGCCCAACAGGAAAAGCTCGAATTAATCGACGAGCGCATGGAGATTGTGCAGTTCGTCCGTGATCACTATACCCAAAATCAGTCGGTACCAGAGGCGCGCACACTTCTGAAGTACTTGCGGGAGAAATACGGCAAAGAGACGGCGACCCGTAAGTATATCTATCGACTGTTCCCCTATGGCTATGGCCAACAGGCATGCAAAATCGCGGGTACACGTAAGCCATTGAAGTTGATGTTGGATCTGTAGTGCGAAGGCGCCCGCATGTACAATCTACACTAGATGATGCTCCGAGGGACCATCTGCTATGCGACCGATTTTAACCGACCCATTTAACCGTACTATTGATTACGTCCGTCTTTCGGTAACGGACCGCTGTGACCTGCGCTGTTTCTATTGTCTGCCTGAAGGTACCCATGATTTTATAGAACCCGAAGAGTGGTTGACCTTCGACGAGATCGAACGGGTCATTGCTGCGTTTTCTTCTTTGGGTGTACGCCGGGTACGGGTGACTGGAGGCGAGCCGTTGGTGCGCAAGAATCTGGCGGACCTGACTGCGCGCCTGTCGCAGTTGCCAGGCATCGACGATTTATCTCTGAGCACCAACGCCGTTGGCCTTGCGCGTCACGCCCAAGCTTTAAAGGTATCCGGTATTGAACGCCTTAATGTCAGTCTGGATACTCTGCGTGCAGATCGTTTCAAAGAAATCACTAAGGGTCGTCTCGACAAGGTTCTTGCGGGCTTGATAGCGGCCAAAGCGGCTGGCTTTGCACCCATCAAGATCAACATGGTGGTCATGAAAGGCATCAATGACGACGAAGTCGAGGACATGGTTGAGTTTTGTATGGAACACGACTTTACCCTGCGCTTTATTGAGACCATGCCCATGGGTGAGACCGGCCGGCATGCGACGGATCACTTTGTTGATCTGCAGGAGGTTAAGCAACGGCTTGGGCAACGCTATGAGCTGATTCCCGGGATCATGCCCGGTGGCGGCCCGGCGCGTTATGTACAAGTCGCTGGAACCGATTTGCGTATTGGCTTCATTACACCCATATCTCAACACTTCTGTGAGACCTGCAATCGAGTTCGCCTGTCGGTTGATGGGACGCTGTATTTATGCCTTGGGCAGGAGAACAGTTACCCGTTACGGGAGTTGCTGCGCAGCGGTGTTGATGATGAAGGATTAAAGTCGGCCATTATGGAAGCGTTGACGCTCAAACCAGAACGACACGAATTTCGTGAGAAGCCCTCTCAGGTAGTTCGCTTTATGTCATTTACCGGGGGATAACAGAACATGTCTGATGAGTTGAGACCACTTGAAATCGCTGTTCTGACCATTTCGGATACGCGTGATGACAGTAATGACAAGTCTGGCGATGCACTGGTTGAGGGGCTGCAAGCGGCTGGCCATCGTCTGGTGGAGAAACGCATCGTGCCGGACAATATCTATGTTGTTCGCCGTGAGGTATCGCGCTGGATAGCGGATGAGAAGGTACAGGTCGTTATCAGTAGTGGCGGCACGGGATTAACAGGGCGGGATGGTACGCCGGAGGCGATTGCACCGTTATTTGATCGCACCATCGAGGGGTTTGGCGAATTGTTTCGCTCGATTTCCTATGATGAAGTTGGCACCGCGACGATTGCTTCGCGGGCGATCGCGGGTGTCGCGAATGGGACCTTCGTATTTTGTCTGCCAGGGTCAACGAACGCTTGCATGACAGGTTGGAATAAAATCATTGAGTCGCAGCTGGATTCACGTAATCGTCCCTGTAATTTGAGTGATTTGCTGCCGCGTTTAATGGAGTCCTGACATGTCAGTTACTGTGTCCGATCCTTGTTTTACCAATGCCGCTGATTTGCTCTCGGTAGAGCAGGCAATTGCGGCATTGCTCAAGAACGTTGAACCCGTCAGGGAAACTGAGACTGTAACACTGTCCAATGCGCATAACCGGGTATTGGCTACCGAAATTACGTCACCCATTGATGTGCCAGGTTTCGATAACAGCGCCATGGACGGTTATGCCGTGCATACCCGTGATGTTGGGCTGTCCGCGCAGGATGGCCTCGCGATTACGCAACGTATTCCCGCAGGTAGCATGGGTGACGAGGTTGAACCCGGTTGCTGTGCCCGCATCTTTACTGGCGCACCGATTCCAGAAGGCGCGAATGCGGTGGTGATTCAGGAAGTTTGTCGCGTCGAAAACGATCGCCTGTTCTTTGATCAATCATTATGTGAGCAAGAGAATATCCGTCCTCGTGGTAATGATATTTCTGTCGGCAATACGATTCTTGAGTCTGGCACGGTGCTGCGAGCGGCTCAGCTGGGGCTGGCCGCATCAGTCGGAGTTGATAAGGTCGACGTATTTCGTGAATTAAAAGTTGCCATTTTCTCAACCGGTGATGAGTTGATTGAGCCGGGTCAGCCACTGGCACCGGGCCAGATCTACAACAGCAATCGTTACCAGATGCGCGCCTTGCTGGAAGCGCAAGGCTGCGCGGTTATCGATCTTGGTACGGTTCCGGACAGTTTTGATGCAACCCAAAAAGCCCTGATAGAAGGGGCTGAGCAGGCGGATCTGGTCATGACCAGTGGCGGCGTGTCTGTCGGAGAAGAAGATCACGTTAAGGCCGCACTGGAATCCGTCGGTGAACTCAATATGTGGCGCATTCGTATGAAGCCGGGCAAGCCACTGGCCTTTGGGCGCATGGGTGATGTTCCGTTCATTGGTTTGCCGGGTAACCCGGTGTCGGTGTTTGTGACATTTTTGTTGTTTGCGCGGCCGTACATCCAGGCCCAGCAGGGTCAGTCGGCATCTGAGCCCTGGTCTTATCCTGTGCAGGCCAACTTTAGCTATCGCGCCAAGCAGCGGCGGGAATATGTGCGTGTCCGGCTGCGGCGCGATGACGATAAACTGATTGCTGAATCCTTTGCCCGGCAGGGGTCAGACGTGATGCGTTCTGTGGCTTGGTCTGATGGTTTGGTTGAGGTGACTGAGGACTCCAGTGTGGCGCCGGGTGACACGGTGTGCTTTCTGCCATTTTCGGAGTGGGCACGATGAGCAAGCTTTCGCATATCGACTCGCAAGGCAATGCGCGTATGGTTGATGTCAGTGATAAGTCGGACACCTTGCGTATTGCTCGAGCTGAGGCATCTGTGTTGATGCGACCGGAGACGCTGGCTCTTATCGCCGAAGGAGGTCATAAGAAAGGGGATGTTCTAACGGTGGCACGTATCGCTGGCATTCAGGCAGCGAAGCGCTGTTCTGAGTTGATCCCCCTGTGCCATCCGTTGCCGTTGTCCGGTATCGATATTGAGTTAAGCCTTGACGAAGTTACTAGTTGTGTTCGTATTGCCACCGAATGCCATGTGGTCGGCGCGACCGGTGTGGAGATGGAGGCATTGACCGCCGCCTCTGTCACCGCGCTTACAATCTATGACATGTGTAAGGCCGTTGATCGCGGTATGAGTATTGAAGGCCTGCGGCTATTGCATAAGTCCGGTGGGCGCAGCGGCGACTGGAACGCAGACGAGGGCGGTACGTGACATGGTGCAGCTACAGTTTTTTGCCAGTATACGGGAAGCACTCGGAGTGGGTGATGAACAACTGGAGTTACCAGAAGATGTTCGTACCGTTATGGAGTTGCGGTACTGGTTGCAGCAGCGTAGTGCAAATTGGGATCAGGCCCTATCAGGCACGAATATTCTAACGGCCATTAATCATGAATTGGTTCAGGGTGACGCGAACATTACGGATGGCGATGAAATAGCCTGGTTTCCACCAGTGACGGGTGGGTAAATGATACGGGTACAGACAGAAGACTTTGATTCTGGTGCCGAACTGGAGAAGATGCGTACGGGTTGTGCGGGCAAAGTCGGCGCTATTGTCAGTTTTATCGGTTTGGTACGCGATTTAAATCAGGGCAATCAAATTTCACAGCTTACGCTGGAGCATTATCCGGGAATGACGGAGAAGGCGCTCGAAAAGGTAGCTGCAGATGCCATTGAGCACTGGAATCTTGTTGATAGCATTATCATTCATCGTGTCGGGCCGCTGATGCTGGATAATCGTATCGTGTTTGTAGCGGCTGCGAGTCCACACCGGAAGAATGCCTTCCTGGCCTGTGAGTATATGATCGACACATTAAAAACAGACGCACCTTTCTGGAAGCAGGAAGATACACCAGTTGGAAAGCGTTGGGTTGGGACGTAACCTATATAGTTATGTGCTGTTGTTATATTCCTAAGTCAGGCATCAAAGAGAATTTGCCATATGGGAAAACGATATTCACAAATCCCCGACAAGCTGAAGCAGTTTATCGAAGAACAAAAAATATTCTTCGTAGGGACTGCGACCGCTGACGGTAGAATCAATGTGTCACCGAAGGGAATGGACTCATTACGTGTATTAGACGCAAATCGGGTATTATGGCTCAGTGTGACGGGAAGTGGAAATGAAACATCCGCTCATGTTCAAGAAAACCCTAGAATGACAATAATGTTTGCTGCGTTAGACGGCAACCCGATGATCCTCCGGCTCTATGGCAGCGCTAGGGTCATTCATAAGAATGATCCTGATTGGAAGGATAAAATTACTTTGTTTGGGTCGCTGCCCGGCGCAAGGCAAATTTTTGATATGACCGTTGATCTTGTGCAAACATCTTGTGGTATGGGTGTGCCATTTTATGAATACGCAGGGGAAAGGGAGCAGTTAAATGAATGGGCAAATAAAAAGGGAGAAGAAGGCATAAAGGAGTATTGGAGGGAAAAGAATCAGGAAAGTATTGATGGTAAAAAAACCCACATTATCGAAAAAAATGCTTGACGAATAAAGTCAAATCGCACGCACCTTTGATCTGAACGCTCTCCTTTTCCAGATTGCTATTCTTTTTTGTCCTTTTCTGAATTATAATGTAACTCGTTGATCTTCAATCAGATATATAATATTTCTGAAGTTGCCCGTAATTGGGGGATAAGGTCGAACCCCCTTGGGGACGCCAT
>DTRM01000127.1:0-6339 GCA_012965975.1 Chromatiaceae bacterium | reverse complement strand
GTAGGTTATCAATTTGGACGGGTGTTGCATGGTATTGATAACTAAAAGATTCCTACTGTTGAGAGTCGACTCGAAATCGGTTGGGGTCTAGTTGGTTCTGAGTAAAATGCGCTCTACAGCTTTAAGTTCGAACCCCCTTGGGGACGCCCTCTTATCCCCCAGATTGATGCCAATACGGTAATCAATCTGGCATTCGTGGCTGGCCGGGTCCAGAGTGGCCTGGCCAATTACGGTGGTTAGGAAGTCTTTTAGGGCTTCTCGACTCAGGGATTCCATATTCTCTGCGATTCCTTGCAGAAATAGTTTGATTTTGGCTTCAGAAATATTGTCTACCATTGCGGGGGAAGTCCAAGCTGACTTATTGCAGTTGATACAATCGATGCTGGGATTACGCAGGCTGGACGTTGCTGCGATATCGCGCTGCGACTTTGAACGTGATGGATATGCCAGTTCAGCGACTGAGAACGTATCCCGGTTGTCTCTCACAATGCATCCAGTCGCTGCTGTAGCTCTTTCTCCAAGTGCTCCAATACGTTACCCATCACCAAGCCAGCATGCGTGTGGTAAAGCCGGAGTTCGCACGGTACCGGTGCGTCGAGAGCGGAGCGACCAGAAGACTCGAAGGCGGTCCATGCCAGAATCGGCCGATCCCCGACGCAACTGTCCGTACATAGCCAATACTTGTCGGTGAGAAGAATTTCCAGGCAGTTTATGGATGGCAGATCCAACGCTAGCGGATTGCTGAGTCGGCTTAACGCAAGCCGGACACGATTGTAGTCTTCTGCCTCTATGACCTTGTGCAGAGTATGAGATGCCCGGAATTCGTCGAGAAGATTTGGCATACCAAACTACTCAGAGCGCCCTCTAAAAATTGATCTTACCTACAGAACACCGCTGTCATCGTCACTATCGGACGATGGCCTGAGGTCTTCATCATGCTTAAGTATCGCCGCCATCAGCTCACCGAGTACATCATGGAGAATCGCAACATTACCATCATTGCTGACCTCATGCCGTGCTCGAGCGCGCGCTTGCAGATCCATAAACGCGTCGGACACGCGACAATCCTTGTCAATAATGTCATCTGCCCAACCCACCATGTCGGCAAGCTGTTGTGCCTCGCCCGTCAGACCCTGCAGGGTCTCCTCATCTGGCTCTGTGGCAAGCGCTGCCATTACCGCTTGGTGAAACTCTGTAATGGTCATAAATAGTCCAGCAGCGTCATCATTGATGGCTCGATGTTAGTCGCCTTGGTTGGCATCGAGGTCCGCGTTGTCCGCACCTTCATCGCCATCCATATCCAGTGCGCCTTCCTGAAATACTCGGCTAGCGAGAATGTCTTCGGCGTGGATGGTCATGAGATCGACTTTCGTTACAGACTTGTTTGCGTCTGCAAACAGGCGGTTGGCTTGGCGTAGACGTGCCCGGTCAAGCGCATTACGCACCGAACGTGCATTCGCAAAATGGTCCATGGTCATGCGCAGTGTCGTGTATTCAAGCAGCGCTTTTTTGGCATCTTCGGTCAAGCGATAGTTCTGTTCCGCCAGCATCAATTGCGCGATCGCCAGTAGTTCGTCTGAGCTGTAATCGGGGAAATCGATGTGGTGAGCAATGCGTGAGCGCATGCCCGGATTGGAATGGAAGAAAATATCCATCTTATCTTTGTAGCCTGCCAGAACCACAACCAGGTCATCGCGGTTGTTTTCCATTGTCTGTAACAGGATCTCGATCGACTCCGCGCCATAATCACGCTCGTTCTCGGGCTTGTAGAGATAGTAGGCCTCATCGATGAACAATACGCCACCCATAGCTTTCTTGATGACGTCCTTGGTCTTGGGCGCAGTGTGGCCGATGTACTGACCAACCAGATCATCACGGGTAACCGTGACTAATTGACCCGTGCGTACATATTCCAGGCGGTGAAGGATCTCAGCCATACGCAGCGCGACGGTGGTCTTGCCGGTTCCGGGATTTCCAGTAAAACTCATGTGCAAGGTTGGAGACGCAGCGCTGAGCTGCATCTTGTTGCGCATCCGATCCACTAGCAACAGCGCTGCTGTTTCACGAATACGGGTTTTAACCGGCTTTAGTCCGATCAACTCCTGATCAAGCTGATCAAGAATTTCCATCACATTCGACGAAACCAGTTCTGCCTGCAAGTCTACCGGGGTATCGTCCGGCAGAATAATTTCAGGTTCTTGAGTTTCTTCGGTTTCTGTCGATTCGGACATGGGTTACTCCTCGAAATCTAATAGTAACGATAGTACAAAATAACGGTTATGAAAAAAAAGGGGCGGAATAAGCCGCCCCTTTTTAATCAAGCTAACAGCTTAACAGTGCTTAGTAACGTTCGCCTTCTGGCTTATCGTTAGAGTAAGGCACGATGGTGTAACCCTGACAGCGACCGTCACGTTCTTCGCGGATCAGGTGATAACCAGGCTCTTTCTCTGGGCGATTAACGATGTAAGACATCTTTGGTGATTCCACACCGCGTGTCGCATCGGATGCCATAACCCGAATGTAGTGGTTAGGGAAGGTCTTGCGGCACTCATTGATCTCCATCAAGACCCCGGCAGGGTCCTTCATGTCGAACATGGGCATGCCATACATTTCCCAGTACGTGTTACGTGGGTGTGGATCATCGGTATACTCGATGTTAAGAGCCCAGCTGTTATCCAGCGCGTATTTAATTTGCGCGCTGATTTCTTCGTCAGTCAGATCAGGGAGGAAAGAAAACTGGCCCTGCGTCATGCGATTACCGTAATTAGTCATCATGATAGATAGTCCTCTTAGTTACTGCCGGTCGCTGTCGGAACGAAATCCGCAGTATCGGTAGATGCATAGTTAAATGTGATGTCCTTCCAAGTAGTCAGTGCGGCCTTCAATGGAGAACAGGTCTTAGCTGCCTTCATAAGGATGTCAGGACCTTCTGCCAAGTAATCCTTACCTTCATTACGGGCCTGGATCATGACTTCAAGTGCAACACGGTTAGCAATCGCGCCCGCCTGGATACCATCCGGATGGCCAATCGTACCGCCACCGAACTGTAGAACAACGTCTTCACCCAAATGATGCAGAAGCTGATGCATTTGGCCGGCATGAATACCACCGGATGCAACTGGCATCACCTTATTTAGTGAAGCCCAATCCTGTTCCAGAAAGATGCCATTGGGCAGATTAACTGGGTTATGGGTTTCACGCAGTACGTCATAGAAACCATGAATCATCAGCGGATCACCTTCAAGCTTACCCACAACGGTACCCGCATGAATGTGATCAACACCGGCCATACGCATCCACTTACAAATAACGCGGAAGTTCATGCCGTGGTTCTTCTGGCGAGAGTAGGTTGAGTTACCAGCACGATGCAAATGCAGGATCATGTCATTGGCACGACACCACTTGGCCATGGTCTGGATAGCAGTGTAACCAATCACCAAATCGATCATGACGATGATTGAACCCAAGCTCTTGGCGAACTCAGCACGTTCGATCATCTCATCCATGGTGGCTGCGGTGATGTTCAGGTAGTGACCCTTGATTTCACCCGTTGCAGCAGATGCCTTGTTAACAGCTTCCATGCAGTACAGGAAGCGGTCACGCCAATGCATGAAAGGCTGTGAGTTAATGTTCTCATCGTCTTTAACGAAATCAAGACCGCCTTTCAGTGCTTCATAAACCACACGACCGTAGTTACGACCGGACAGACCCAGTTTTGGCTTGGTGGTTGCACCCAGCAGAGGACGACCAAACTTGTCCATACGCTCGCGCTCTACCACGATACCCGTCGCTGGACCATCGAAGGTCTTCATGTAGGCTACTGGGAAATGCATATCTTCCAAACGAAGCGCTTTCAGCGCCTTCATGCCAAATACGTTACCAATGATCGAAGCGGTTACGTTAGCGATGGAACCGCCTTCGAACAGATCCATATCATAGGCGATGTAGATGAAGTACTGGGCCTCGGTGTCGGTGCCGTCGCCTGTGTTAGGCACGAGATCACAGCGGTAGCACTTGGCGCGATACAATTCACAAGCGGTCAGACGATCAGTCCAAACCACAGTCCAAGTTGCGGTAGAAGACTCGCCAGCAACACCTGCAGCGACTTCTTCTGGGTCAACACCGTCTTGCGCGGTAAGACGAAACATCGCAATGACGTCGGTAGCGCAGGGCTCGTAATCGGGCTGCCAGTAACCCATTTTCTTGTACGAAATCACGCCAGACTTATAGCGCTCCTTCCCTTTCATTTCATTATCAGCCATTTTATTCATCTCCTAAACGTATGATTCGGAATTCTAACCCGTTGATTTTGCCATTACTCTGCCCTGAATCAGGCGGATGGTATTCGTGGGTCAGCAGCGGCGCTGGGTGCCGCTGGTGTCTGTGTTCACATGGACCTTTCGACCAAGTCGCAGGAGTATAACAGCGGTATAGGGAAAAAGTATAATTCGAATAGTTTATTATAACCATAAAGAAAAGATTATACTGTGAGGCATGAAGCCAACTCTCCATCAATTGCGGATTTTCCGCACGGTTGCCGAGCAAAGCAGCTATACCAAAGCCGCGGCGGCGCTGCATTTGAGCCAGCCGGCCGTCTCCATGCAGGTCAAGCAACTCGAACAAACGGTGGGTATGTCCTTGATCGAGCAGTTAGGCAAGAAGATCTATCTGACCGAGGCGGGGGAGGCTATATATAAGAGTGCTCAGGTGATCGCCAGGCAGTTGGATGAGGCCAGCGAGACGATCGATCATCTTCAGGGCATCAAACGGGGTCGTTTACGAATTTCGGTGGCGACCACGGCCAGCTATTTTGTGCCGCGGATACTGGCCCGGTTTGCCGATCTGTATCCGCAGATCGCGATCAGTCTCGATGTAACCAATCGTCAGGCGCTGCTCTCTCAGCTAGACAACAACGAACGTGATCTGGTGATCATGGGGGAGGCGCCCGTCAACCGCGATCTGGATGCGCAGCCGATCATGGATAACCCGTTGGTCATGGTAGCGGCGCCCAATCATCCCTTGGTTGGTGTCGATCGGGTTGAGGTATCGGCGCTTGCCAATCTGACCTTTGTGATTCGCGAACAAGGCTCGGGTACGCGAGCCGCGATTGAGCGATTCTTTGAAAGTGCCGATGTCAATATCCAGTCAACGATGGAGATGACCAGTAACGAGGCAATCAAACAGGCCGTTCAAGCCGGTCTGGGATTGGGTATCTGTTCCCGTTATACGGTGGAACTGGAGCTCGAGACCCATCGTCTTTCCGAGGTCAATGTAGAGGGCTTTCCACTGATGCGGAAGTGGTATTTGGTCAACCGCGCAGGCAAACGCCTGTCGCCGGTGGCGAGCCTGTTTGAATCGTTTGTACTGAGTTTTGGACCGGGTTAGATACCATTCTTATCGACAATGTGGGTTGGCTTGCCATCAAGACTTACCTGATTTTTTTCCTTCCAGTACGCCTTGATGCCTTCCCCGCCTTTTTTATTCGCCCACTCGTTCAGTTGCTCTCTTTCCCCCGCGTAGTCATAAAACGGCACGCCCATTCCGCAGGATGTTTGTACCAGATCAACGCTCAAATCAAACAGTTGTCTCGCTCCGGGGGTTGGTTCAAACAGGGCGATTTGATCCCTCCATTCAGGATCACTTTCGTGAATCACTTTCGCAGTCCCAAACAGTCGCAGGATCATCGGATTGCCTTCCAATGCCGCAAACATGATGGTCATACGAGGATTCTCCTGAACATGGGCGGAGGTTTCGTTGCCACTCCCAGTAACGCTCAGCCACACCACGCGATTGGCATCTAAAATCCGCAACGAGTCCATTCCTTTTGGCGATACATTGACTCTACCGTCAGCCGTCGCGGTGCCTACGAAGAACATTTTTTGCTCCTCGATAAACCGCTTCAGTGTGTCAGGTATTCCCGAATATTGTTTTGCCATATCTCGTTTTTAATAGGGTCAGATCCTGATTGTTGCTAATATTAGCCGAAACTGGGGTCTGACCCTATTAAAAATCTAATGATGTACCTGACGCTCGGCGAAAATGGGTGCCCGCAGAATCGGGGTAAAACCAAGATGACCAAGGTATAAGGTTAATGCCTTTTTCGATTCTAGTTCGCTCGGCGGTCGGTCAGCTTATCTCCAGCCTAAGTAGCTGTTGTTAAAGGGACTTGGGCGCAGTTATAATGCGCAGCATAAGCAGACCGGTTGCGTCGATCTATTCTCGATATCAGCCCTAACTTAATGTAATTCAGTTTATTTTTTGATGTACGCCGTCAAGGCATACACACCGATCAAATGGGTTGTTAGCTCAGTTGGTAGAGCAGGGGACTCTTAATCCCTG
>DTRM01000126.1 GCA_012965975.1 Chromatiaceae bacterium | reverse complement strand
ACCAAAAACAGGTATCGCTCGACCGGAGAGGGCGTCGCGAAAAACTGGATGTGATGCTCGCAGATCTGTTTCAAGTCACGGCACAAACGGTCCATATCGGCGTTGTGACGACCCGACACAACGATGTCATGGGCGACCCCGTCGGCGGAAAAACTGGCCACGCTAAACTCGCCCATCTCCACCGGATGATCGATTAAATCATCATAGGAATCTGCTCGATAGCGCCCATAACCCCAACGCTCTGCGCCATCCGACGGCAGTGACGTCGCCACTTGCCAGTTCCGGTAACGTTCACCGTCCGGCGCGATTAGTTCAACCGAAACCGGTTCCGACTCGAAGCCGGTTACCGCTAAAAACAGGCTGCTACCATTAAAATATCCGTGCGTGGTGTCCAGATGCGCAGTGCGCACCGACAAGTCCCAGGCATAGACCCGATACTCCAGCACCAGCGGCCCATCACAAGGTGCACAGCGCCAATGCGTCTTGTCGATGGCAACGATATCGACATCACCTGTCTCGTTACGCGCACGCAATCCAGTAATATTTTTGGCGAAATCTCGCACCATGTAACTGCCGGGTATCCAAACCGGCATCCACACGCACTGCCCGTGGGGATCGGGGTTTTCCACCCGGCACTCCACGCCGAAAATATGTGCGCCCGGGTGGGCGAGTGTTACCTGATACGAAATATTCGCGCTTTTCATGGGTTCTTTTACTCGTGTTCGCCGCAATTCGATGGCCAAGTGTCTAGACTTAATAGCCAGATACATACTTTTGTGACTAATGCATATTTAGACGCACGTCAGCCTGATAAACTCTGCAATCATTGTAAACCTGCCACCCTTGTTACTTGATAGGAGTCAACGGAGTGCTTTCCAACCCCCATCTGGACCTCACCACAAAGTCGGAGACCAAACTGCATGCAGAACTGGCCCGACTACGCCAGGAAAATCTTGAACTCACGACCCTCAACACCGTCAGCCAATGTGCAATTGTACTGTTGAATCAAGATCTTGTCGTGCGCTGCTTTACGCCGAGGTGCCGCGACTTCATGCGGATTTCCAATGCCGATATCGGCACCTCCATCGCCCACGTGTCGAGCCGACTGGGCAAGTTTCCGCTACTTCATTATTTACTGCAAAGCACCGAATCCCGAACCGCGCTCGAGTTTGAGAGCACCAGCGAGACTGGCTTCAGGATTCTGATTCGGATCACGCCGCACTATGAGCCGATTGGGCGCGCGGTATCACTGGCGGTCACCTTCATCCATATCGAGGAGCTGGCTCAGGCCCGGCAAAAACTGAATGACAGTCAGTATCTGCTGCGAAACGTGATTGATCTGGTGCCTCATCCGATCTTCGCCCGCAACGCGCATGGCAACTTCGTACTGGCCAATCGGGCCAAGGCCCAACAGTACGGTCTCAGCGTTGAAGAACTGCTGACGATGAACATCGATGAGCTGCCCGCCAGCGATGCCCTTCGAGACGCCAATCGTCGCGAAGACCAAATAGTCATCGAGGAACAACGTGCGGTCCACATCAGCGAACGAGAAATCATTGACGCCAATAACGACCGACGGTTCCTGCAGACATCCAAGGTTCCATTTCGCCCAAACGAAGACAGCGAACCGCTGATGATCGGAATTTCTGTCGATGTGACGGATCGGAAAACGGAACAAGAAGCGCTGAGACGACGCGCACTGTATGACCGCTTGACCGGACTGCCGAACCGCGGTCTGTTTAACGAACGACTGAAACACGCGATAGAGCGCGCCGAGCGGCGCGACAGCAATGACTTTGCGGTACTGTTTATTGATGTCGACGGCTTCAAACAGATCAACGACCGCCTCGGCCATATCGCTGGCGATACGTTATTGAAGCAGATCTCCACGCGCATCAGCGACAGTGCACGCCCCGGTGATACCGTCGCGCGCTTTGGCGGCGATGAGTTCGCTCTATTGCTGACTGATATTGCCTCATGGTCCGATGTTGAAACGGTCACGAACCGCATCCATGACGCCATGTCTGATCCCATCCCGCTGGCAGATCAAGATGTTTGCGTTACCACCAGCATTGGCGCCACCCTGAGCCGTGACATTGCGGCCCACAGTGATGATTTACTGCATGCCGCTGACCTTGCGATGTATCAGGCCAAACGCAGTGGGCCCGGCAATACCCGGCGCTCAGCCTGAACCAACTTGGCGCAGACGACGAATCCGAAAATTCAGTGGGCAGTTCGCTCGCTGGTAATCGAGGCCGGGTTGTCGGCGCAGCCGTGTGCGTAATTGCTGACCGTTCGATGGGTAACGCAGAAAGGCCGCCACTTGGTTTTCAAAGCCCGGCGTCGTCAACGCAAAGGAGTTAGCGAAGCGGCGAGCCACGGATTGATTGGTAAAATAGGCCGCCCGCTGCAACTGCTCGCGATCGGTAAAGTTCATGACCAGTGTGCCATCGTCGGACACGAGTCGCAGCAAGGCCTTAAACCATCCGGCATTCGCCGCCACCGATCGGACCGGCTCACCATCAACACCGCCGTATAGATCCTCGATAACCAAATCAAAAGGCGTGCCGCGATACTGCTGTACCCATTCCACTGCATCCGCACAGATCAACTGCGCCCGAGTCTGATTCAGATGAAAATGCCTGCGTGCGATGCTGAGATGCAACGCATGCAGCTCCACCCCGGTAATGGAAACCGGATCAACGAATTGTTCGATTAAATGGATGACTGTGCCGCCGCCAACCCCAAGCACCAGCACCCTGCGCGGTGTCTGCTGGTGAAAAAACGCGGGCAACATCAACAAGTCCCAGACGCTACCCGTCAGTGGCCGACGTGGATTGTACTGGCTGTGGAACACACCCTCGGTATACAAGCGACGGCTCTGACCCGCGCTACGAACCTCAACCGATTGTCCGTCGATATCTCCCGTCCAGATGACCGCCATCTATCGATTAATATCCTCACGACGCACCTGATGCGCCCTCTTACCCCAGACCCACAAGTAGGCAAGTCCACTGATAATCGTCGTCAGCCAGACACCCCAAAGGAAAAACTGCAGTAGCAGATTGGGCACTGGCAACACGTCTTGCGCGGCCACCACCACGATCACCAACATAATCTGAAAGGTGGTATTTACTTTGCTGATCATCGATGGCGACGGATCAAACGCCTCGATCTTGTAGTGATACACAATCGCGCCGATCACAATGAGTACATCACGAAGAATCACTACGACAGTCAACGCGACCGGGATTAAATCGAGTACCACGAGAACCACATAACAAGACACCAGCAACATCTTGTCGGCAATCGGATCCAGTATCGCACCCAGACCACTTTGCCAGCCAAACCGTTTCGCTAGAAAGCCGTCAAGGGCATCGGAAAAACCCGCCACCGCAAATAACAACAACGCATAATCAAAGCGGCCGACAAACAAACACCAGACCACCGGCGCGATCAGGAGTATGCGACCAATACTGATTAGATTAGGTATTTCTCTGGCGTGCACGAAACCCTACGACTCCTTAGTCCTTAGTTAGTCAATTGATAGTACGCCGCTACTCCCTGCAACACGGGATCGGTCTCGAGGATCAAATCGGCAGCGACATCGACCAACTGAAGTGTCGCCCCCAAATCAATCGCCTGTTGCAACCCAAAAAATGCGTCGCTATGTTCAATCTCAATCAGCACCTCGGTCGCCTCCACCCTTGTTGGCACCACGCGGGTCACCGACGCCAGGCCGCGCAAATAATTCATGACTCGAGAAAACTCGGCATAGGTATCGACAGAAGATATTCGCAACAGCGTCCTGCCCGAGACATGACTACCCGACAATGGGGCATAACGCGAGGCCAGTACATCGATTGCCTGGCGCAGGCCTTGTTCCAATGCCGCGGCAAGCGATTCACCTTCGACGCTCCACTGTGCTGGGTTACTCGCTTGGCGCAGCGTCCAGCGACTGCTCCAATGCTGATCGCCATGCCGGGCAATACGGCCCACCAGCACCGCGTCCGGGGCATAACGAGCGGAAGCCTGTTCAATCGGTGCACCAAAATCGGCCCAGACATCAAACCAGTTCAATGTCTGCTGATCCTGAATATCCATAATCGGAACCAGAACAGGCACCCCGCGCTGATCGGACAATCGACCCACGATGTCGACCAATGCCACTTGCTCTTCCGTCAATAAATACCGATCAGTCGAGTCCTCAATCGCCAACCACAGCAAGGTGCCAGGGCGCGTCGCGCCCCAAACCGGCAGACCCGCTACTCGCAACGCAGCCGTGACGGCAACCGCATCAAAATCGACTTGCAACAACTGGCGCGACGGCACTGGCAAAATAAGCTGTGGCACCGCAGAGGTATCAGTAACAGGCTCGGGGGGGAGTGGGGGCGCCTCGGAGTAGCCAAAAACGGCGACGTAATCCACCGCCGAACGCAAAATACCCTGCACACCAGGATCGCTGGATTCAATCCGTTTACCGGTGACTCGAGTCAACACTTGCAACAGTGCGCGCGGATAGGCCGTGAGTCTCTGTTGCCGGGACTGGTTTTCCACCACAATCTCGGCTCGATACAAACCGGTCATCTCGACACCTTGCGCCGTCCCGGCCAGTCCGCACAGCAGCAGGCTGACGGCGAACAGGCGCAGAACTCGGATCCTGCACAAATAGCTAGCTGTTTCGGGGATTTCGCGGAAAGACACCATCGAAAAGTCGTATCTCGCCCTGTCAGCGTTGGGATTTAACGTGGGGCTACGATACCATAGATACCCTGAATGAATTCAAATCCGTACAGGCGCAGACAGGTCCTATTTTGAGCAAACAATCCACGACTCCACTGACCTATCGAGATGCGGGCGTTGACATAAATGCCGGTAATTCACTGGTCGAAATGATCAAGCCCATCGCCAAGAGTACCCATCGTGCCGGCGTGGTTGGCTCCCCCGGCGGTTTTGGGGCGCTGTTCGAATTACCTCTGGATCGATACCAACATCCGCTACTGGTATCGGGTACCGATGGCGTCGGCACCAAACTCAAACTAGCACTGGAACTCGGGCAACACGACGGAATTGGCATCGATCTGGTCGCGATGTGTGCCAATGACATCATCGTGCTAGGCGCCGAACCCCTGTTCTTCCTCGATTATTATGCGACCGGCAAACTCGATGTTGATACCGCGACCACGGTCATCAGGGGCATCGGCAAGGGCTGCGAATACGCCGGCGCTGCGTTGGTTGGGGGAGAAACCGCAGAAATGCCCGGCCTCTACGAAGGCGATGATTACGATCTGGCCGGGTTTTGCGTGGGCATTGTTGAAAAGGATCGCGTCATCGACGGCAGCGCCGTAGAGGTTGGTGACAACCTGATCGGCATTGCCTCATCTGGCCCTCACTCCAATGGATATTCCTTGATCCGGCGTATTATCGACGTCAGCGAAACCGATCTCGCCGAGGAACTAAATGGCCAGTCAATTGCCGAATGGCTTATGCAACCGACACGAATCTATGTTCGTTCACTCATGAACGTACTGTCACGTTGGCCGATTCACGCCCTCGCGCATATCACCGGCGGTGGCTTGCCCGAGAATTTACCGCGGGTCTTGCCCGACAACACCCGCGCGGTGATCGATGCCAATAGCTGGGAACGATCACCGATATTTGACTGGTTACAGAAACATGGACAGGTAGAGTCCAGCGAGATGCTGCGCACATTTAATTGTGGCATCGGCATGGTCGCCTGCGTCAGTTCGGCCGACACCGGGCACATTCTGGCCTCACTGGAAGACAGCGGCGAGAAAGCCTGGGTGATTGGCACGATCGAATCCGCACAAGGCGCCCCGGAAGTGGTCGTCAATAACTTCGGCATCGTCGACTAGACTGGCACGCCCGATGCTGTCGATAGTGGTTCTGATCTCTGGGCGTGGTAGCAACCTGCAAGCACTGATCAACGCACTCGGCAGCGCGGGCAACATCCAGTTTAGTGCCGTCATCGCCAGTCGCGACGATGCCGCGGGTCTACAGTATGCGCAACAAGCGGAAATCCCCACCGCGACGGTATCCAGACGTGAGTTCGCCGATACTGATTCGTTCAGCACTGCCCTGAAACAAGAAATCGAGCAATCGCAACCAGCGCTGGTCGTACTGGCAGGGTTCATGCACATCCTCAGCGATGAATTTGTTCAACACTTTGCAGACAGGCTAATCAACATTCATCCATCACTGCTACCCAAGTTTCGCGGACTGAATACCCATCGACGCGCTATCGCAGAAGGGGTAACCGAACATGGCGCCAGTGTGCACTATGTTAACGAGGAACTGGATGGGGGCCCGATCATTGCGCAGACCATTATTGATGTGCGCGCAACGGACAGCATCGATGAACTCGCCGCGCGGGTACTCGCGCAGGAACACCTCCTCTACCCTACCGTGATTCAGTGGATTGCGGATGGTAGCCTGCAATGTATCGATTCGAAAATCACCTTCCGCGGGGAACCTCTACTAAAACCCATTCTGTTCGAATCCAGACCTGAGACGACTGAATGCGTATAAGCGCGAAGCTATCGCTCGTCATTTTTCTGCTACTCGGTAGCGCCATTGCCCATGCAACACCCCAACTTCCGATCCATGCCGACTACGTGCTCAAGGTATTCGGATTGCCTCTGGCAACCACCCGACTGTCTTTTGAAGTTGAGGAAGATAATCGCTACACCTATTCCGTCACATCGAAACCCGCAGGATTAGCTAAACTCTTTCGCCGTTACACGGTCGTCGAAAAAAGCACCGGCCGCATCATTGATGACAAACTCTATCCCGATCGCTGGAGCTTCATTTTTGATGAGGGCAAGAACCCGCCCACGCAGTTTCTAGATTTCGACTACAAAGGCATGAAGATAACCGGACAGTACAAGGGAAAAGATGTCTATCTCCCCATCATCAATAACGCGATCGACCGTGCTATTACGCAACCGACACTGATTCTCGACTTACAGTCTGGTGAAACGCTGTTTGAATATTTTGTTGCAGATCGTAAAAAGCTGAAAAAATACCAATACCAAAGTGGTGAAGTGGAGCGCATCAAGACCAAATTAGGGGAATTGGATGCGCTAAAGGTGCAACGCATGAAAGATGGCAAACCGCACCGCACCACTCTGTGGTGCCCACCCGAACTACACTACGTCCCGGTGCGCGCCGAACACAGGGAAGGTGGCTTGTTTTATGTGTTGGAGATTACCGGGATCGACTGGGGTGACGGGACTAGCTTAACAAGCGACTGATCACGCGCTTGAAAAATCCGCCGGGGGATACCGTAATACCTGCAGATTCAACATCAATGGCATCCACCTCATAGCTCGACACCTTGATGCCTGCTTCACCGTACATTTCTAGCGACAACTCAATATCGTCGCCCCAACGTGAAAGAAAATCATCACTTGGAACAATGAAGACCACGCGGCCTACTTCTTCCTGTATCAATTTTGATGCACAGCGAGGACACGGTGGGTGGGTGACAAACACCGTGCAGCCGCTCAAATCGCGCTTGGCGAAAATCATCGCATTTTCTTCGGCGTGAATAGTGAGATTCAGTTTGCGATCGCGGTCGGCCAGACGATCAGGGTGATCCTCTACGCCCGCCGCAAAGCCGTTATAACCCAGCGATACGATGCGATTAC
>DTRM01000125.1 GCA_012965975.1 Chromatiaceae bacterium | reverse complement strand
TGGTTGAGGCCGACGTCGACGCGGTGGTGCAAGACGTGTATCGCGGTGACATGAATAGTACGCTCGGCACGCTCGAAGAGGGCGTAGAGATGGTGCCGCAGTACCGTGGCTTTCGCTGCATGACCCAGTTCACGAAAAAAGGATCCGACAAGCCACTGTTGTTTGCCAGCACGCTGTCACATTGGGGTTCCCAATTGCTGGTTTCCGAAGACGGCGAGACCTTTGATGTGGCGTGTGAGCCAGGGCTTGGTAATCCTGACGTGCTGTCGTTTCGCACCATCATTTCATTCAACAACAAGTTGTTTGTGTCGCCAGTGGGTACCGTCAAGGAAGGTGTGATGGACCGCATGTTTGGCGACGTTGCCAAGTTGTATGTATCCGATGACCCAATGGGTGGTCAATGGGAAGAGGCCATTCCTCCCGGTTTTGGCGACCCCAGTAATTTGTCTGTGTTTTGCATGGCGGTATTTGATGATCACCTCTACGCCGGCACCGGTAACCCCACGCGCGGCTTTCAATTGTGGAAAACCAAGGCCGAGGGCAGGGCACCTTATCAGTGGACACAGGTGCTGACCGATGGCGGATTTCGTTTCAACGACAATGAGTTTGTTGCATCGATGTCGGTGATGAATGGTGAGCTGTACGTTGGCAGTGGTATCCCGGGCCTTGGTTATGACAAGGCCTATGATGTGGGTCCCGCCGCCGCCGAGCTGTTTCGGGTGCGTGCGGATGACAGTTGGGACTTGCTAGTCGGCGCGCCACGGTTTACGCCGGATGGATTCAAGGTGCCGTTGGCCGGCATGGGTCCAGGCTTTGATGATCCGGAGAATTCGGCGCTGTGGAGCATGGCGACGCACGACGATACGCTGTATGTTGGCACCCATCACTGCGGGTCGTTTCATGATTGTCTTGGCGGCAAGGAGGTGATTGGTGGTGGGTTTCAGTTGTGGTCATCCCGCGACGGCGAAGCCTGGACCGCGCAGACCATGGACGGTTTTGATGACCGCTTTTCGACCGGGGTTCGTACCCTGGTTTCGACTCCAAATGGGCTATTCCTCGGTACCTCAACCCACCGCGAGGTGGAAAAAATCTGGGCTCGTCGTACCGGGGGGCAGTATCAGCCCGAGTTGGGCGGGCTTTGTATTTGGCTGGGAAAATAGCCGGATAATACTCGCACTGCGGCTACTATGCCGCCATCTCCATGAAAATCGACCGAACAGGGTGACATTGTGTGTTATGCACTGCTGTGGCCTTGCCCCGTCACTAAACCTGACACGATTGATATCATTGTCAGAAATTTTTACAAATCCCCTTAGCGATCTCGCCGACCACTATATAAGTCATTGCGTGAGGGCATGATTATTGCATCGGTTATCTGCATTGGTTATCTGCATATCTAATAGGTATAGACCGCCAGTTCTTTCAGCAGGAGTTATGGAATGGAGTTGCGATGAAACGCTTGATTCAGATGATTTTGGTTGGCGCAGGGTTTACTGCGAACATCCACACGGCGTCAGCGGTATTTGTGGTCGACGACCAAGTCGTGTCCGATCCGGCGACTTTCCTGGGCGACCCAGAATTTGATTCCCGTACAAATCAGATGGTATGGCAGGATGCCCTAGGTGATTTGTGGGTCGCAGATATCGATCCGGCTACCGGTGATATTTCTCCGTTGGATGGCAAAGGTACCTTGGTTGATTCGGGCTTGGCCAGCATTGTTGGCGTTGGCAACGGGCCTGAATGGACCTACGGGGTTCAGGATGCCCACATTGCGTACACTCGCCTGATTAATGGCACGACGCGTGCGATAGGCATTGCGAGTATGGACGGGGCAGGTGGTTGGACCACGCGAATCTTGAATGACGGGTTTAACCGCTGGCGTCCGGAGGGAACCAGTCCCTCAAATACCTCAGCCGCACGAATCGCTTATATCAAGGGCAGCGGTGCCGGTAACCAGATTGCTTGGCGCAACATCGTCGATTCAACGTCTGAAACCGTCGCGACCAGCGGCGTCGATGGGGCACGCTTTGTTGCGGGTTCCTCGTTTCTGGTATCCACCGCGAAAGTGGCCACAGTATCACAGCTGCAGATCATCCATGAAGTGACCGGTCAGGTCACCCAAATTACGTTTGGCGCCAACCACAAATATAATCCGGCGACGTTCATCGCGCCGGAGTTTAACGAGCCAATGATCACGACCATGCAGAACAAAACGGCGGTTGCCGTTTGGCGTAACGTTGCAGGCGTATGGGAGAAGCACCACACGATTAACCTGCCGACCTCGAAAGGATACGTCAGTTCTCCCGAGCCTTTTACGTATGGCGGCAAGTCTTATGTCGCGGTGGTCGCTGCCGACGCGTTAGGCGTGGGTAACTTCCCGTTCCAGCCGGCGGGTGATACCGAAATCTGGATCGCAGGCATTGATCCCGGCCAACCGTTTTATCGCCGCATAGATGACCCGTCCACGAATGCGCAGCGTTCCGAGCCTGAAGTGTATGAGGCCGATTTTGGACCGGTGGTATTTTATACCGAGACAGACCCAGTGGCGGGCACCGCTATTGTACGTCGTGCCGATACCGGACTGGGCGATACGACGGGCTATGACATGCCGTTGTACGGCGGCCCGTGGAGCGTGATGCATCGCGATAACCGTAATAGTGGCAGCACGCCGTATGAAATTCCAGATGCGTACGTCGGGCATAACCTAGCATTTTTGAAAAATGTGCAGATAAATCGCCCGACCATGGGCCCCAAAGGCAACATTTATATCCCCTACTACGATACCAACGCGGGTTATGCGCGTAAGTTTGCCTCGCTTGAGGCAGCCACTGGCGCGGTGAACTATAGCCACGACAGCACGGTACTGTTGCCCGATGTAACGGTTGCGGCAGGTAACCTGATTGATCGCAATGGCGACTACTACGTGTCGACCGAGGGCGCGATGAACAAGCTGGACTCTGATGGCAACCTGATCTGGTCTACCCCGATCGAAGGGTTCACTCGCAGCCCGCAGTTTACGTCGACCGACAAGTTGATATTCCTGACCTGGAACGGTTGGGTGTATGTGATGGAGCCTTCTGACGGGACCATTTTGATGGGCCGCACGATGACGGGTTGGCGCAATTATCCAGCAACCGCATCCTGTGCTATTTCCGGTATTAATGAAGAGTGCGCCTATGTGCGTGCCCCGGCCTATGATCCGGCAACGGACAAGATTTTTGCCACCTTTAGTCGCACCGATGGGCTTGGAGCGTTACAAGCCTACCAGTATGATCCACTGACACACGCGGTGGATCGTAAGTGGCGCAGTACGCAGCATGTTGCGCCATGGAACGGGTCGGCCACCGCCCCTGTGCTTTCGCCAGACTATAGCCGCGCCTATGTTCAAGATGGCGATGGCTTTTTGCATGCCCTGAATACCATTAATGGCACCACGGCGTGGAGTATGCAGCTCGGATACGTTTCTTCTGAGCCGCCCGTCGTTAGCGAGTCGGGTTATATCATGCCCGGTGGTTCCATTAATGAAGACCCGGCGATTAGCCCCATTGGATTGATTGAAGATCTCGGCACCAGCGGCGCATGGGTTTTTCAGGATGTGCGCTATGTGCAGGAGTCATCTGCGGCTGCCGGTAAGAATGATCGTTTTGTGGTGGTTGGACGCGACACCGCAACGAATGGATTGGTGGTGTTGGTCATGGATCCGTTAAACGGAATCACGTCGGTTACGGATTGGGGGTTGGGCATTGTTACATCGGTGGAAGGTGTACTAATAACCGACAATGGTGGCTTGTACGCACACACACGCGGCAATCTGGCTTACAAGGAATTTGTTCCGGCGGCTACGCCGTAGCGCATCGATGATGCGAAATAGTTTGAAAGTGGTTGAAAGTCGTTGTAGAGATTAGTGCTAATTATGAATATTCAAAATCTGGATTGTTTACGAGTGCTTCGCTCGGTGGTTGCGAGTTCGGCGGTGATTGTTTCCAGCGTGTGGTTATCGACCGCTGCGGCCGGTAGTTTTGTGAATTTCGAATCGGGTCAAGTGCGACCCTTGGCGCTGTCTGTTGATCGAAGTCGACTGTATGCCGTCAACACACCGGACAATCGTCTGGAGATATTCGCCGTAGGTGCTCGCGGCCTGAGCCACATCTCGAGTGTGCCCGTCGGAATGGAACCGGTTGCCGTGGCCTTGAATGGCGATAACGAAGTCTGGGTGGTGAATCATCTCTCCGACAGTATCAGTGTTGTTGATGTGTCTAGCGTGCCACCAAGGGTCACGCAAACACTGCTCGTTGGTGACGAACCAAGAGATATCGTTTTTGCCGGCCCAGGCCGCTCGCGCGCATTTATCACCACGGCTCGTCGTGGCCAGAATTCGCCTACTCCCTACAATCCGTTTACTACCGTAGGGCGCGCAGACGTGTGGGTGTTTGATGCGGATGATGTAGCTGCCGGTAATAAAGTCCCGCTGACCATCGTCAACATGTTTGGGGATACACCAAGGGCATTAGCGGTTAGCAACGATGGTAGTAAGGTCTATGCTGCCGTGTTTATGTCCGGTAACCAGACGACGGTTTTGCGCGAATCAAGTGTCAACGGCGATATGCCCGCACCGACGGCCAATATCGAAGGCATAGCGGGGCCCGACACGAGTTTGATTGTGCGCCAAGAAGGCGGTCAGTGGCTGGATGGCGCAGATCGTGATTGGACATCCAAGGTTCGAGTTTCGCTGCCAGACTATGACGTCTTTACCATCGATGCGAATGCCGACACACCGGTTGAAATTGACAGAGTGTCTGGCGTGGGTACAACACTGTTTAATATGGCGGTGAATCCAGTGACTGACACGCTCTATGTGTCGAATCTGGAGGCACGTAACGGGGTACGCTTTGAAGGTCCGGGTATCGTTGGCGGCAGCACGGTGCGCGGACACATCGCAGAAAGCCGCATCACGGTAATTAAAAAGACCGCGAACGGTCATACCGTATTGCCCGTACATCTTAATAACCATATCGATTACAGCACCGACCTGGGTACGCCAGAGGAAAAAGAGGCGGCTTTGGCCTTTCCAACCGGGATGGCGATGACGGCGAACGGTCAGGGCATGTACTTCACCGCATTTGGTTCAGACGTGGTTCGGTATGTGGGTATCCGCAAGCTGGAGAACGACAGATTTCCACCGAATATTGCACAGCAAATTGCCGTGCCCGGCGGCGGTCCGACAGGCATCGTTTTGGATGAACCTCGCTACAAGGCTTACGTGTTGACACGGTTCAACAATTCGGTTCAGGTGGTAAATTTTCTCCACAAGACCGCTGGGCAGACATTACCGATGCACACACCCGAACCTCCTGAGGTAATCAATGGCCGCCGTTTTCTATACGATGCCCGCTACACGTCTAGCCGCGGCGATTCTGCCTGTGCGAGTTGCCATATCTTTGGAGACACCGACCACCTGTCATGGGACCTAGGCAACCCTGACGATGTGGTAACGCTTAACCCGAATGAGTTT
Source organism: Chromatiaceae bacterium (assembly GCA_012965975.1). Taxonomy (GTDB): domain Bacteria; phylum Pseudomonadota; class Gammaproteobacteria; order DTRM01; family DTRM01; genus DTRM01. Next base: position 2,266 of record DTRM01000125.1, on the reverse strand, counting down.
GTGCCAGGCACGAAGCCACGTTTGGCGGACATCAGTTTTCATCCGATGAAAGGGCCGATGACGACACAGAGTCTGCGTGGCCTGAAAGGCATGGGCCCACAGCACTGGCGCGGTGATCGCACCGGCATAGACGGCACCGGTGACCCCATAGAAATGGTCGCGTTTCGCCAGTTTCAGGTCGCGTTCCCCGGTCTTGTTGGACGTGAATCACCGCTGCCAGCGGCCGACATGCAAGCCTTCGCTGACTTTGCGTTGACGGTCGTTTATCCACCCAACCCGATTCGGGCGCTGGATAACTCGAGGACCGATGCGCAGCAACGTGGCCACGATTACTTCTTCACTCAGACGCAGGACGGAACCGGCAATACCTGTAACGAATGTCATACCCTGAGTCCGACCGAGGGTTTCTTTGGTACCAGTGGTAAATCAATCTTTCGCGGTACGGGGACACCTTCAGACCCCACGGGCATCCCGATGAAGGTACCGCATTACCGAAATCTGTATACCAAGGTTGGGTTCTTTAGCGCATCGTCAATTATCGGCTCGGAAAACCCGGTGACAAAAGACCAGATACGCGGGTTCGGTTTTCGGTTTGATGGTGCAAGTGAATCACTGCTGAGCTTTTTGGGATCCCGGTCGTTTGTTTTTCCCGAGGGTGAACCGCAAAAGAGAGATGTGGTGCGGTTCATGGCCGCGATAGATAGTGATATGGCGCCGATCGTCGGGCAGCAGGTAACCTTGGGCCAGACCAATCGTTTGTATGATATTAAGCGTGTGCGGCTGCTTGATTCACGTGCGTCTGTTACCTCACCGAGAGAAGAATGTGACCTCATTGTGAAGGGGCCGGTAGCCAGCCAAGCGCGTGGATGGACACGTCTTGCAAGTGGTGATTTTCGCAGTGATCGTTTAGCCGAGGATATTGTCACGCTGGGAACCCTGATTAGCCTTTCCAATGCGCCTAACAGTGAGTTGACCTTCACTTGTACTCCACCGGGATCCGGTGTGCGCATGGGCATTGATCGCGATGAGGATGGCGTCTTTGATCGCGACGAATTGGATGCGGGAAGTGATCCCGATGATCCAAGTAGTATTCCCGCCTAATTCAGGCGTTTAATAGCAAAAAAGCCGAACCGAACTCTGATCGGTTCGGCTTTTTTTTGACCCGTCGTGGTGCGATCAGGTTTGGCCGGTTGTATTTATCCCCGTGAACGCTACAGTGAGTGGAAAGGTTACCGCCAGCACAAGCGTCTTACGGAGGTATAGCGTGTACAAATGGTTCCTGGTTATATTGTCGACGTTGCTGGTTGCCTGCGGCCCCGAAGCGCGACAAACGCATGCGGCTGACGAGGAAGTCGCGATGACGGTTGATGGGCACGCGCGCCAGTACTGGATGCACACGCCGCCAACGTATCAATCAGATCGTTCCGTTCCCCTGGTGTTGGTGTTACACGGCGGTCAGGGCGATGGGCATAAAGTCAGCGAACAAACTGGCTTCAGCCGGGTGTCTGACCGCGAAGGTTTTGTCGTTGTATATCCCAGTAGTATTGCCAAGAAAACGCCTTGGTACGATGGCCGTGATACGGCGAACACCGGCATTGACGATGTCGCGTTTATCGAGGCAGTGGTCAAGGATATACAGCGCAAGCGAAACATTGATCTGCGCCGCGTTTATGTGACGGGGGTATCCGCAGGAGGGGCGATGACACAACACCTCGCTTGTGAGCGATCTGATCTGTTTACAGCCTATGCCTCAGTCATCGCCAATATGTCGATTTCGCTGGCGAAAAAATGCCGACCATCAAGTCCGGTGTCGATGTTGTTGATTAATGGCGTTGCCGATCCGATCATGCCGTATAACGGGGGCGAGATCAGGAAGGGTCGTCGGGCCGGGAATGGCGGCAGCGTGATGTCGGTGAAACAGACGACTGATTTTTGGGTGCGCAACAATGGCTGTGGCAAGTCGCCAGCGCGTTCCGAACTGGAAGATCGAGATCGCCGCGATGGCACCCGTGTTTCGGTTGCGCATTATGCGCAATGCCAGAAAGGGTCGGAGGTTCGGTTGCTTAGCATCAAGGGTGGTGGCCATACTTGGCCCGGTTCACCTATGCCATCAAAAGGATTGCGTAAGCGAATTGTTGGAGTGACGAGTCAGGATATTAATGCGAGTGATGTTGTCTGGTCGTTTTTTCAGCAACATTCGAGGTAGCCGCTTGGTGCGGTCGGGCGCTACCGCAACTAACCCTTTGTGCCACCGCCTTCTTGGTCT
>DTRM01000124.1 GCA_012965975.1 Chromatiaceae bacterium | reverse complement strand
CGTGCGTTGCTCGAGAAAAAGACCAAAACCGGTGGGCGCAACAATAAGGGACGTATCACCACGCGTCATCGCGGCGGGGGTCACAAGCAGCATTATCGTATTATCGATTTCAAGCGCAACAAGGACGGAATCATTGGTCGTGTTGAGCATATCGAGTATGACCCTAATCGCAGCGCTCATATTGCGTTGGTGTTATACGCCGATGGTGAGCGCCGCTATATGATTGCGCCCAAGGGCGTGGCCGCAGGTACCGAAGTTGAGTCGGGTATCAATGCGCCAATCAAGTCAGGCAACTGTTTGCCAATTCGCAACATCCCTGTGGGTTCCACGGTGCATTGCGTTGAGTTGAAGCCAGGCAAGGGTGCGCAGATCGCACGTAGCGCCGGCACGTCAGCCCAGATTGTCGCGCGAGAAGGCGCACACGCCACCCTGCGTTTGCGCTCCGGCGAAATGCGCAAGGTGCTGGTTGACTGCAGGGCGACCGTCGGTGAAGTTGGTAATTCAGAGCATAGCTTGCGCTCGCTTGGTAAGGCTGGCGCAACGCGTTGGCGCGGAATTCGTCCCACTGTTCGCGGTGTGGTGATGAATCCGGTAGATCACCCGCATGGCGGCGGTGAAGGCAGGACCTCGGGTGGTCGTCATCCGGTTAGTCCGTGGGGTATGCCTACCAAGGGATACAAGACTCGTCGAATCAAGCGTACGGACAAGATGATTGTTCGACGTCGTAGTAACAAACGGTAAGGGGCGTTAATCGTGCCACGATCAATTAAGAAGGGACCCTTCATCGATGCTCATTTGGTGAAGAAGGTTGAGACAGCAGTTGCAGCGAATGACCGCCGCCCGATCAAGACATGGTCGCGTCGGTCAATGGTGAGTCCGGATATGATCGGTCTGACTATCGCTGTGCATAACGGTAGACAACATGTGCCAGTACTTGTGTCCGAGAACATGGTGGGACACAAGCTTGGTGAATTTGCGATGACGCGGACCTATCGCGGTCACGCAGCAGACAAGAAGTCCAAGTAAGGGTTGGGTAGATGGAAACCGTCGCAAAACTAAAATACGCCCGGATTTCTGCGCAGAAAGTGCGTCTGGTTGCTGACCAGATTCGCGGATTGCCGGTTGAGAGAGCGTTGAACGAATTGATGTTCAGCAAGAAAAAGGCCGCCGAGATTGTGCGCAAGGTACTCGAATCTGCGATTGCAAATGCAGAGCATAACGAGGGAGCGGACATCGATGAGCTTAAGGTATCCACCATCTGTATTGATGAGGGGCCAACACACAAGCGTATGCGCGCCCGCGCCAAGGGTCGTGGTACACGTATTTTGAAGCGTACAAGTCATATTACAGTCGCGGTTGGGGAATAAGGGTAATGGGTCAAAAAGTACATCCAATTGGAATACGGCTGGGAATAGTCAAAGACTGGACGTCGAAGTGGTATGCCAGTTCGAAGGATTACGCCAACTTTCTGAATGCCGACCTTGCGGTTCGCGATTTTCTGAAGAAGAAGCTGGCACATGCTTCCGTTAGCCGGATTCAGATAGACCGTCCTGCAAACAACGCCCACATCACGGTGCATACCGCGAGACCCGGTATTGTTATTGGTAAAAAGGGCGAGGACATCGAGGCATTGCGTAAGGAAGTGTCTGCGATGATGGGCATTCCCGTACACATCAACATCGAAGAGATCCGCAAGCCGGAGCTTGATGCGCAACTCGTTGCTGAGAGTGTTACCCAGCAGCTTGAGCATCGCATCATGTTTCGTCGTGCGATGAAACGCGCGGTTATGAACACAATGCGCGTCGGTGCGGAAGGCGTGCGTATTAATCTTGCTGGTCGATTGAATGGCGCGGAGATTGCGCGTACCGAATGGTATCGCGAAGGCCGAGTGCCGCTGCATACGTTTCGTGCGGATATTGATTATGGTTTTGCGGAAGCCAATACCACTTACGGTATTATTGGTGTGAAGGTCTGGATCTTTAAAGGTGAAGTTTTTACTGATGCAGACAGCATGTCAGATGCTGGCGCTGTGGCAGCCAAGTAAGGGGATTGTCACATGTTGCAGCCAAAACGTACCAAATTTCGTAAACAGCACAAAGGTCGTAACCGCGGCCTGGCTTTTGCGGGCAGCAAAGTCAGCTTCGGCGAATTCGGTCTTAAAGCGACTGGCCGCTGCCGTTTGACGGCGCGCCAGATTGAGGCGGCTCGTCGTACCATTACCCGCAAAATCAAGCGTGGTGGCAAGATTTGGATTCGGGTATTCCCGGATAAGCCGATCACTAAAAAGCCACTGGAAGTACGACAGGGTAAAGGTAAAGGTAACGTTGAATACTGGGTGGCTCAGATTCAGCCGGGACGTATGCTATATGAGTTGGAAGGTGTATCTGAAGAAATGGCGCGAGAGGCATTTGTACTCGCCGCTGCCAAGCTTCCAGTGAGCACAACGTTTGTTAAACGGACGGTGATGTAATGAAAGCAAGTGACCTTCGCAGTAAGAGTGAAGCCGAATTAAGAAAGGAGCTTCTTGATCTAGTGCGCGAGCAGTTTAATCTGCGCATGCAGACGGGCAGTGGTCAAATGACGCGACCCAGTCAGGTCCGCGCGGTTCGTAAAGATATTGCGCGGGTAAAGACTGTGCTGAATGAAATGGCCAAGGCATAAGTAATGAGCGATACAAGTAAAATTAAGCGTACCGTTACCGGTTCTGTTGTCAGTAACAAGATGGACAAGACCATTACGGTTAAAACCGAGCGTTTGGTGAAGCATCCGCTATACGGTAAGTACATTCGACGTTCCACCAAATTGCATGCGCACGACGAGAACAATGAATGCTCTATGGGAGACGTGGTGACGATTGAAGAATGTCGTCCTTTGTCAAAGAGCAAGTCGTGGCGTCTGGTTAAGGTTGTGGATGGCGCCAGCTAGGCGTCGCGCAGGAGAAGAATAATGATTCAGATGCAAACAGATTTGAGTATTGCCGACAACAGCGGTGCTCGTCGTGTTCGTTGTATCAAGGTGCTTGGCGGCTCCCACCGTCGCTATGCCGGGATTGGCGACATCATTAAAGTAAGTATTAAAGAGGCTATTCCTCGCGGCAAGGTCAAGAAAGGCGAGGTATATGATGCGGTGGTTGTACGGACTCGTAAGGGCGTACGTCGTCCCGATGGTTCGTTGATCCGCTTTGATGGCAACGCAGCGGTATTGTTGAATGCCCAGTTGGCTCCGATCGGTACCCGTATTTTTGGCCCGGTTACTCGCGAGCTTCGAACTGAGCGTTTCATGAAAATTATCTCTCTGGCGCCAGAAGTATTGTAGGGCGGACACAGGACATGCAGAAAATTAAAAAGGGCGATGACGTAATCGTGATCGCGGGTAAGGATAAAGGCAAACGAGGATCCGCCCTTCGCATATATGCGGATGGTCGTGTGTTGGTTGAGGGTATCAACATGGCCAAGAAGCACACCAAGCCGAATCCGAACGCAGGTATTGCCGGCGGTATTATCGACAAAGAAATGCCGTTGGATATGTCTAATGTGGCGCTTTTTAACCCGATCACCGGTAAGGCTGATCGAATTGGCATACGTACTCTGGAAGATGGCCGCAAGGTCCGGGTATTTAAGTCCAACGATGAAGTAGTGGATGTATAGGGCTATGGCTAGACTACAAGATCATTATCGCGACAACGTTGTTGGTGAGTTGACCAAGCAATTTGCCTACGTGAGTGCGATGCAGGTACCTCGTATTACCAAGATCACCCTGAACATGGGTGTGGGTGAAGCGGTAGCGGATAAGAAAGTGATGCAGCACGCAACGGCAGACATGGAAAAAATCGCTGGGCAAAAACCAGTTGTGTGTTTGGCGCGTAAATCGATTGCTGGTTTTAAGATTCGAGAAGAATGGCCTATTGGCTGCAAGGTGACGATGCGTCGGAGCAATATGTATGAATTCCTCGATCGCTTGATCAGCGTGTCCATCCCACGTATCCGCGATTTCCGCGGCCTCAACCCGAAGTCTTTTGACGGGCGCGGTAACTTTAGTATGGGCGTAAAAGAACAGATTATTTTTCCCGAAATTGATTACGACAAGATCGACGTATTGCGTGGATTGGATATCGTGATTACAACGAGTGCGAAGACGGACGAGGAAGGCCGCGCACTGTTGAAAGCATTTAACTTTCCGTTCAGAACCTAAGAGAGCGACGGGTATGGCAAAGACATCAATGATCGCACGTGAAACCAAGCGCGCAAAAACAGTACAGAAATACGCGGTTAAACGCGCGGCGCTGAAGGCGATTATTCGTGATCCGAACGCCGATCAGGAGAGCAAGGAAATTGCTCAATTGAAGTTGCAGAAGCAGCCTCGTGATGCGAGTCCATCACGTCAGCGAAATCGTTGTCGTTTGACTGGTCGCCCACACGGTTTTTATCGGAAATTTGGCTTGGGACGTAACAAGTTACGTGAGGCAACCATGCGTGGTGATGTCCCTGGTTTGACGAAGGCAAGTTGGTAATTAATTATGAGTATGTCAGATCCAATAGCGGACATGTTGACCCGTATGCGCAATGCTCAAGCCCGGCACAAGGTCGACGTGAGCATGCCATCCTCCACCAAAAAAGTCGCTATTGCGGCGGTGTTGAAGGACGAGGGTTATATCATCGACTTCTCGGTTGACGCGGGCACTAAGCCAGTGTTGACCGTTACACTGAAGTATTTTGAAGGCAGACCCGTTATGGATCTGCTGAAGCGAGTTAGTCGTCCGGGTCTGCGTATTTATCGCGGCAAAGACGATTTGCCAAAGGTAACCGGTGGTCTTGGTATCGCCATTGTCTCAACCCCGGCTGGGTTGATGACAGATCGAGCCGCACGTGCCGCAGGGCAGGGTGGCGAAGTTTTGTGTTTCATTTCTTAAGGTAGACGAGCGATGTCCAGGGTAGCGAAAAACCCAATAACGATTCCCTCCGGAGTCGAAGTTAAGATTAACGGACTCTTACTGTCGGTAAAAGGCAGTAATGGTGTGTTGAATCTGGAGCTTCTTGATTCCGTCGCAGTGGGGCAAAAAGATGGCCAACTTACATTTGCCGCCAGCGAAAAGGGTGGTTCATGGGCAATGGCCGGAACCACGCGGGCGCTGGTAAACAACATGGTGATGGGTGTCACCTCGGGCTTTGAGAAAAAGCTGCAGCTGATCGGTGTTGGTTATCGTGCTCAGGCGAAGGGCAAGGTATTGAATTTGAGTCTCGGGTTTTCTCATCCGGTGGATCATGAATTGCCAGAAGGCATTACTGTTGACACTCCGAGTCAGACCGAGATTATTGTCAAGGGTATGGATAAGCAGTTGGTTGGCCAGGTGGCTGCCAACATTCGTGCCTACCGTCCACCAGAGCCTTACAAAGGCAAGGGTGTTCGGTATGTGGATGAATACGTCATGCGCAAAGAAGCGAAGAAGAAATAGCAGGTGGCCAGTATGGACAAAAAAGCAAGCCGTATTCGTCGTTCACGTCGAACCAGAGCAAAGATCCGCGAGCTGGGTTCTCCTCGGCTGTGTGTGTTTCGTTCATCAAAGCATATCTATGCGCAGGTTATCGACCCAGCAGGTGAGCAGGTTCTCGCCAGTGCTTCATCACTTGATAAGGCAGTGCGTGATCAGATTTCGGGTTACACCGGGAATAAGGACGCTGCCGGTGTAGTCGGCAAAATAGTTGCAGAACGAGCCAAGGCTGCTGGTGTAGAAACCGTGGCATTCGATCGTTCCGGGTTTAAATATCATGGTCGCATCAAATCTTTGGCAGACGCTGCCAGAGAGGGCGGCCTGAAGTTTTAAGGGTAAGCAGGTATGGCAAAGAATAATGCTCAAACTCCTAGCGACAATCTGCTTGAAAAGCTGGTTGAAGTTAACCGTGTCGCCAAGGTCGTAAAAGGTGGCCGAATCTTTGGCTTCACCGCTCTGACCGTGGTTGGAGACGGCGAAGGCCGAGTCGGTTTTGGACGCGGCAAGGCGCGTGAGGTGCCGGTAGCGATTCAAAAGGCAATGGAGCGTGCGCGCCGAGATATGAAGCGGATTGCGCTAAATGGTACGACCTTGCAGCATCCGGTGACGTCAACTCACGGCGCCGCTAAGGTTTATATGCAGCCGGCCTCTGAAGGTACCGGCATTATTGCGGGTGGTGCGATGCGAGCTGTATTTGAAGTTGTCGGCGTGCAAAACGTTTTGGCAAAAACGATCGGCAGCACGAATCCGGTCAACGTGGTGCGTGCAACCATCAAAGGACTTGCAGAAATGGCGAATCCGGCGTCGGTGGCGGCGAAGCGCGGCAAGTCGGTTGAAGATATTCTGGGGTAAGATCATGGCAAGTGCCAAAACAATACGCGTGACATTGCTAAAAAGTACCAGCGGTCGTCTTAAGTCTCACAAGGCTTGTGTGGCCGGGTTGGGTCTTCGTCGCATCCGGCATTCGGTCGAGGTGGAAGATACACCCTGTACTCGCGGTATGATTAACAAGGTTTCCTACCTGCTAAAGGTTGAGGAAGGAGCATAAGATGCGCTTGAATAGTTTATCTCCGGCACCAGGTTCCAGGAAGGACGCGAAACGCGTAGGTCGTGGAATTGGATCGGGTACTGGTAAGACCTGTGGTCGTGGCCACAAGGGTCAGAAGGCTCGCTCCGGCGGATTTCACAAGGTCGGCTTTGAGGGCGGTCAGATGCCTTTGCAGCGCCGATTGCCAAAAGTTGGTTTTCGTTCACGCGGCGCGCGTCATGTCGCAGAGATTCGACTCAGTGAGCTTAATTCAATGTCGGTTGATGTTATCGATATAGACGCGATTCTCGAAGCGGACTTGATCTCGAGCGTGATTACCCGAGTGAAGGTTATGTTATCTGGAACCATTGAACGTGCAGTGACCCTTAAAGGTATCGGTGTCACCAAGGGTGCCCGTGCCGCGATTGAGGCAGCCGGCGGTAGTGTAGAAGACTAAATGGCTGGATCCGGTGCATCGATGGGCTCTGGACTTGGGGGCATTGGCAAGGTAGCTGAGTTACGCCATCGCCTGCTGTTTGTATTGGGCGCGATTGTGATTTTTCGGATCGGTGGTCATTTGCCAATCCCGGGGGTAGATCCCCAGGCGCTGGCGATGATGTTTGATCAGACTCGCGGCAGCATTCTGGATATGTTTAACATGTTCTCAGGCGGCGCCTTGCAGCGCATGTCGATTTTTGCGCTGGGAATCATGCCGTACATTTCGGCGTCGATTATTATGCAATTGATGACGTCTGTGGTTCCTGCCTTGGAGCAGTTGAAGAAAGAAGGGCAGTCGGGACAACGCAAGATTACCCAGTACACCCGCTACGGCACGGTGGTATTGGCGTCGTTTCAGTCGATCGGTGTAGCGATCGCACTGCAAGGGCAACAGGCAGGTGGAATGATGGTCGTGCCAAATCAGGGCACGGGCTTTATATTTACGGCGGCGGTTACGTTGGTAACCGGCACGATATTTTTGATGTGGCTGGGCGAGCAGGTCACGGAACGCGGTGTCGGTAACGGCATATCGATCATCATTGTTTCCGGCATTATCGCAGGATTGCCGGGTGCGATTGGTGGCACGTTAGAACTTGCCAGAACCGGTGAGATGAACGCGATTACGGTGTTAGTCTTGTTTGCACTAGCGATTGCGGTGACCGCATTTGTTGTGTTTGTGGAACGCGGGCAGCGCCGTATCACGGTGAATTACGCGAAACGACAACAAGGGCGACGAATGTATGCTGGACAGTCCAGTCATTTGCCCTTGAAGCTGAATATGGCGGGCGTGATACCGCCGATTTTTGCATCAAGCATTATTTTGTTCCCGGCCACGTTGGGTGGTTGGTTTGGACAGGCTGACGGGATGGAATGGTTGCAGGACTTTACCAGTCTGCTATCGCCTGGGCAGCCGGTCTACGTGATGTTTTATGCGCTGGCGATTATATTTTTCTGCTTTTTTTATACGGCTCTGGTGTTTAACCCAACCGATACAGCAGATAATTTAAAGAAATCCGGCGCGTTTATCCCAGGGATTCGTCCCGGAGAGCAGACAGCGAAATACATTGATGGGGTGATGACCCGGCTGACCTTTGCGGGTGCTATCTACATCACCATTGTGTGTTTGCTGCCAGAGTTTTTAATTGTGTACTGGAATGTACCGTTTTATTTCGGTGGTACATCCTTGTTGATTATTGTCGTCGTATCGATGGATTTTATGGCCCAGGTTCAGGCTCATTTAATGTCCCATCAGTATGAAGGATTAATGAAAAAGGCGAATCTCAAAGGCCAGGGGCGACCCGGCCAGGTTCGTTAGCAGGAGTTAGTTATGAAAGTTCGCGCATCCGTCAAGAAAATGTGCCGTAATTGCAAGATTGTCCGACGCAATCGGGTGGTCCGGGTTATCTGTAAGGACCCTCGTCACAAGCAGCGCCAAGGGTAATTGGCTGGCCTGTCTCTTGATTTTTAAGCGTAAACGGGTTACTTTTAGTGGTTCGCCATTGCCCGTATACAAGGTTTTAGGAGAATAGCTTTATGGCACGTATTGCCGGAATCAATATCCCGGTTCAGAAACACACTGAAATCGCGTTGACCGCGATTTACGGTATTGGCCGGTCGCGTGCGCGGGATATTTGTGCCAATGCGGGTGTTTCGACATCGATGAAAGTTAAAGATCTGTCCGAGGGTGAGGTGGAGGCACTGCGTGCTGAAGTCGGCAAGTTCATGATCGAGGGTGATCTTCGTCGTGACGTGTCCATGAACATCAAGCGATTGATGGATCTCGGCTGTTACCGAGGTATTCGTCATCGTCGTGGTTTGCCACTGCGCGGCCAGCGTACACAGACCAACGCCAGAACGCGTAAGGGCCCACGTCGCCCAATCAAGCGTTAGGCACTAACCGGATTATTTGAGACAGAGTTATGGCAAAGCCAGCAACCAAGACGCGTAAAAAGATCAGCAAGACTGTTGTCGACGCGATCGTGCATATCCATGCATCGTTTAACAACACGATCATTACCATTACCGATCGTCAGGGTAACGCCCTGTCATGGGCAACAGCCGGCGGGTCGGGTTTTCGCGGTTCACGCAAGAGCACACCCTTTGCTGCCCAAGTCGCATCCGAGCGTGCAGCAACGGCGGCCAAAGAGTATGGCGTGAAGAACGTTGAAGTCATGGTGAAGGGCCCAGGTCCAGGCCGTGATTCAGCGGTACGCGCGCTAAACAACGTTGGCTTTCGTGTCTCGCAGATTACTGATGTGACGCCGATCCCGCATAACGGGTGTCGTCCTCCTAAAAAGCGTCGAGTATAAAGAGAATTTACCATGGCTAGATATCTTGGACCTACCTGTAAACTGGCTCGGCGCGAAGGCACCGACCTGTTTCTCAAGAGCAGAGCGCGACCGCTCGACTCGAAATGTCGACTGGACAAACGCCCTGGGCAGCATGGAGATGGACGTCAGCGTCTATCTGACTATGCGGTACAGCTGCGCGAGAAACAAAAGCTTCGCCGCATGTATGGCGTGCTCGAAAAGCAGTTTGTTAATTATTACAAGAAGGCTTCAAAGACCAAGGGTTCTACCGGTGAGAACCTGATCAAGTTGCTTGAATGTCGTCTGGATAACATTGTTTATCGCATGGGTTATGGTTCGACTCGTGCCGAGGCTCGTCAGCTGGTTAGTCACAAGGCTATCGAAGTGAACGGGGCTCCAGTTAATATTGCGTCTTACCAGGTTGGCGCTGGCGACGTGGTATCAGTGCGAGAGAAATCTCGTGAACAGATCCGAATCAAAGATGCACTGGGCGTGGCCGAGCAGTTTGGCTTCTCTGAGTGGATTGATGTGGATGTGAAAAAAATGTCAGGTGTTTTTCGTACCGTTCCTGAGCGCGATGAAGTGCTGCAGGATGTGAACGAAAACCTGATCGTTGAGTTGTACTCCAAGTAAGGGCAGGCCGAGAGGGTTAATATGCAGGGTTCAGTTACAGAATTTCTTCGTCCGAGACTGGTTGATGTTGATATTATCAACGAAAACCACGCGCAAGTTACGCTTGAGCCGCTGGAGCGAGGCTTTGGTCATACGCTGGGCAACGCCTTGCGTCGAATTTTGCTTTCGTCGATGCCCGGTTGCGCGGTTACCGAGGTAGAGATCGACGGCGTGTTGCATGAGTACACCGCTATAGAAGGCGTACAGGAAGACGTGATCGATATTCTCCTTAATTTGAAGGAGGTGTCGTTTAACATGCACGCACGTGACGAGGCCATTTTGAGTATCAGCGCGAAGGGGCCAGGGAAAGTTTGTGCTGGCGACATCGTGTTGGATCACGATGTTGAAGTAGCGAATCCTGATCAGGTTATCGCGAACCTCACGGACGCGGGTGAACTTAACATCAAGCTCAAGGTGATGCGCGGTCGAGGTTATCAGCCAGCGACTGCCCGCGAAGATGCGGGTGAGGAAAAAGCCGTCGGGGTATTGCGAGTCGATTCATCGTTCAGTCCAGTGCGTCGTGTTTCTTATAATGTTGATTCCGCGCGCGTTGAACAGCGTACGGATTTGGATAAGTTGATTATCGATCTGGAAACCAACGGAACCATTGACCCGGAAGAAGCGATTCGGCGCGCCGCGACGATCCTGCAGAGCCAGTTGACTGTGTTTGTTGACCTTGAGGTAAGTTCAGAAGCCGATACCGAGACGGAGGAGGCCGATGTTGATCCTATTCTGCTGAGTCCGGTCGATGATCTGGAATTGACGGTACGTTCTGCCAATTGTCTGAAGGCGGAAAATATCTTTTATATTGGTGATTTGATCCAACGCACCGAGGTGGAGTTGCTCAAGACACCGAATCTTGGTCGTAAGTCGTTGACCGAGATCAAGGACGTACTTGCATCCCGAGGGTTGTCTCTGGGCATGCGTTTGGAAAACTGGCCGCCAGCCGGTTTACACGATAGCAAATCGGTAACTGCATAAGCTTGCGGTTGTCGGCACACTAGTTTTTAGGAATTGATTCAATGCGCCATCGCAAAAGCGGACGCCAGTTAAACCGGAACTCATCCCATCGCAAGGCCGATTTTCGTAATATGGCGGTATCCCTGTTTCGTCACGAACTGATTCGTACCACCGTGGCCAAGGCCAAGGAGTTACGTCGTGTGACTGAGCCTCTTATCACCATGGGTAAGTCAGATTCTGTGGCCAATCGTCGCCTGGCTTTTTCACGCATGCGTGACCAGGAAATGGTCGGTAAGCTTTTTAATGAGCTTGGTCCTCGCTACAGTTCACGCCCGGGTGGTTATACCCGTATCCTCAAGTGTGGGTTTCGCACTGGAGATAAGGCCCCGATGGCGTTCGTTGAGCTTGTTGATCGACCAGAGGTTGAAGCGGTCGCCGAATAGCCGTCGCTTGTTAGAAAAAATACGAAACCGGGCATTGCCCGGTTTTTTTATGGGGTGAGGGTAGTTACAGCAGCGGTTTCAGGAATTGCCCGGTGTACGAGGCCTCGGCCTTGGTAATTGTCTCGGGTGTACCCGCGGCAACAATCATGCCACCGCCATTGCCACCTTCAGGCCCGAGGTCAATCACCCAGTCAGCGGTCTTAATTACGTCCAGATTGTGCTCTATCACGACGATGGTGTTGCCGTGGTCACGCAGGCGGTGCAGCACATGAAGGAGTTGTTGAATATCGTGGAAATGTAATCCAGTGGTGGGTTCATCCAGTATATACAACGTGTTACCCGTGTCGCGTTTGGACAGTTCCCGTGACAGCTTGACCCGCTGAGCCTCACCACCCGATAGTGTGGTGGCATTTTGACCGAGTCGAATGTATCCGAGTCCAACATCGAGCAAGGTTTGTAGGCGCCGGGCAATGACCGGCACCGGGTCAAAGAAACCTCGCGCGATCTCGACGGTCATGTCGAGTACTTCGTGTATGTTTTTGCCTTTGTATCGAATCTCGAGGGTTTCGCGGTTATAGCGATTGCCCTTACAGATATCGCAGTTAACGTATATGTCAGCGAGAAAGTGCATCTCAACTTTGATTACACCATCGCCCTGACAGGCCTCGCAACGGCCGCCACGTACATTAAAGCTGAAGCGCCCCGGATTGTAGCCACGTGACCGTGCCTCGGCGGTGCCAGAGAAGAGTTCTCGAATAGGGGTGAATAGGCCAGTGTACGTGGCCGGGTTCGAGCGTGGGGTGCGGCCGATCGGGCTCTGATCAATATTGATAATCTTGTCGAACTGGTCCAGACCAATGATCTCCCGACACGGGGCAGGTTCCACGCTCATTGCCCCATTCAAGTCACGTGCGGCTTGATGATAGAGGGTGTCATTGATTAGTGTTGATTTACCCGAACCGGACACCCCTGTGACACAGGTAAGCAGACCGAGTGGGATCGAAACATCGACGTCACGCAAGTTGTTGCCACTTGCACCCAAGATCTGGAGTTGGCGTTTGGGGTCCATCTCGACTCTTGCCCCAGGGATGGCAATGCACACTTTGTTTGACAGGTATTGTCCGGTCAGTGAGTTTGGATTCTCTTTTATCTGCCCCGGCGTGCCTTGGGCGACCACTTGTCCGCCATGGATCCCGGCCCCGGGCCCCATATCGACGACATGGTCGGCGCTGTTGATGGCTTCCTCGTCGTGCTCAACCACAATCACCGTATTACCGAGGTCGCGGAGGTAAGTGAGTGTGTTCAGCAGGCGCTGGTTGTCGCGTTGGTGTAGTCCAATCGAGGGTTCATCGAGCACATACATTACGCCGACCAGTCCCGCACCGATTTGGCTGGCAAGACGGATCCGTTGTGCCTCGCCACCCGACAGGGTTTCTGCGCTACGGTCGAGAGACAGATAATCAAGTCCAACGTTGACCAGAAAATTCAGTCGTTGGCTGATTTCCTTTACTACCGGGGCCGCTATTTCGGCGCGTTTACCCGGCAGAGACAGTGACTGGAAAAAATCTTGTGCGGTGCCGATGGGTAGCGAGGTGATCTTGTGCAGGGGTTGATCATCGATAAACACATTGCGCGCCGCTTCGTTGAGGCGGCTACCGCAACATTCCTGACAGGGCTGGCTGGAGAGGTATTTCGATAACTCTTCACGCACGGTATTGGATTCGGTGTCGCGGTATCGGCGTTCCATATTCGGAATTACGCCCTCAAAACGGTGGGTTTTAATTGAGGATTTACCCTTGCTACCATGATAACGAAAACGAATTACCTCTTTTCCGCTGCCACGCAAAACAACCTTCTGGAACTTTTCGTCGAGTTCATCAAACGGGGTTTCAATATCAAAGTCATAGTGTTCGGCAAGCGATTGGATCAACGAAAAATAATAGGCGTTACGACGGTCCCAGCCGCGCACTGCCCCTGCTGCAAGACTCAAATGAGGGTGACCCACCACATGGTCCGGGTCGAAGAATTGACTGACACCCAATCCGTCGCATTCTGGGCAGGCACCAGTCGGGCTGTTGAATGAAAACAGACGAGGCTCGAGTTCAGTCAGGCTATAGCCGCATTCCGGGCAGGCATAGCGCGATGAGAAGACTTGA
Organism: Chromatiaceae bacterium; assembly: GCA_012965975.1. Classification (GTDB taxonomy): domain Bacteria; phylum Pseudomonadota; class Gammaproteobacteria; order DTRM01; family DTRM01; genus DTRM01. Next base: position 10,546 of record DTRM01000124.1, on the reverse strand, counting down.
TCGTCGGCCTGGGCATTATCCATGTCACCGATATACACCATGCCTTCCGACAGGTTGATGGCAGTTTCCAGTGACTCGGCCAGACGCAGTGCCACATCCTCCCGGATCTTCAGTCGATCAACGACGACGTCGATATCGTGTTTGCGTTTGGCATCCAGTTCCGGCGCGCTGTCCAGTTCGACCACAATGCCATCGATGCGCGCACGCACAAATCCTTGGCCACGCAGCATTTCGATGGCGTGCAGGTGTTCGCCTTTGCGCTGGCGGATGATAGGCGCCATTAACATGATGCGCCGGCCCTCCGGTGCCCGCATGATCTGGTCGACCATCTGGCTGATGGTTTGTGCCTTGAGTTCATGAGCGTGGTGCGGACAGCACGGTGCACCCGCGCGCGCGAACAGCAAACGTAGGTAATCATAGATCTCGGTAATGGTGCCAACGGTTGAGCGCGGATTGTGTGAGGTGGATTTCTGCTCGATCGATATCGCGGGTGACAATCCCTCGATGTGGTCGACGTCAGGTTTTTCCATCATCGACAGAAACTGGCGGGCGTAGGTCGACAACGATTCGACATAACGTCGTTGCCCTTCGGCATAAATCGTGTCGAACGCCAACGAGGACTTACCGGAGCCCGATAGTCCTGTGATCACAATCAGCTTGTCTCGAGGTAGGTCGAGATTGATGTTGGCCAGATTGTGTGTTCGTGCTCCGCGTATTCGAATAGTATCCATGACGATTTTCGCCGAAAAACCTAACCTGCTAATATAGCGTTCCGTTTGCCAACAGGCAAAGTTGATTGTTGTATTAACACGTCTCTTCTATGGATCAGTCCTCCCCTGTCTCACATGCCATGACATCGAGCGAACGCCGGGCAACCGCCGGGTTGGCGGGGATTTTCGGTCTGCGAATGCTCGGCTTATTCATGGTATTGCCCGTATTTTCGCTGTTTGTGTCCGATTTTCCGGATGCAACGCCGTTTTTGCTGGGTTTTGCGCTGAGTGTCTATGGCCTGACCCAGGCAATATTACAGATACCGTTTGGCATCGCCTCCGATCGAATCGGGCGTATTCCAGTGATCTTGTTTGGTTTGGCGCTATTTGCGGTCGGAAGCCTGGTGGCGGCATCTGCAGAGTCGATCAATACGTTGATTATTGGCCGCGCGTTGCAGGGCTGCGGTGCCATTGCGGCGGCTGTCATGGCACTGCTGGCTGATTTAACGCGCGAGGACCAGCGTACCAAGGCGATGGCGCTGGTGGGGATGAGTATTGGCCTGTCGTTCACGATGTCATTGATTCTTGGTCCGGTGTTGATCGAGTGGACGGGCTTGCAGGGACTATTCGTGTTGACCGCGGTGTTCGCAGGGGTGGCTGCGGCGTTGTTGCTACTGGTGGTACCGCGCGCGGTGCGTCACAGCATTCATCGTGACGCGGAGCCGGTGCTGGGCCAGTTTGCTGCGGTGTTGCGTAGCCCCGATTTGCTGCGCCTGGATGTGGGCATACTGATTCTGCATGCGATCCTGACCTGTTTGTTCGTGAGCCTGCCGTTGATACTGCGTGACCATGCCGGATTGGCTGCGAGCACCCATTGGCAGGTGTATCTGCCGGTACTGCTGGGATCAGTGTTGCTGATGGCCCCCGTTATGATGCTGGCGGAGCGGCGCAAAATAGTGAAGCCACTCTTTTTATCCGCGATTGTGTTGCTCGGGATTTCGGGCCTGATGCTCTGGCTGTGGCATGGCAGTCTGGTGGGGTTGGTCGCCGGGTTACTGGTGTTTTTCACCGCGTTTAATTACCTCGAAGCCAATTTGCCTGCGCTGATTTCGCGCACCGCAGCGGCGGATAGCAAGGGTACCGCGATGGGGGTCTATTCCAGTAGCCAGTTTTTCGGGATTTTCGTTGGAGGCCTGCTTGGGGGGTATTTGTATGGCCAGTTTGGGCTTGCCAGCACCTTTGTGGTCGTGATGGTTGGCGCGGTTATCTGGTTTGGATTTGCGGCTGGTATGAAAAATCCCCAGATATTAAGCAGTTATCTTCTGAAGGTGGGTGTGCTCGATGAGGCTCAGGCGATGCTGGTTGGAAAACAGTTGCAAGAACTCACCGGAGTGGTCGAAGTGGTGGTGGTTGCAGAGGACGGGTTGGCCTATCTCAAAATCGACCGGAAGCGGGTTGATATGCAGAAACTCGATGAATTTTTGCCCGGTCAGGGGTAGACTGGGAACCGATATCTGGCAGTGGATCGGCGACTATTTTGGTGTCGGCGAAGGGATCTGCAGATAGCGAAAATAAAGCAGAATTCGGTCTGTAATCAAGCATGGATGCAACATTTTAGGAGGAAAATATGGCCAGAGGCGTTAATAAGGTAATTCTGATTGGTAATTTGGGTTCGGATCCAGAGGTCCGCTATTTACCCAATGGCGGCGCGGTCGCCAATGTGAGCCTGGCCACGGCGGAGTCGTGGAAGGACAAGCAGAGTGGCGAGAAACAGGAACGTACGGAATGGCACCGGGTGGTGTTTTTTGGGCGTCTCGGTGAGATTGCAGGTGAGTACCTGAAAAAGGGTTCCAAGGTCTACGTCGAGGGTCGCATTCAGACACGTAAATGGAAAGACAACGCCGGTCAGGATCGCTATACCACTGAGATTGTAGGCAACGAAATGCAAATGCTCGATAGTCGAGGTGGTGGCGTGTCGACCGGTGATTTTTCTGCTGCCGAAAGTTCTGCACCATCGCCATCCGCTCCGGCTCCCGCCGCCCCGAGCGCGGATTTTGACGACGATATCCCATTTTAAAAAGCACTTTAGATCGGAAGTGTAAGTAAGATTAATCAAGCCCCTGTTACAAGGGGCTTTTTTATTTGTAGAATTGGGCAAACTCAAAAGGGTCTAGGTGCAATGAAAACAATTCTCGTCACGGGTGGTGCCGGCTTTATCGGTGGAAACTTTGTGTTGGGCAATGTCGTTCAGGGCAAGTGCCGGGTAATTAATCTGGATGCGCTTACCTATGCGGGCAATCCAGAAACACTGGATTCGCTGGCTCAGAATGATGCGCATGTGTTTGTCGAAGGCGACATTGGCGACCGTGATCTGGTCGCTGACTTGTTGTCTCGCTATCAACCCAGTGCGATTGTTAATTTTGCGGCGGAAAGTCATGTCGACCGGTCTATTGATGGGCCTGCAGAATTTATCCAAACCAATGTGGTGGGTACACTGAATCTGCTGGAGGCTACACGCGAATACTGGAATCAGCTGTCTGCTTCGGATCAAGCATCGTTCCGGTTTCTGCATGTGTCGACTGATGAGGTCTATGGTTCGTTGGGAGAGGATGGCGCGTTTACTGAAACAACCCCCTACGCTCCGAATTCACCTTACTCCGCATCCAAAGCTGCATCCGATCATTTGGTGCGTGCCTACCACCACACCTATGGATTGCCGGTATTAACAACCAATTGTTCGAATAATTACGGGCCCTATCAATTTCCGGAAAAGCTGATTCCGCTGACGATTCTGAATGCGCTCGAAGGTAAGGCCTTGCCGATCTACGGCGATGGCCAGAATATTCGTGATTGGTTGTATGTTGAGGATCACTGCATAGCGATTGAGACGGTGCTGGATAATGGTCGACCGGGCGAAGTCTATAATGTGGGTGGCAACAGTGAACGTACCAATTTGCAGGTCGTGACAACCCTATGTGGCTTGTTGGATGAATTGGTGCCGGATTCTCCGCATCGCCCGCATGCAGATTTGATCACCTATGTGGATGATCGCCCCGGCCATGATCGGCGTTATGCGATTGATGCATCGAAACTCGAAGCAGAATTGAATTGGACACCGGACGAGAATTTCAGCAGCGGTATGAGGCGCACGGTGCAGTGGTATCTTGATCATCGTGATTGGTGCGCCAGAGTGCAAGATGGCAGTTATCGCCGCGAACGATTGGGAACCGCATGAGTGACTTTGAGTTAACGCCGACGACGCAAACCCAGGTCAAAGGTATCGTCCTGGCGGGTGGTTCGGGTACGCGTCTGTACCCTTTGACGCAGGCCATCAGCAAACAGTTGTTGCCGGTGTACGACAAGCCGATGATCTACTATCCCTTGAGTACGCTGATGTTGGCCGGTATCCGCGATATTTTGATCATCACCACACCTCACGATGCCCCGCTGTTTCATCATATGCTTGGCGATGGCAGCCAGTGGGGGATTAACCTTGAGTTTGCCGTTCAACCGAATCCGGGTGGTCTGGCGGAGGCCTTTATTGTTGGTAAATTCTTTATCGGTAATGAACGCTGTGCGCTGGTTCTGGGCGACAACATATTTTATGGTCACGGTATCAGTGGGTTGTTGGCTGCCGCTAGTGGGCGCGAACACGGTGCGACGGTGTTTGGCTATCGGGTCAAGGACCCTGAACGTTACGGTGTTGCCGAGTTCGATAGTGATGGTTTAGTCATCAGTATTGAGGAAAAACCGGATCAGCCGAAGTCGAACTATGCGGTGACTGGCTTGTATTTCTACGACAATCAAGTTGTGGATTATGCCGAGGCTTTACAGCCGTCGATACGCGGTGAGCTTGAGATTACGGATCTGAATAATGTGTATTTACAACAGCAAGCGTTAAAGCTTGAGAGACTTGGCCGCGGCGTCGCGTGGCTGGATACTGGAACCCATGCATCCTTGATACAGGCGGGCACCTTTATTCAGACTATCGAGGAGAGACAAGGATTGAAGATCGGCTGTCCCGAAGAGATCGCATTTGCCAATGGTTGGATGAGCGCGGATATGTTGCTGGAGCAGGCGGCGCGACTTAGCAAAAACAGCTACGGCGAGTATTTGCGCGATTTGGTAAAGCAGGCGGGTTGATATGAAAGTGAACGAAACCGCGTTGCCTGGTGTGGTGATGATCGACCCCGATGTTTATGGTGACTCGCGCGGATTTTTTTCCGAGACCTGGAACATTCAGCGCTATCGGGATGCGGGAATCGACGCCACTTTCGTGCAAGACAATATCTCGCGCTCGGCGGCCGGGGTGTTGCGAGGCCTGCATTTTCAGAACCCCTCACCGCAGGCCAAGCTGGTTCAAGTGCTGGTGGGTGAGGTATTCGATGTTGCGGTCGATATCCGTGTTGGCTCACCGACGTTTGGCCAATGGGTCGGTGCCGTTTTATCGGCCTCAAACCATCGCCAGTTTTTTATCCCCGAGGGTTTCGCGCACGGATTTTGTGTGACCAGTGATGATGCTATTTTTGCCTACAAGTGCAGTAACGTTTACGTGCCCGATGCCGATGGCGGCGTGCGTTGGGATGACCCGGCGATTGGCATAGATTGGCCCTTGTCATCGCCGGAGTTGTCGGACAAAGACAGGGTTGCTCCGTTGCTGTCCGATGTCTCTGCGGACCGGTTGCCGCAGTACACGGCCTAGTTTTCGATGTCCGTATCAAGTACCCAACCCGTGCTGTTGATTGGCAGCAAAGGACAAGTTGGTCGCGCGTTATACCCTCGTTTACAAGCGGTAGGGTCGGTCGTCAGTGCAGCCAGAGAGGGCGCCGACGAGGTGGTGGATTTGGCGGACGAGCAAAATATTTGTTCCTTGCTCAGTTCGGTACGGCCGAGAATGGTCGTTAACGCGGCGGCGTATACCGCGGTCGATGCCGCTGAGGATGACGCCACCACGGCCACGCAGATCAACGGTATCGCTCCCGGAATTTTGGCCCGAGAATGCAACAGCATGGGTATTCCCTTGGTTCATTATTCGACGGATTATGTGTTCGATGGTGACGCCCAGAAGCCGTGGAGAGAGAGTGATGTGCCCGCCCCGCTCGGTGTCTATGGGCGCAGCAAGTTGGCGGGTGATCGGGCGATTGCGGCGGGGGGTGGCGCTTATCTGATCCTGCGAACCGGTTGGGTCTATGATGAGTCGGGCCATAATTTTTTACGTACCATGTTGAGGCTATTTGCCGAACGTGATGCGGTGTCGGTGGTGAGCGATCAGTTCGGTGCGCCAACATCGGCCAACGCGATAGCAAAGTGCACCTTGGCGATTCTTCAGCGTATCGATTTTGCTACCCAGTCAGGGCTCTATAATCTCAGTTGCGGCGGCGAGACCAGCTGGTTTGGCTTTGCGAGCGAGATTCTTGCCCGCAGCGGCCTAGCTTGCGAGTTGGCTGCGATTTCCACGGACCAGTATCCGACGCCAGCACGTCGCCCCCGGTATTCTGTGCTTTCCAGTGAGCATTTACACCAAACCTTTGACGTGGAAATGCCCGGTTGGAAAGACGCGCTTGTCGAGTGCATGGCGCGCCTGTAGGAGCGGGCTTGCCCGCGAAGCGGTTCGAGCGCAAGCCCGCCAGCACAACATGCCCAAGTTTAATTTTATGCTAATCCATTATTTTTTCTGGAAAAAAAATCTAATTTCACGTAAAATCACCATCCCTTTTTCAGGTTTATAACGATGGCTGGACAGCTCTATATCAAGACTTTTGGATGCCAGATGAATGACTACGATTCGTCGCGCATGGAGGATCTACTGGCGGCATCCCATGGCTTAATGCCGGTGGCCGACCCCGCGCGGGCGGACGTGTTGTTGCTTAATACCTGCTCGATTCGTGAAAAAGCTCAGGAAAAGGTATTCCACCAACTGGGTCGCTGGCGTCAGCTAAAGCAAAAACGGCCGGGGCTCGTGATAGGCGTGGGTGGCTGCGTTGCCAGCCAGGAAGGCGATGCGATTCGGGAACGTGCGCCCTACGTCGACCTTATTTTTGGTCCGCAGACGCTGCACCGGCTACCCGAGATGCTGGATCGGGTGAAACGTGAGCGCGGTCTGGTGATGGACGTGACCTTTCCTGAAATTGAAAAATTTGATCACTTGCCCGCGCCGAAGGCGGATGGCCCCAAGGCCTACGTATCAATCATGGAAGGTTGTAGCAAATATTGTACGTTTTGCGTGGTGCCCTATACCCGCGGTGAGGAAGTGAGCCGACCACTACTAGGCGTGTTGGCCGAGGTTGAGTCGTTGGCGGCGCAAGGTGTGCGCGAGATCTCGTTGCTGGGACAGAACGTGAATGCCTATCGAGGAGAGATGGATGATGGGGATACCGCCGATCTCGCTCTGTTGATTCATTACGTGGCGGCCGTTGATGGAATCGATCGAATTCGGTTCACTACTTCGCATCCCGCTGAGTTCAGCGACAGCTTAATCGAGGCGTTTGCCGAGGTGCCAGAACTGGTTAGTCATTTACACCTACCTGTCCAATCTGGCTCAGACCGAATATTGGCCATGATGAAGCGGGGCCACGTAGTAGCGGATTATGTCGACAAGATTCGACGCTTGCGTGAGGCACGGCCGGATTTAAGTTTGTCCTCGGATTTTATTATTGGTTTCCCGGGTGAAACCGAAGACGATTTTGAAGCTACCATGCAGTTGATTGAGAATATTGGTTTCGACCATTCCTTTAGCTTTATCTACAGCGCACGTCCGGGTACGCCAGCGGCATTTATGCCGGATGATGTACCGATGGACGTCAAACAGGCTCGACTCGCACGCTTGCAAAAACGTATTTTAGAAATGACGGGCGGTATCAGTAACACCATGGTCGGTAGTGTCCAGCGCGTATTGATTGAAGGCCCCTCGCGCAAGGATCCTAAGCAGATGTCCGGGCGCACCGAGAATAACCGGGTGGTTAATTTTGATGCCCCCGGTGTGTCTGTCGGCGGTTTTGCCCGCGTTGAAATCACTGAGGCCTTACCTAATTCTTTGCGTGGTGTCGTGAGTGTTGCCTCGAAGTGCTAAATGACTGAACACCCCTTCCATCTGGATTTCAATCTCGATCCTCCCGACAACGAAAGATTGGCGAACCTTTGCGGCGCGCTTGATCAGCATCTACGGCAGATCGAAGGTCGTCTCGGTGTTGAAATCAGCAATCGTGGCAATCGATTTCGCGTGATTGGCACCCCGGAAGGCGTGCGTGTGGCCGGTGATTTGCTTGAACGGATTTATGCATCGACCGAGGATGAGGTGTTAACTCCACAACAGGTGCATCTGTTTGTGCAGGAGTTGGGCGCAGATGCAGGACCTGTCGACACCAATGCAGGTGAGCAAGAGCCTGAGTTTGTAATGACCAAAAGAGGGCGTATCCGGCCTCGAGGGCAAAACCAAAACCACTATCTGGGCAATATCTCCCGGCATGACATAAACTTTGGCGTCGGTCCTGCGGGTACGGGGAAGACCTATCTTGCGGTCGCCTGTGCTGTTGATGCGTTAGAGCGCGATCAGGTTCGCCGTATTTTGCTGGTTCGGCCGGCGGTAGAAGCGGGTGAACGATTAGGGTTTTTGCCTGGTGATTTGGCGCAGAAAATCGATCCGTATTTAAGGCCGCTGTATGACGCCCTATATGAAATGCTGGGGTTCGAGCATGTTGCCCGACTCATCGATCGAAACGTGATCGAAATCGCGCCGCTGGCTTACATGCGAGGTCGCACGCTAAACGAATCCTTCGTGATTTTGGATGAGGCGCAGAATACGACTATCGAACAGATGAAAATGTTTCTGACTCGAATTGGTTATGGTTCGAAGGTCGTGGTCACCGGGGATGTGACCCAAGTGGATTTGCCCAAAGGCCAGCGTTCCGGTTTGCGCCATGCAACCGAGGTGTTGTCCGACATTGATGGTATTAGTTTTACTTTTTTCAATAGTCGTGATGTGGTTCGTCATCCCTTGGTGCAGAGTATTGTCGATGCCTATGCGAGCGATTCAGAGCAGTCGGACGAGTCCGGCGGCAGATAATAGTGCTGGATGTCGAGGTGCAGTATGCGGTTGAAGATGCCGGGATACCAACGGCAGATAGGCTGGAACATTGGGCGCGAGCGGCGGTCGATGATGTGGATGCCAGTGTCTGTATTCGATTGGTGGATCGCCCTGAAGGCACTGAGTTGAACCAGACCTATCGGGCGGGCGAGGGGGCGACTAATGTGCTGTCCTTTGCGACCGATATTGATATAGACATCGACCCCAAGCCGCTGGGGGACGTTGTTATTTGTTGCGATGTGGTTAGGGTCGAGGCAGACGAGCAAGGCAAGGCATTTGAACAGCATCTGGCGCATATGGTCGTACACGGTATGTTGCACCTGTGTGGGTATGACCACATCAAGGACGATGAAGCGCAGGTGATGGAGGCTCGAGAACGAGTGGTGTTGTCACGATTGGGGTATCCGGACCCTTATACGGGGTAGTCGGAGTGTTTTTCATTAACAGACGGGCATTATGAACGAAGGAATATCCAGCACTGGGTTTTCGGTGCGACGTTGTCTACATAAGTGGCGACGACGCTTGGCCGGTGAACCCGGGGATACTGAAGAAATTATTGAAGTGCTGCATCGCGCACAGCAGCGCGGTGTGTTGCGCAACGATGCGTTGGCCATGATAGAAGGTGTGTTGCAGGTGTCGGAATTGCAGGCGCGCGATATCATGATTCCGCGCGCGCAGATGGTGGTTCTCAATCGAGACGACCCGCCGCAGCGTTTCATGCCAACCATCATTGAGTCGGCGCATTCACGCTTTCCGGTTATCGCCGATGAGCGAGGTGATGTCGCTGGTATTTTACTGGCTAAGGATCTGCTGCCCTCCTGGGATGCGAACCAGGAAATAGCGCTGAAAGAAATACTCCGGCCGGCGGCTTTTATCCCTGAAAGCAAACGACTGGATATGTTGTTGAGGGAGTTTCGGGCGAGTCGAAATCACATGGCGATCGTGGTGGATGAGTACGGCGCGGTCGCGGGTCTGGTGACCATCGAGGACGTACTCGAACAAATCGTTGGCGAGATTGAAGACGAACACGATTTTGATGAAGACGCCATGTTGCTACAACTGCGCAGCAACCTCTATACCATCAAGGCGCTATATCCAGTCGAAGACTTTAACGAACACTTCGAAACGGATTTTAGCGTTGACGAGTTTGATACCATTGGCGGTTACATCACCAATCGTTTGGGACATATGCCGAAGCGAGGCGAGGATGTGACCATCGATCACTATCGTTTCGAGGTGGTGCGCGCCGACAGTCGGCGGGTCCATCTGCTACGCTTGCGAATTCTCCCTACCGAACCAGCTGAGCCAGAAGAGCGTTAGGACGCCTCTGATGTCGTTGGTGTCGGTACTGCTTGCGCTGGTTTCTGGCCTGTTTTTACCGCTGGCCTTCGCGCCGTGGGGGTGGTTCCCAGTGGCTTTGCTGTCTCCGGCGGTACTGTTTTTTCTCTGGCTCTCGGCAAACCCGCGTCAAGCATTCTGGCTGGGCATGATTTTCGGCATCGGTTATTTTGGCTTGGGGGTATCCTGGGTCTATGTCAGTGTGCACGATTTTGGCCACGTACCCGCGCCGGTCGCCGTCATCATCACCGGGTTGTTTGTTGCCGTGATGGCGCTGTTTCCGGCGCTGGCTGGATACGTCGGTAGCCGTATAGCCGGCTCGCAGCGACACGCGCTGCTGCTGGTGTACCCCGCAATGTGGGTGTTGGCAGAATGGGCGCGTGGCACGGTGTTTACCGGGTTCCCATGGTTGCAT
>DTRM01000123.1:50047-55481 GCA_012965975.1 Chromatiaceae bacterium | reverse complement strand
ATGCTGAATACCAAGTCATTCCAGTCCGGAATGATGTTGTTGACCGGGCAGCCGTCATGGCAATACGGGATGCCGCAGTCCATGCAGCGCGCGCCTTGGGCGCTGATTTCCGCGTCGTCCAGTGGTATCACGAACTCGTCGTAATGTTGAACGCGATCGGCCGCGGGCGCGTAGCTACGATCCCGACGAGGAATTTCCATAAATCCTGTTGGCTTACCCATATGTTTCTAAGCCTCCGTTGATTTGGCGGTGGATGCGTCTGCGGCCTGATCAGATTTCATTTGTTCGAGCGCATGGCGGTAATCGACCGGCATGACCTTCACGAATTTGCCAAGGTATGCGGACCAGTCACCGAGGATCATTTTGGCGCGAGCGCTGTCGGTATAGTGTGCGTGCGTTTCAATCAAACGCTTCAGTCGTTGAGCGTCATGTCGGGTCATGTCGTGCAGGACATCGACCTTGCCATGGGTCTCGAGGTCGCCGCCCTGATGTTCGGTGGCCTCCAGAATAGCGTCTTCTTCGATCAGTGGCTCCAGATCAACCATCGCCAGATTGCAACGATTCTCAAAGGTACCATCCGCATCCAGAACGTAGGCGATACCGCCGCTCATGCCCGCGGCAAAATTACGTCCGGACTGTCCCAGTACAACCACGATGCCACCGGTCATGTACTCGCAACCGTGATCGCCTACGCCTTCGACCACCGCGGTGGCACCCGAATTGCGAACCGCAAAACGTTCGCCTGCGACACCGCGGAAGTATGCCTCACCTTCGATCGCACCATAGAGAACGGTATTGCCAACGATGATGTTTTCTTCTGCGATGATCGGGGTCTGTGGTGGTGGATAGACCACCAGACGTCCACCAGACAAGCCCTTGCCGACGTAGTCGTTGCCTTCGCCAACTAACTCCAGACTCACGCCGCGCGTAACAAATGCGCCAAAGCTCTGTCCGGCAGTCCCGCTAAGTTTGATGTTGATGCAGTCCTCAGGAAGCCCCGCATGACCATAGCGACGTGCGACTTCTCCCGACAGCATGGCACCAACGGTACGATTATAATTGTGGACTGGCAGCTCAATATTGACCGCGGTCTGATTTTCCAGTGCGGGTTGAGCCAGTCGAATCAACTCATTGTCGAGCGCCTTGTCGAGGCCGTGATCCTGTGTGTCGGTGCAGTAGAGTCCCGTGTCTGCATCGGGTTTGTGCAGTACGCGCGAAAAGTCCAATCCCTGTGCCTTCCAGTGATCGATCGCATTACGCATATTCAGACGATCAGACTGGCCGATCATCTCATTGAAGTTGCGAAATCCCAACTGTGACATCAGCCCGCGAATCTCCTCCGCGACCATGAACAGGTAGTTGATGACATGTTCGGGTTTGCCGGTGAATTTCTTGCGTAGTTCCGGGTCCTGGGTGGCGATGCCGACGGGGCAGGTGTTTAGATGACACTTGCGCATCATGATGCAGCCTTCAACAATCAGCGGTGCGGTCGCAAAGCCAAATTCGTCCGCGCCCAACAAAGCGCCAATTACGACATCGCGACCGGTACGTAATCCACCATCGACTTGTACGCTGATGCGGCTACGCAGTTTGTTCAGAACCAGCGTCTGATGGGTTTCGGCAAGACCGATTTCCCAGGGCGACCCGGCATGCTTGATTGATGTCAACGGACTTGCGCCAGTACCGCCATCGTAACCAGCGATGGTGACGTGGTCGGCATGGGCCTTGGATACCCCGGCAGCAACCGTGCCAACGCCGACTTCGGATACCAGTTTTACACTGATGCGTGCGGCAGGATTTACGTTTTTCAGATCGTGAATCAATTGTGCAAGATCCTCGATTGAATAAATATCGTGATGGGGTGGTGGCGAGATCAGGCCTACCCCCGGCGTTGAGTGGCGCACCTTGGCGATGGTGGCATCGACCTTGTGCCCCGGCAGTTGACCGCCTTCGCCGGGCTTCGCGCCCTGTGCCATCTTGATTTGAATGTCATCGGCGTTGACTAGATATTCGGTGGTGACACCAAATCGTCCGGACGCCACCTGCTTGATCGCAGAGCGCATGCTGTCGCCGTTTTTCAGTGGTACAAAACGTTCCACCAGTTCGCCACCTTCGCCGGTGTTGGATTTGCCGCCAATGCGATTCATGGCGATCGCCAGCGTGGTATGTGCCTCGAACGAAATCGAACCAAATGACATGGCGCCGGTTGCGAAGCGCTTAACGATGTCTTTCGCCGGTTCAACCTCATCCAGCGGGATCGGGTTGTCGCTTAGCTTGAACTCAAACAGCCCGCGCAGGGTTAGTAGCTCAGCGCCCTGTTCGTTAACCAGCGCGGCATATTCTTTATAGGTGTTCGAGTCGTTGGATCTTGCCGCGTGCTGTAGTTTGGCAATCGACTCTGGATTCCACATGTGGCTTTCACCGCGGATCCGATACGCATAGTCACCACCGACATCCAGCGCATTGCGATAGATCGGGGCATCACCGTAGCCATTACGATGGCAGCGAAGCGCCTCTTCCGCGACTTGCTCCAGACCAATGCCCTCAATAGTGGTTGCGGTACCGGTAAAGTACTGGTTGATGAAGGCACTTGAGAGTCCTACCGCGTCAAAGATTTGCGCGCCACAGTAGGACTGATAAGTAGAGATGCCCATCTTCGACATGATTTTGTGCAACCCCTTGCCGACCGCCTTAATGTAGCGTTTGTGTGTGTCAGCCGTTGACGGGTGTTCCGATAGTTTGTCGGCGATCGAATCGATTGTTTCGAACGCGAGATAGGGATTAATTGCCTCGGCACCATAACCGGCCAGCGTCGCAAACTGATGTACCTCTCGTACCGTGCCGGTTTCGACCACCAGACCTGAATCGGTGCGCAAGCCGGTCCGTACCAGATGGTGATGCACCGCGGCGGTCGCCAACAGTGCCGGGATCGCAATGTGATCGGCATCGACGTTGCGATCCGACAGAATCAAGATGTTGTAACCTTCGCCAACTAGTTTTTCGGCACTGCTGCACAGCGCGTCGATGGCCGGTTGCATACCATCGGCACCGTTGTCAGCCGGATAGCAGATATCTAGGGTCTTGGTTCGAAAGGCACCTTTGCTGTGATCTTCAATATGACGAATACGATCAATGTCTTCGTTAGTCAGTACCGGTTGGCTGACCTCGAGGCGCATATTTGACCCCGACGTATCATGGCCGAGCAAGTTTGGGCGTGGTCCGATTAACGAGACCAGCGACATCACCAGTTCTTCACGGATCGGGTCGATCGGTGGATTCGTCACCTGGGCAAAATTCTGTTGAAAATAGTTGGACAGCGGCTTGGCTTTGCTCGATAACACGGCAACCGGGTTATCGGCACCCATTGAACCGATTGCCTCCTGACCGGTTGATGCCATCGGTATCATCAAAAACTTGACGTCTTCCTGCGTGTAACCAAACGCCTGTTGCTGGTTCAGCAGGGTCTTTGCATCCATTGCCATGTGCGCGACTTCACTTGGCAGTGAGTCGAGACGGATCTGGGTCTTGTCGAGCCAGTCCTGATACGGATGTTCCTGTGCGAGTGCGGATTTGAGTTCGGCATCATCAATGATGCGACCCTGCTCGGTGTCGATCAGAAACATCTTGCCTGGTTGTAGACGCCACTTGCGGATAATCTTTTCTTCGGGGATATCGAGTACGCCCATTTCCGAGGCCATGACCACCAGATCATCGTCCGTCACCAGATAGCGCGCCGGGCGTAAGCCGTTGCGATCCAGTGTCGCACCAATCTGACGACCATCGGTAAAGGCGACCGCGGCCGGCCCATCCCATGGTTCCATTAATGCGGCATGATACTCATAGAACGCGCGACGCTCATCATCCATCAACGGATTACCCGACCATGCCTCGGGGATCAGCATCATCATTGCATGAGACATTGAATAGCCACCGGCAACCAACAGTTCCAGCGCGTTATCAAAGCAGGCCGAGTCGGACTGTCCTTCCGCGATCAACGGCCAGATCTTATCGAGATCCTCTTTCAGGAAACCCGATTGCATCGAGTGACGGCGCGCGGCCATCCAGTTGATGTTGCCGCGCATGGTATTGATTTCACCGTTGTGAGCAATCATGCGGAATGGCTGCGCCAGATCCCACGACGGGAAGGTATTGGTCGAAAAACGCTGGTGAACCAGCGCCAACGCGCTGGTCATGCGCGGATCTTTCAGGTCGTCATAGTAGGCATCAACCTGATTGGCCAATAACAGGCCCTTGTACAGCAGGGTGCGTGCCGACAGCGACGGAATATAAAACCCTTCGGCACCGTCAAAGCCCGACGTGGCGATCGCATTTTCGATGAGTTTGCGAATCACAAACAGCTTGCGTTCGAGATGATCGGTATTCGCAGTATCGTCGCCATGGGCGATAAATACCTGTCGTATGGCCGGCTCCACAGCCTTAACGCCTTCGCCGAGGCAAGCATTGTTGGTGGGTACGTCGCGCCAGCCCAGCAGTCGTTGCCCTTCAGCGGCAACCACGCGTTCGATGACCTCGGTGCATTGCGACAGACAAGATCTGGGAAAGAACACAACACCGACGCCATAGTCGCCGGCATCGGGCAACACGGTGCCCTGTTCTGAACAAACAGATCGCAGGAACGCGTCGGGAATCTGGATCAGCAGACCCGCGCCATCCCCGGCGAGGGGATCGGCACCAACCGCACCACGGTGGGTTAGATTTTCCAGAATGGTCAGGCCCTGACGGATAATTTCGTGGCTTTTTTGACCTTTGACGTTGGCAACGAAACCGACACCACAGGCGTCGTGCTCATTGGCTGGGTCGTAGAGGCCCTGTCGACGCGGTAAAGTCCCGTAATTCATCTAAAAATCTCTTATATTTCAATGTCTTGTGTTTTTGCCGGCGAAAAAGAGGTGGGCAGCGCCATCTCCGCGAATCTAACGCCGCGCGGAACTGCCCAGAATAATAAAGACAGACGGTTTTGGCCACCCCTAGACACAAAGAAAATCGATCAACGTGATAATGAAATTTTATTGCTAATGGGAAAATAGCCGTCATTCCAGACGCGGCGAAGCGGAGATCCGGAATCCAGCGGTATCGTTCTGTGGATCCCTTGCCCGCGCCGGGGTGACGAGAGCCAATTGGCGAAGTCAGGGCTTTAACGTGGTCTGAATCGACTCGAAGCTGCGAATCCAGGGTTTGCTGGCGCGGATCTTGGCAGGCAGGGTGGCCAGCGCCCGCGTCGCGGCCTCACGCGATGCGAAGTCCCCCCAGATCAGCACATGTAACGGCTTGGTGCCGGTGCGTTTCTCAAAGCTGGCCAGTGGCGGTCCTAGGCGGTGGGATTGAACGTAGCTGAACAATGATGCGGGTTGCGACATCGCCAGCAACTGGAGCGTGAGGTGCTGCGCTGGTCGCTGCATGATCCAGTTTGGAG
>DTRM01000123.1:0-50013 GCA_012965975.1 Chromatiaceae bacterium | reverse complement strand
TTTCATTACCTTCTGCGCGGTATCCGTTACCAGCAGGGTAACGGGGCTAGGCCGGACTTCTGGCATCGGCTGAGCCTCTGGTTCCGTCTCGGGTTCGGGTTTAATCGCGGCCCTCGGCGGCTCGGACGGCATCGGCGCAACGGCGGTGACCGCGGCGGGATCAGTGGCAATGACCATTACAGGTGGGGGTGGGTTCAGGCCGACGCTGGAGACGACATCAGAGTCAAGGTCACCCTGCAGAATCCAGAGGCTGGCGAGGATAGCCGCCACTGCCCCGATGCCAAGCATCAGCGGTAGACCGACCCACGTGCGGTGCTGCGATGACGGTGCGCGGTCACCATTGATGCTGGCGCGGGCAAGTTCGTTGATCTGGCCTGGCAGCCCCTCACTGCGCCAGAACAGCTCCTGAATTTCGGCTTCGGTGAAGGGAAGTTCGTTGATTCCCGCCGCGAGCAACCGTAGTTTCAGGTACTCGGCCACTTCATTTTGTTGCAAGCGGATGGGTTCCATGCGATGAATCGAATCCGGCTCCAGATGCTCATGCGACGAAAACGCGTTGCGTTGATGGAGTGCGGGCGTGGCGAAAAAGATCAGTCGAATCAGTCGACTGTGCAGGCCATCGACGCGCACAGGTTCATGCAGTTTGAGCAGAGTTTCCAGTGTGTCTTCCGGCAGAGTTTCGACGTCGTCTATGGCCAGTACCGGCAACTTGTCGTGGTCGTTGAGCGTTTGCAGCCGTTGGCGAATGGCGGCCTGCATATTGTGGACGCCGGCGCTGATCGGTGTTGCACCAAAGCCCTGTGTCAGCAGGGACAACAGTTTTATCGGAGTGACGTCTGGCCCAGCCTGCACGCGCACAAAGTCCCAAGAGTCACCGACCTCGGTGGTGAGTTTATTGAGCAGTGTTGTTTTACCAGCGCCGTTCGGCCCTTCGACGATCAGCAAGAGGTCTGTTGCCTGCACCAAATGCAGTAGCAGGTTGAGTCGTTGCTGGTGATTCTGGTTGAGATACAGGCCGTCGGTGGGACAGTCGGCGGCAAACGGGTCCGCTTGGTCAGATGGGGTGGTAGAAAAAGCGCTATCGGCCATACTCTCTCAGGGTGGCATCAAGGTTGTCGGGATCAAAGTCAGAGCTTACCACGGCTTCGCCGATATCTTTTAACAATACCAGACGCAACACACCGCGAAGAACTTTTTTGTCGACGGCCATAAGCTCATGAAAGCGTTGTGCATCCATCTCCAGTGGTGGCGTAACCGGGAGCTTGGCGGATTTGATTAACTCAATGATTTCGGTCTGTTGGGCGATGCTGATCCAACCCTCACGTAAGGACAGGTCGGCCGCCATGGCCATACCGGCACCGACCGCTTCACCGTGTAACCAGACGCCATATCCGGTGCCCGTTTCTATAGCATGACCGAAGGTATGTCCGAGGTTAAGCAGCGCTCGTTGGCCCGATTCCAGTTCGTCGGCGGCCACCACGTCGGCCTTGTTTTGGCACGACACCTCGATCGCATGGCTGAGCGCATCGCCATCGCGAGCCGACAGGTCAGCGACGTGTCGCTGCAACCAGTCATAAAAAGTCTTGTCACGGATAAGGCCGTATTTAATAACTTCAGCGATACCTGCAGCCAATTGGCGATCATCCAGGGTGTTGAGTGTATCGGTGTCGGCGATCACGCACTGGGGCTGATAAAACGCACCAATCATGTTCTTGCCAAGGGCGTGGTTAACCCCGGTTTTTCCGCCCACCGATGAATCAACCTGCGCCAGCAGCGTGGTGGGGATCTGGATGAATGCGACACCGCGTTGATAACAGGCGGCCGCGAATCCGGTGATGTCTCCGATTACCCCGCCACCCAGTGCCACGACGGTAACGCTGCGATCACAGCGTGTTTCAAGCAGGGCGGTAAAAATACGATTAGTGATGTCGAGGGTTTTGTATTGTTCGCCGTCGGGCAATATAACTTGATGAACCTCAAAATCTTTCAGGTTATCAATGACGCGCTGTAGATACAGAGGCGCTACGGTTTCATTACTGACCAGCATGACCTGATGGCCATGAATGTGCGAGGTAAGTAGCTCGGCCTGATCAAGCAGGCTGGCTCCTATGTAGATCGGGTAGCGTCGGTCGCCAAGCTCGACGTGTAGGGTTTTCATTACTCGATGGTGGTGGCGTGCATGCTTTCCAGATAGGAAACGATACCCTTGATTACTGCACGTGAATTGCGGCCACCCGAACTCACGGTGTGATCGGCAAGTTCGCGATACAGTGGCTCACGTTCGGCCATTAACTCTTCCAGTCGCGCGCGCGGGTTGTCGGTATCCAGCAGGGGACGGTTGCGGTCATGGCGGGTACGTTCCATTTGCTGCTCAATTGAGCATTCGAGGTAGACCACCGTACCGCGACCGGCGAGCCGGGCCCGGTTCTGCGGGTCGAGTATGGCACCACCGCCGGTGGCGAGCACGATACCCGTACGTTCACTGAGGTTTTCGATCATGTCGCGTTCACGCTTGCGAAAGCCTTCTTCGCCTTCGAGATCGAATATTAGCGGGATGTCGGCACCCGTACGATGCTCGATTTCACGGTCACTGTCGACAAATTCAAGGCCAATGGTACTCGCCAGTGCCTTGCCCACCGTGGTTTTGCCGGCGCCCATGGGGCCGATCAGGAATACATTGCCGTGTTTTTTCGCCATCTCCCCATGATACCCCAAAAAAACGGCCACAGGGCAAGCCTAAACCGCCCCGGGCGAGGATTTTTTGCGGTGGGGGGGTCGTCTAGTAATTTAGACTAAGCGATTCTTTGAGAATTCTAGGGGTGATGAAAATCAACAATTCACGCGCATCACTAATTTCACTCTTGGAGCGGAAGGCACCGCCAATAATCGGTAAGTCTCCAAAAAATGGCACTTTCTTGACCACAAAGTTATTGGTTTCTTCATAAATGCCACCCAAAACCACGGTGTCGCCATTTTCAACCAGGATTTTGGTGCTAATGGTGCGGGTATCGATACTGGGAACCGAAGAACCCGAGCGGGTCTGGATGATCTCGCCAATACTGTCCTTGCTGACTTCCAACTCCATAATAATGCGATCGTCCGGGGTGATCTGGGGAATGACCTTCAGTGATAACACGGCTTCCTTAAAGGAGATGCTGGTGGCGCCACTGGAGGTGGCCTCTTCAAAGGGAATCTCGATACCCTGCTTGATTTCGGCGGGGTGCTGATCCGAGGTAATCAGACGCGGGCTGGACAGGACTTCACCCCGGCCTTCTGCCTGCATGGCGGATAACTCAAGACGTAGCAGGTTGGTACCGACTCGGCCCAGTAGCAGATTGACTGAGCCAGCGGCACTTGCCGCCGGTAAATCCGTGATCAGGGCCTCAGTGAGTGGGTCACCTGCCGGGATATCAATAAAGGTTCGGTCGACCAGTCCGTTGGTATCCAGATTGCCCTTAAGGCCACCGCCGATCAGGAAGCTGCCGGAATTGGGCTCCTGAAAGCCGCTCAGTCCAAAACGCACACCCAGATCCTTGGCAAAGTCGTTATTGGCGATAACAATGCGTGATTCAATCAACACCTGACGTACCGGGATATCGAGTCGAGCCACGAGTTTGCGGATATCTTCGAGTTTTTTGGCGGTGTCCTGCACCAGTAGTGTATTGGTGCGTTCGTCGACCGTGACGTTGCCGCGTTCGGATAACAGCCGATTGTCTTCAGATTTCAGCAGCGTCGCCATGTCGCTGGCCTTGGCGTAGTTGATCTGGATAAATTCCGAGTGCAACTGGGCGAGTTCCTGAAGTTGTTGCTGCGCTTCAAGCTCAAGCTTTTCACGGGTGGCAACCTCCTCGGTGGGTGCGATCAGGATCACGTTACCGACTTGTCGTTTCGACAGGCCTTTGGTTTTCAGCACCAGATCCAGCGCTTGATCCCAAGGTACATTGTTAAGGCGCAAGGTAACGTTGCCCGCTACCGAGTCACTGCTAACCATGTTCAGGTCGGTGAAATCTGCCAACAATTGCAGCACGGCGCGTACCTCAATGTCCTGAAAATTCAGTGACAACCGCTCTCCGGTGTACTGGAAACGATCGCGCCGAGCCTGTTCGACCTCTTCCTTGGAAGCGGGTCGGAACTCCAGTACGTACAGGTTATCGGTCTGGTAAGACAGTTGGTCAAAGTCGCCGGTAGTTTCGACCGCGACACGCACGTTATTGCCGTCACTATAGGTATCGACCAGGGTAACGGGGGTTGCGAAATCGGTGACATCGAGTCGGCGTGACAGGCGCTCAGCGATGGAACTGTCGAGAATATCAAGAATGACCTTGCGACCCTCTGTGCGTAAATCGACGGTGACCGAGGGGTCATTCAGGGATACGGTGACCAATGCCTGACCTTCGGCACCGCGACGAAAATCGACACCGGACACTTGGTTGCCGCCCGCTTCCTGACTGCTGGCAGCAACGATCATCGGGCCGTCGCTGGTGTCGACCGCGGTGCTATGGGATGCCCCAAGGATCAAATGGACCTGGTTGCCATCAACGCGGGTTTCAAAGGGCGCGACATCGACCATGTTCAGCACCACGCGGGTTCGGTTGCCGGCCTCGATAGCGGTAACACTGCGCAACAGGCCGACATTAACACTCTGACTGCGGCGCGACATACTGGATCCCGTGTTCATCAGATCCAGAACGATTCGTGCGGGGTTGTCCATAATGAAGCTGGGTGGCTTCAACGCGTCCTGCTCGAAGGTGAGCGATACCTGCACCCGATCTCCGGACAATCCGGTTGAGGTAATGCCGGTCAGGGTATTGCTGGCGGCTTGGGCAATTTGGGTAGTGAAGAAAAGCA
The DNA here is from genome assembly GCA_012965975.1 of Chromatiaceae bacterium. GTDB lineage: Bacteria > Pseudomonadota > Gammaproteobacteria > DTRM01 > DTRM01 > DTRM01. The sequence goes on along the minus strand of DTRM01000123.1, from coordinate 45,165 downwards.
GCGCGCCCAGAAACAACATCAACCGTGGCTGTCCCGCCAGATGTAGGGTGGTCTCACTGCTATGTGGGGCGACGTGAGCGCAGCATGGGCTAGGGCGGGATGCATTCATTGCAGGTTCTCTCTCAGTTATCGTCATTTAAAGCGAGGGACACGAGTCGCTCGTTCCAGCTTCCGAGTCCATCAGCGATGATCTCGGTCAGCTCGATCTTGTTGTCTGAAATGCGGGTGATACGGCCGTGATTCAGGCCCGCGTAGTTGCCAAGCACCACACGGTGAACGGTTTTGTCGTTCGCCGCAACGATGGCCCAGTGTTCTCCATCCTGACTTAGGGTACCAACCATGCGTAGTGAATCCAGCGAAAATGACTCGAGCGTCTCACGCCGGCGGTTGACATCTGGATGCAGGCTGCCGGTTGCAGCCATTTCTGCGGGTTTAGATTTCTCTTCGGCGCGGAAGGGGTCGCGTAAATCGGCTACATCATAATAGTAAGATTCATAGGTCTTGATTTCCGGTAGTGGCTCAACATGTCCCTGCCTCAATGACTTCACGGAAGTCACATACTCGCGCAGATCTTGCATACCGTCCCCACCGCAACCGCTTAATAGGGGGACAAGAATCAAAACTTTGCTGCATGAAATGATTCGCCGCGTGAACTGTGTCATCGGGTTACCCATCATTGCCAATCTCCTGCTCGCCTTCTTCATCGAGATAACGGTAGGTGCGGGCGGTTGCTTCCATAACCATCAGGCTGGAGGGCGCCTTTTTATTTTTCTCGTCAGGTCTTACGCTGATTTCCAGATCATGAAGTGTGACGATGCGAGGCAGCGATGCCAGGCCGCTAACGAAGGAGCCAAACTCGTGGTATTGGCCCACCACCCGTATCTTGATCGGTAGCTCGGCATAGAATTCCTTGGGCTCTTCCGCCTGAGGCTCAAACAGTTCGAACTCCAGTCCGCTGCTAAGCCCGGTTTGGGAAACATCAACCAGCAGTTCTGCGACCTCGGTGCGGTTTGGCAGTTGGCGTAACATGGCGCCAAATGACTTGCGCATTTCCTCAAGTTGGTTCTGATAGGCCTCAAGATTGACCGATTTGGCCTGTTTTACCTCGAATATGCTCTTGAGTTCAGTTTCTTTATTCTGTGAAACTTCGAGCAGACCGATCTGGTCTTGGGTATCGAAGTAGAAACCCGCCGCTACCAAGGCGAAACAGAGTATAGCGATGGCGCCGAGTTTGGCAGGGTTGGGCCAGGAGCCAGCGTCATTGAAATCGAGACCTTGTAACTCAGCAATGTTCACGGTGTCACCTCGATCCAACGTTCGGTTTTATTGGTCTGACTGACGCGTAGTGAAAATTCGCTTGACCGGGTGCGGGCGGTTTTTAAATTCTTGATCACACTCAATTTGGGGTTGGTCAACCATTCCGACTGATCGAGACTGCGCATGTAGGCGGATACGCGGGCGTTGGATTGAGCTTGTCCGAAAATAGTGAGTTGTTTACCCTGCCGGCTCAGCTTGCTCAAGTACACACCATCCGGGACGGTGCCAGCGATCTCATCAAACAAATGAACGATTTGTGGACGACTGCCTTGCAGCTCCTGAATGATCTCCATGCGTGCCAGCAGGCGTGATTTGGTATGTTCCAAATCCTTGATTGCCTTGATGCGTGCGTCCACCAGGGTGATTTCCTGTTGCAGGTACGAATTGCGTGCCTCCTGTGAGGTGATCATGCCGTTGATGTGTAGATGTGAATACAGCACGACCATGGCGCAGGCAACGGCGGATGCACCGAGCATGGCTAGAAACTCACGTTGCTTGCGGGCGCGTTCAATCGATCGCCACGGTAATAGATTGATTCGTGTCATGAGTCGAAACTCCTTAGCGCCAGTCCGCAGGCAATCATCAGTGCGGGGGAATCGCTGTTCAGGCTTTGAGGCTTGATTTGCGGTGACAAGGTCATATTGGCGAAGGGATTGGCGATGGAGGTGGTTATTCCCATCTTCTCTTCAATTAGATCATCGGTGCCGGCAATCGAGGCGCTGCCGCCGGCCAGTATGATGTGGTCGACGCTGTTACGGGTTCCCGAGGAAAAGAAAAACTGCAGGGAACGACTGATCTGCTGCGCCATCGCCTCCTTAAAGGGTTCCAGCACCTCGGAATAGTAGGTATCAGGCAAGCCACCCTGACGTTTAGCCATGCCGGCCTCTTCATGGGAAAGCCCGTAGCGACGCTGGATTTCTTCGGTGAGCTGACGCCCGCCGAATACCTGTTCTCGGGTATAAATAATCTTGTTTTTATGAATCACGTTCAACGTGGTAACCGTGGCACCGACATCTGCGATGGCGATCGTCAGGTCTTCATTATCGGTATCGGGCAAATGCTGTTGGATCAGCGTTAATGCGTTTTCCATCGCATAGGCCTCAACGTCAACCACCTTGGGAGTCAGGCCGGCGTGTTCCAGCGCGGCGACGCGCGAATCGACATTGTCACTGCGCGAGGCGGCCAGCAACACTTCAACGCTGTCGGGATCGTCTTCAGCGGGGCCGATTACCTGAAAATCCAGCGCGATTTCGTCCAGTGGGTAGGGGATATACTGGTCGGCTTCAAGCTCAATCTGGGCCTCCATCTCCGCGTCCGACATATTGGCGGGCATGGTGATAGTTTTGGTGATTACCGCGGATCCAGATACCGCGACGGCCGCGTGCTTGGCGCGAGTGTTGGACCGTTTGACCGCACGGCGAATCGCATCACCGATGGCTTCTACGTCAAGAATGTTTTTGTCTGAAACGGTGTTCGGTGGTAGTGGCTCAACCGCGTAACTCTCAATGCGATAGCGTCCGCCTTCCTGGCTCAGTTCAAGTAGCTGAGGTCTATCCCCAGCATCGGCGTATTTTTCTTTCCAAATCCAAACATCATCCCTATCCTCCAGGGTTACCCGTTACAACAAACCAGATAACGCGTATCGGCACCGGTATCTGATAGAATCAGTCTCTCGACCCGAGTCGATGCTATCTGCGAATCGCGAGGCCGAATATTGACAGGCACACGCGCTTCAATTGACTGCATATAATGGCTATCGACGGTTTCTCGGTGATCTTGACTATGAATTTCATTTAACTGGGTTTTTCCATTACGTTCTATGACTTGTGTCACTAAATGGGCGCGACGCCTGCTACTGCTCTTGTTGACCGGTGCGCTTGCTGGCAGTGTCGTTATTTCGGTGATTTATCTGTATCTCGAACCCAATTTGCCCTCGGTGGCGAGTCTCAGCGATGTCCGTTTTCAGGTGCCGTTACGGGTTTACACCCGGGACGGGGCGTTGTTGGCCGAATTTGGCGAGAAACGCCGCCACCCGGTGGCATTGGAGGATGTACCAGCACGGATGCTGCAAGCCTTTATTGCGGCCGAGGATGACCGTTTTTATCAGCATCCCGGGGTGGATTATCAGGGGTTGTTACGCGCGGTCGTGACGTTGGCCAAGACCGGACGCAAGAGCCAGGGTGGCAGCACCATTACCATGCAGGTGGCGAGAAATTTCTTCCTCAGCAGCGAAAAGACCTATCTGCGCAAGGTGAATGAGATATTTCTGGCGCTAAAAATTGAGCGTGAACTGACCAAAAACCAGATTCTTGCGTTGTACCTGAACAAGATTTATCTGGGCAATCGGGCCTACGGGGTGGGTGCCGCATCGCGGGTGTACTACGGCGTAGCGCCGTCGGAATTGACGCTGGCTCAAATCGCGACCATTGCGGGTTTACCCAAGGCGCCTTCGCGCGATAATCCGTTGGCCAGACCCGAGGCCTCGGTTGATCGGCGTACCTATGTGTTGCGACGCATGTATGACCTCGGCGCGATAACCATCGATGAATTTGAGCAGGCGCGACACGCACCGGTGACCGCGCGGCGCTACTCCGCGACGCTCGATCTTGAGGCCTCCTATGTCGCTGAACTGGTGCGCAAATGGATGTTGGAGCGCTATGGTAATGAAACCTACTCGGCAGGGTACCGGGTCTATACGACGATAGAAAAGCGTTTGCAGGAGGCGGCGAACCAAGCCGTTCAGCAGGGTGTTCTGGCCTATGAATATCGCCATGGCTATCGCGGAGTAGAAGTCCGGATTGAGTTACCAGAACCAGCCGACGTCGATAGCGAGTTGGCCCCGGAAGTATTGGACGCACTGTTGCAAGCCTATTCGTCGGTGGGACCTTTGCATCCCGCACTGGTGTTGGGAACCGATGACCAGACCGCGCGGGTATACATAAAGAAGGCAGGCGCCGCGATTATCAACTGGGATGGTCTGGCTTGGGCGCGCGTCTACGAGTCGGTTGATCGGCTCGGTCCGCCGGTGGAGACGGCAGCAGAGATTGTGCAAGCGGGTGACGTGGTTTGGGTCGAGCAACGGTCGTCACCGGATTGGCATTTGTCTCAGTTACCGCAGGTCGAGGGGGCATTGGTCGCGTTGCGGCCGGAGGACGGATCCGTTTCCGCTCTGGTGGGGGGCTTTGATTATTATCACAGCAAGTTTAATCGCATCTATCAGGCTCGGCGTCAGCCCGGGTCCGGGTTTAAGCCCTTTGTGTATTCGACGGCACTATCCAAGGGGTACACCGCAGCCAGCCTGATCAACGATGCCCCTATCGTGTTTGCCGACTCCAGCCTGGAAAATACTTGGCGCCCGGAGAACTACAGTGGCAAGTTTTATGGTCCGACCCGACTGCGAGTGGCGTTGATGAAGTCGCGTAATCTGGTGTCGATTCGTCTGCTGAAAAAGATTGGTGTCAAATCGGTTCTCGATTATGCCGAGGGCTTTGGTTTTGATGCGGCATCGCTGCCACGAAATTTATCGTTGGCGCTGGGCAGTGGGACGGTGGCTCCGATTGAGCTTGCGCGAGGCTATGCTGCGTTGGCGAACGGTGGATTTCGAATAGACCCCCATTTTATCGATCGAGTTGAAGATAGCCGCGGTGAAGTGATTTATCAGGCACAGCCAAAGCTGGGTTGTGTGTTGTGTGAGCAGGCGATGGCGCGGCAAGCCGAACCTGAAGAGCCAGCGCCGACGCAGGTGGAATCCGATGAAGTACCCAATGACGATGAAGACGAAATGCTGTCAATCGAGCGCCTGGCGCCCCGGGCGATGACGCATGAAAACAATTTTATTATGAATTCGCTACTGCAAGATGTGGTTAAACGCGGAACCGGCCGTCGTGCATTGCAATTGGGGCGGAAAGACCTGGCGGGTAAAACCGGCACCACCAACGACCAGCGCGATGCGTGGTTTAGTGGCTATCAATCTACGCAGGTGGCCATTGCCTGGCTGGGGTTTGATCAGACGGCGCCATTGGGTGAGCGCGAAACCGGAGGCAAGGCGGCGCTACCGATGTGGATGACTTACATGCGCGAGGCGTTAAAAGACGTTCCGCATTATGAGGCAGACCGACCACCGGGCCTGGTGTCGGTGCGCATCGATCCTGAAACGGGATTACGCGTTAGCGGCGAGTTTAGCGATGCGCTGTTTGAGATTTTTCGCCGCGAACAGGTGCCCGAGTATTTGGGTGCCGGGCCGGGCGGCAATGGGCCGCATACCCGTCCTGCCGACGAGGGCAGCGTGGAAGAGGAGTTGTTCTAGGGTACCTCTGAACAATTCATGGACGCGCATTTCACATCTGAAATAGGCAGCTTCTGCGTTGTTCAGAGGTGCCCTAGCGTTTGTCCATACCGACGAAGTCTCGCCGGGCTGAGCCATCGTACAACTGACGTGGGCGGCCAATACGCTGGCCGGGATCCGCCATCATTTCCATCCAGTGAGCGACCCAGCCGGTGGTTCTCGCAATCGCAAACATTACCGTGAACATACTGCTGGGTATCCCCAGCGCCTTGTAGATAATGCCGGAGTAAAAGTCGACGTTGGGGTATAGCTTTCGTTCGATAAAATATTCGTCCTGCAGCGCGATTTCCTCAAGCTTGAGTGCCAACTCAAACAGTGGGTCGGCATCATCACCCAGTCCGTCAAGAACCTCGTGACAGATCGTGCGTATCAGTGCCGCGCGCGGGTCATAGTTTTTATACACGCGATGACCAAATCCCATTAATCGAAACGGATCGTCCTTGTCCTTGGCCTTGTCGATAAAGGGCCCAATATTATCGACGGTACCAATCTCTGACAGCATGGATAGCACGGCTTCATTGGCGCCGCCATGTGCAGGACCCCATAGCGAGGCAATGCCAGCGGCGACACAGGCATAGGGGTTTGCTCCGGAGCTGGCCGACAGGCGCACGGTTGAAGTGCTGGCATTTTGTTCGTGATCGGCGTGCAGGATGAACAGCAAGTTGAGTGCACGTACCGAAACATCGTTAGCCTCATAGGGTTCGGCGGGCACGGAAAACATCATGCGCAACAAATTGGCGCAATAACCCAAATCATTCCTCGGATACACAAATGGTTCGCCAATATTGTGTTTATAACTGGCAGCGGCGATGGTCGGAATCTTCGCAATTAAACGATAAGCAGATAGTTCGCGATGCTCTGGATCATGCACGTCCAGGGCGTCATGGTAAAACGCCGATAGGGAACCGACCGCACCGACCATAATGGCCATCGGGTGCGCGTCGTAACGAAATGCGGTGAAGAACGACTTCATTTGCTCGTTCACCATGGTGTGATGCACGATCTTGCTGCGGAAAGCGGTAAGTTGCTCAGGTTTGGGTAACTCGCCGTTCAGGAGCAGGTAGGACACTTCGATGAAGCTGCAATGTTCCGCCAGTTGCTCGATCGGGTAACCGCGATAGAGCAGCACGCCCTCATCGCCATCAATATAGGTGATTGAGCTATGGCAACTTGCGGTGGAAACGAAGCCTGGATCGTAGGTGAACATACCGGTATCGCGATACAGATTCGAAATGTCGAGCGTCGGCGCACCCAGCGTACCCCTGTGTACCGGAAGCTCGACCTGCGTGCCGGTTTTCGGGTCGCTGAGGATATAAGAGTCGTCTGTCATGGGTGGTCTCCTGGTCGTTGCTACAGCAACGCCATGTCGGTGCGCAGCGAGGCGACCGAATGTTCAAAGTTCGCACGCTCGTCATCGTCGAGGTCGAGATCAACCACGCGCTCAACGCCATTACGCCCGAGTACGCAGGGCACGCCGATGGCGATATCCGACTGCGAAAACTCACCATCGAGCAGCGCGACACAGGGCAGCAGACGTTTGCGGTCAAGCACGATGGATTCAACCATCGCAGTGACGGCGACGCCGGGCGCGTCGTACGCGCTGCTGTTTTGTCGCAGACCCAAAATCTCGGCGCCACCATCACGGGTGCGCTGGATGATTTCATCGAGACGCTTGGTTTCAATGAAGTGGCTGATCGGCACACCGTTAATGGTGCAGTAACGTGGCAGGGGCACCATATTGTCACCGTGCCCGCCCAGCACCATGGTCGTGATATCGCTGATCGACAAGCCGGTCTCGCTCGCTATGAAGGCCGCCATGCGCGACGAATCCAGAATGCCGGCTTGACCAAAAATGCGGTTGCGCGCCCAGCCGGTCTTTTTCCATGCGCGATAGGTGAGCACATCGACCGGGTTGCTGACAATCAGAAGCATGCTGTCGGGTGCATACCGCATGACCTGTTCAACCACCGAGTCAAGTATCTGTACGTTGCTTTCGAGTACATCGGATCTCGACATACCGGGCTTGCGTGGAAGCCCGGCGGTAACGATAACCAGTCCCGCGCCTGCAATCGACGCGTAATCGCTGGACCCGCTGAGATGGGTGTCGGAATCCAGTACTAGGCCAGTTTGCTGAAGATCAAGCGCGACACCTTTCGGTGGTCCATCATGGATGTCGACCAGCGCAATCTCCCGACACAGGCGCCCGGCGGCAATAAACTGTGCGGAGGCCTCTCCTACTCTTCCTGCGCCAATGATCGCAATTTTCTGCATTGGAACTCCTAAAATTATTCTTGTCGTTGCGGCCGGTATCCGAGCTGGGCTCGGAACGAGCTATTATTACATTCCGAACGCGCATCCGCCATGTTGCTCAGCGGGCATTCGTTGTCTTGATGCTGAGCGGGTGTCGCAGACGCATTCGCCACTGCCCACGACTGCGGTAGATAAACCCACGCGCTTCGATGTTTACGCCCCGCAGTTTTTGCGCCCAGCCCGGGTCGAAATAGTGACCATCACTGTCGCGAACCTGAAGGCTCATACCGCCGACGAGATTTATCCAGGTTGCCCCCCCACCATAGCTTATGCGCTCAATCTTTGCGTGGATAATGTGAAAACCGTGGCTGTCGTCGGGCAAGGATGCCGCGTCAAGAATCTTGTGCTGCGGCAGCGCCCAAATCCCCGCGCGTTGCTGTCGTGCTAGCTGCTCGATATCAAGATAGCAATCGAGGTTCCGGGTATTGGGCGGGATCAGCATGACGCTGGCGTGCCCCGCTTGCAGTTGCCAGGCGCTTAAATTGGTGCCGTCGCTGAGGTAGACGTGCGCCAGATCACGTTGGTAGCGATCTTTTGCCTCGATGTCCGCACGCAGGATCACCTGATTCCCTGCCTGTTCAAGCAGATCACGCAATGCAGTGCTGGCCTTGCGGGCGAGCGGTTCGTCGGGAGCCTTTTGATGGCCGAGCTCGGGGGTGTCGATACCGATGATGCGAACCTTGCGACCATCGGTGAGCCAGATGGTGTCGCCATCGACCACGCGCTGCACGCGGACCAGATTGGTTTGGTGAGTCTTATGCGTTTGCTCGGTGGTTTCAAGCGCACACGCAGATGATGCCAGTGCCGAACGCGACAGCAGCAGGCACGATAGTACGAGGGCGAATTTCAGGGGGTAACGAATGCCTGTGAAGGCGCCGTCAGACAGGGGGTTATTTGCCGTATTTTTTGCGAAATTTGTCGACACGGCCCGCCGTATCAACCAGCTTCTGCTTGCCCGTGTAAAACGGATGGCAGGATGAGCAGACTTCAACGCTCAGATCTTCACAAAGAGTCGAACGCGTCACAAAGCTGTTACCACAGCCGCAGGAAACCGTGATTTCCTTGTAGTCAGGATGAGTGCCCTGTTTCATTTTTCAAACTCACATCAGATCGTGGAGGGATTAACCCGGAGCCGGGCATTTTAGGCCAAACCCATCTGTCAGGCAAGCACCTGACAGATTATGTCCCGAACGGGTGTTCAGGACGGTTGGGTTTGCCCTTGAGCGGACCGCGTGTCGGATGATCCATCCATCAGCGGCTCCAGTGACAGGACTTTTGCGGTTACAACCGGCTTTATATCAAGATCGTCGCCACCGACGACCCGGCCCAGCCGATCCAGAGCGTTGACGAGTCCATCTGGACCAGTAACCGAATCCCACAGCATTTCCGAAATTTGCACACACGCCCCCAGCGGTGTGCTAGCCCTGCGCCGAACCTGATCAACGCGCCATTGTAGCCCCCGAAGCCGCTGTCTGCGGGCCTCTGGTGCCTGATCAATGGTTGCGGATATTAGGACTTCACGACGCTTTTCAAAGGCTTTCGGATCGGACTCGGCCAGTTTGGCCCACTCATCAAAATCAAACCCTGTTCGGGTGATATCAGTCATAACCGTTTTTCCTCATAGGTCCTGCCTGGACTCCGAGGTCATCCCGATTACACAGGGATGACACGGTGGATTCGACGGGTCCGCTCCGGGCATTGCACAGTTAACTATGCAAGTCGCGCGCCAAAACCCCAGATGTATGTGTTATCTCATTGATTCATATATCAAACTTATAGAGCTAGTCGATCCGCTGAGGGACCGACATTGACATCGATTGTAAAATATTCTGACTTGATTCAGCGAGTTACGCCTGATTGCCCCGGTTTGTGCGATGCGCATGGTGAACCCACCGATTGATTAGACCTACGGCCATGCTGGACGTTCTTATCCATGCCCTAAGTAATTGTTTTGGGCCGGAAATAATTTCATCCACAGGTTCTGTGGATAACTCTGTGGATGAAATCCATAGAGGCTCCCTAGGTGGCCGATTCCTCCGCAGAAACGCGTTTCCGTAAAGACAGGGGGTAGGGCGATAAACAGCAAAAAATCAATAGGTTAATAAGGTCGTTGGGTCATATGCGGGATCGTTGGAATACCTCCAATAGCACTCGCCAGTGGGCGATGGCGGCTGTGAATAAGCAGAGTCGCCATCTCAGGTCTGGATTACCGCGTGATTGGGTCGGAAAACCTTACCCCGCCGTCAACCCGGGATCGTTGGGTAGAAAACTGGACTGAAGGTCATTCAAATAGCGCCAGCCCAGCGCGGTGGGTCGATAGTGGTGCGGCGCGGATTGCGCGAGCAATCCCTGCGACAATCTGGATTGTAGCTGTGACGCGACCTCAGCAGTCGGCAATCCGGTCCGTTCTGACAGTAATTCGATGGAGAAGCCGTCGCGCAGGCGCAGGGCATTGAGCATGAATTCGAATAGCCGATCTTGATCCGGTACCAAATTAGAGTCGCTGACGGTCGTGGAACTCGCCTGCAAATAGGCTTGTGGCTGGCGGATACGGCTGTAGCGCTGAATTTCATCCCGCTCGGGGAAGGTGAGTTTGGCGTGCGCGCCGGCACCGATGCCGATGTAGTCGCCAAACTGCCAGTAATTCAGATTGTGCAGGCTCGCCTGTCTAGGGTGGGAAAAGGCCGATACCTCATATTGCTGATATCCGGCTTGGCCGAGTTGTGACCGAGCGTTGGACTCGATATCGCCAATGAGTTCATCGGTTGGCAGTGCGGGTGGTTGATGGTGAAACAGGGTATTGGGTTCCAGAGTGAGTTGATAGTAGGAGAGGTGTCCCGGTTCCAGCGCCAGAGCCTGTTGTATATCGGATTCACCCTGCTGCGCGGTTTGCCCGGGTAGCCCATACATGACATCAATGTTGATGCGTTCAAAACCCGCGTCTTGGGCCGACTCGATGGCCGCTATCGCCTGCCGCGAGGAATGGATGCGGCCGAGTCGTTGCAGTAAGTCATCATCGAAACTTTGCACACCGATCGACAGGCGATTAACTCCAGCTTGTCGATAGTCGCGAAAGCGTCCGGCTTCCAGCGTGCCTGGATTTGCCTCCAGCGTGACTTCTGCCTCCGGATTCCGCAGTGGGGTCGCCGCAATCGCGCTGAGCAGGCGATCGATCGCATGGGCGCTAAACAGGCTAGGCGTGCCACCGCCGATAAAAATACTCGTCAGGCTGCGCCCCTGCGCGCTATCGATGGCCTGCTCAAGATCGATGATCAATGCATCGATGTATTGAGCTTCGGGGAGGTCGCCAGAATATTCGTGCGAGTTAAAATCGCAGTAGGGGCATTTATGCACACACCATGGCAGATGCACATACAGCGATAGCGGTGGCAGTGACAGCGAGTTCAGAGGACGCGATCCCGTTGCAGGGTAGTGATGAGTTTTCGTAACGCCTGCCCACGGTGGCTTAGCTGATTTTTTACCTCGGGTGTCAGTTCCGCTGAGGAACAGTTTTTGCTGGGCACTAAAAAAACCGGGTCGTATCCGAAGCCGTTGTTGCCTTGGGCGGTGCGCAGGATGCTTCCTTCCCAGGTTCCCTGACAAATGATGGGTGTTGGGTCACCGGCATGTTGCATATACACCAGCACGCATTGAAAGCGCGCGCCACGCTGGTCGTCGGGCACATGGTCTATATCACGCAGCAGTTTCTGCAGGTTATCCGTATCGCTGGCGTTGTCGCCGGCAAAGCGAGCGGAATAAATCCCCGGTGCGCCGCGAAGCGCATCGACTTCAAGACCCGAGTCATCGGCGATGGCGGGCAGGCTACTGCATTGTGCGGCGTGGCGGGCCTTGATGATCGCGTTCTCGACGAAGGTGGTGCCGGTTTCAGGAACCTCGGCGATATCAAACTCCGATTGCGGAATAATTTGCAGCGACAGTGAAGCAACCATTTCGCCCAGCTCGCGAACCTTGCCCCGATTCCCGGTAGCCAGCACGATGCGATTATCCTGAGTGGACATTAGCCAGCCAAGACGTCGCGTTGATGGGTGATAATGGTTTCAATGCCATCACTGGCCAGATCCAGTAGCGAGTTGAGCTCGTCGCGAGAAAAGGCATGTCCCTCGGCAGTTCCCTGAACCTCAATAAAATCCCCGTTGTCGTTCATGATTACGTTCATGTCGGTTTCTGCATTGGAGTCCTCGGCGTAATCGAGATCCAGTACCGGGGTGCCGTTGTAGATACCCACCGAAATGGCGGCCACGTGTCCCAACAGTGGATTGGTCTTGATTGCACCGCGCTTCATTAATACGTTCACCGCGTCAGCCAGCGCAACGTAACCACCGGTGATGGATGCGGTGCGCGTGCCGCCATCGGCCTGAATTACATCGCAGTCAATGGTGATGGAAATTTCGCCCAACAGTTTGAAGTCGATCGCAGCACGCAGTGAGCGCCCGATCAGGCGTTGAATCTCGACCGTGCGCCCGCCCTGCTTGCCGGCGCTGGCCTCGCGCCGCATGCGGTCGGTGGTTGACCTAGGCAGCATGCCGTATTCGGCGGTGACCCAGCCCTCGCCCTTGCCGCGCATCCATGGTGGTACTCGTTCTTCTGCGCTGGCGGTGCACAGCACCTTGGTATTGCCGAACTCGACGAGCACTGATCCCTCCGCGTGCATGGTGTAGTTTCGAGTGATGGTAAAGTCGCGTAACTGATTGGGGTTGCGGCCGCTGGGTCTCATTAGGCGGATTCCTGAGTAGATTAAACAAAGCTTTCGGAAGGAAGCTAGTATACTAGTGCGCTGTAATTAATTCGCCGACTTTTGGTTTGCCGGGTATCACTTATGACAATTAAGAGCATGACCGCGTTCTCGCGGCAGGAGTTGCAAGCCGAGTGGGGGTCAATTACCTGGGAGTTGCGTTCGGTTAACCATCGCTATCTGGAGGTGGGTCTGCGAGTGCCGGATGATTTCCGCGTGCTGGAGCCCAAGTTTCGCGATCTCATGACCAACGCTTTGGGTCGCGGTAAGGTCGATGCCGGTTTGCGTTTTAAACCAGCCGCAGGCGCAGCTTCGGGTCTGCGTGTTAACCAGAGTCTGGTCGAAGGTGTGTTGAAGGCGGTGGCCGAGGTTGAGGTGCAGATGCATGTGTCACAATCGTTGTCACCGATGGATATATTGCGCTGGCCCGATGTAGTAACTGCTGAGGCCCCGGACATGAGCGTGGCGCACGCCGATGCGATGGAGTTGCTGCAGCAGACGTTAGATGATTTTATCGCTGCACGCGAGCGTGAAGGTGGGCGTATGGGGGCGGTGATCAGCAGTCGCTGTGAGGCGCTGGCCAACGAAGTTGAGCGGGTAGCCGAGAGGCGGGTAGAGGTATTGGCGCATCTGCGCGAGCGGCTGAATAAACGCTTGGCGGATCTGGATGTCAGTGCGGACCCGGGTCGGTTGGAGCAGGAGATGGTGATGTTGGCACAACGACTTGATGTCGACGAAGAACTCGAACGTCTTCGCTCACACTTGGTGGAGACTCGTTCTGTACTGGTCTCGGGCGAGCCCATTGGTCGTCGCCTTGATTTCCTGATGCAGGAATTTAATCGTGAGGCGAACACACTGAGCTCGAAATCCTCTGACAGTGAAACCACCAAAAGTGCAGTGGAGATGAAGGTGTTGATCGAGCAGATGCGGGAACAGGTACAAAATTTGGAATAAGTTTAGCTTCGGTAAATGTCGCCCTGCTTTAGGTGGGCTTCTATATTCTTTCGGGGCTGCGGTTGAGTGTCGCGTAATCGGTCATTAACGCTTTTTGCAGGCTGTAGATCATCAGCAGAATAAGGATTGCAAAAGGAAGTCCAGCTGAAATCGCTGCTGTTTGCAGGGCGCTCAATCCTCCGCCGATTAAAAGAATTGCAGCCACGGCACCTTCTGTGGACGCCCAGTAGATGCGTTGTGCGACAGGTGGGTTGGGTCTTCCACCGGCGGTGATGATATCAATTACTAGTGAGCCAGAGTCCGATGATGTTACAAAAAAAGTAATGATAACCAGCGTTGCTAGTGTGCCCACGGCGAGCAATGCATTAGCGGGGATATCTAATCCCACGGCAATGGGTAATTTTTCGAAAAAGACAAACAGGGATTGCGATACGTCGGCTTGCACGGCTTCGACTAATCCGCCGGGTCCAACGAGTTCGATAAACAGTGCCGAATTTCCAAAAACGGATAGCCAGACAAAGGTCAGTCCGGTAGCAACTAACAGTACGCTGGCGATAAATTCACGTATCGTGCGTCCGCGAGAAATACGTGCGATGAACATACCAACGAACGGCGCCCACGCAGCCCACCAGCCCCAGTAAAATACGGTCCAACCATTCTGCCAGTCGCCTTGCGCGTAGGTTTCATTCCAGAAACCCAGTTCGAAAAATTCGTTGAGATACAGGCCGACATTTTCGACGAAGCCGTTGAGAATAAACAGAGTGGGTCCCACCAGAAATACGAGCAGCAGCAGGATGAGCGCGAGCACCATGTTGAGTTCGGACAGACGCTTGATGCCTTTATTTAGCCCCAGTACAACAGATAATGTCGCAACCGCTGTGATGCCCATAATTAGGATGATCTGAGTAGTGGAGTCGATCGGAATATCGTAAAGATGATTGAGTCCGGCATTGATTTGGGAAACTCCCAGACCCAGTGATGTTGCAACGCCAAACAGGGTGGCGACACTGGCCAGTGTATCGATGAGGTGGCCCCAAAAGCCATGAATGCGATTGCCGAGCAGCGGTTCAAAGACGGCGCGAATACTTAATGGCTGTCCACGATTAAAGGAAAAATAGGCCAGTGCGAGTCCGGTTAAAGCGTAGATGCCCCAGGCATGCAACCCCCAATGCAGGAAGGTCGTGCGTATGGCGTCTTTATACGCAGCCGTGCTTCCGGGTTCGGCCCCATGGGGTGGTGTGGCTAGATGGTAGATGGGTTCAGCGACACTATAGAACATTAAGCCGATACCCATGCCAGCGGAAAACAGCATGGCAATCCACGCGAGGTGGCTAAACTCCGGTGTGGCGGTTTCTCCGCCGAGACGGATCTTGCCGTAGCGCCCCACCATCAGAAATACCAAGTAGCCGAGTACCAGATTAACCATCAATACAAAGAACCAGCCCGTTTGATTGGCAATCCATGCCTGTAGGTCCTTCGCTGAGCTTGAGAAGCTATCGAGGTATAACAGGCTAAGTACGACAAACAGGCCAATGAGTGCAGTCGTAGAAAAAAACACCACCGGATTAAAATCAAGCACAATATTGCCGTGCCGGTTTCGATAAACCCAATTGGTATTTGTCTCTTGTTTAGCCTGCATATCTCACCAATCGGCGCGAAGCGCTACAAAGTTATGGGGGATGCGTGGGGGGAGAGGCGCAGCTCTCCCTCTTTCGCGCAGTGAAATCATATGGTTCTAGGGCTCATTCAGGTTTTCTGAAATGCAGGACGCCCCAAGCCAAATAACCGTTGTCGCCGGCATCAATCCAATGGCCTAGCCCTTGAATCATGCGGGCCATGTACTCATCGGATACGATGCCTACTAAGCCTTCACGTCGTTTTGTCAGTTCCTGGCGGACTCGGGTGTAGTGCTTAACCAGTTGGTGAGTTAGATCAGCCACGCCAATCTCTTGCCAGCCGAGGCGTTGAGCCTGTGCGCGATAAAATGCGAACGAGCCGAGGCTGTCCAGATGAATGCGATCCAGTACCGGTTTGAGTACTCCGGCAGGGCAGTCGTCGGCTTGCATTGGGTCTGTGAATATAAATTCACCACCCGGTTTTAGGATGCGATCAACCTCATCCATGACGCGTTTACGGTGTCCCGAATGCAAGATCGCATCTTGTGACCACGCTAGATCGAAGGATTGATCTTCTGCGGGGATATCTTCAAAGCTGCCATCGGCGACTTTTATCGTTTCGCTAAAGCCTTGTTCTGCGTTCATTACACGGTTGCGCTTATTTTCAGTTTCGCTCAGATTGAGCGCAGTCACATGGCAGCTATATACTCTTGCAAGGTGGCGCGCAGAGCCACCGTAACCGGCGCCTAGATCTAAAACCTGTGAGCCAGTGTTGAGGTGTGAGACGGATTCTGCCATGTGTCTAACCGTGCGAGCTGATGCATCAGCGATCGGTTCTTCATCATCCTCATAAAGACCAATGTGAATGTCCTCGCCGCCCCAGACGTGGAAGTAGAAATTATCAGCATCTTTACTGTTGTAGTACTGGCGAGCCGTTTCCACGACCTCGGAATAGGCCGCGCTCATTTTTTTTCCTCGGCGTGATAGGCCTTCTCAGCAACATGCACAAAAAAATCCGGTTCTGTATTTCGATAGGTTTCCTTGAAGTCACCATAGGTGGTTATTTTTTGGAAACCAACTTCTTTCATGAGTTGTCTCACGTACTTTTTACGCAGCGGGAACATATTAAGATGGAAGGTATCACCACCCTGAAACGCATATCTAAATCGAGCCAATGACTCATCTACATGTTCCGGGGTTGCTTCAACTTCATCACCACAATAGTAGTAGTTGTGGCCGGGCTTAATTTTTTTATCGAGCAAGGCATCGTAGTTGCGTTGATCAAGAACTAGTTTGCCATCGTGACGCAGGGTGGCGTAGTACTCCGCTAGGGATTTACGGCGATCATTTTCTTCATGTAAATGGGTAAAGGAGTTACCAAGACAAATAACGGCATCATAGAGGTCGTGAACGTCACGATTCAGCCAGCGCCAATCAGCCTGCACAGTGCGCAGGATATAACCACGTTTTCGGGCGTTTTCAAAAGCCTTGGCCAGCATGGTCGGGCTGCCGTCTACGCTAGTGACCTCAAAGCCTGCCTTAAGTAATTGCACCGAATGAAAGCCGGTGCCGGTAGCCACGTCGAGCACTTTCTTTACGCCAAGTTCGCGCAGTTTTTCAATGAAGAATTCACCCTCTGACTTGGCGCGTCCTTCCCAGTCGATCAGCGCATCCCACTGGTCGACAAAGGCATGCACATACTCTTCCTGATATTTATCCGATTCGCGTACCGAAAGTGGGTCGTCGCCATAGTTTTGCTGTTTTGGTGTGTTCAATTTGCTGATCCTTTTTCGAGGACGTGGTTCTTATGCAGATGCGTCCGATTCGTGCATTGTACTATTAACAACGCAATGAATCGTTAAATTCCCTCCTATACCCGTGGTTATTGATTCGGGTGCAAAGAAAAAAGACAGCTAAACAGGATTGAGCTGCATTATCTTGATTTATATCGTGGGATTAAGTGGAGCGGAAACTAGGGTGACAAAAGCGGTGGCAGACCGTCGAAAAAGGCTGAGCGTTAAAGACATTAACATATTGATATAATTCAATATTATTGAATTTATCTATGAGCAGGTACAAAATATATTCTAATAACAATTTAGCCACCAATCTTTGGCTAAAGCATGAGGATTCGGTCAGCGCTTAGGCCTCAGTCTGAATTGCCCCATACATTGGTATTGGCCGCCGAGCTATTTTCTTTGTCCGATTCTTGTTGTTGAATCTTTTCTCCATCCGCGCTCTTTGCGGCGAGCCGCTTCTTTTTTGACGGTTTCTTCTTGTTTTTCGCCTTCTTGAGCTTTTTCGGACTGGTGCTGGTGGGTGGCGGAGGTGCGACCTTGTCTGCTTCGAACCCAGTGACTTGTTCCCATTCGAGATCCAGATCATTGTGCCGTTCAATAACCTTGAAGTGAGGGTATTCGTGGTGCGCAATCAGCGATATGGCCAGGCCTTCTTGTCCTGCGCGGCCAGTACGACCAATGCGATGAATATAATCATTGGGGGAACGCGGTAAATCATAATTAATGATGCAGGGAAGGTCTCCAATATCGATGCCGCGTGCCGCAACATCAGTGGCAATGAGTATGCGTGTTGTGCCTGACTTGAAGTCACTCAACGCTTGCGAGCGCTCGGACTGTTTTTTATTCCCATGCGTAGCGACGGCCTTGATGCTGTGTCTCTCCAGCTTTCGAACCAAGTGGTCACATGTCCGTTTTGCGCTGCAAAAGATCAGTACTTGAGACCAGTCATTTTCATTTAACAGCGATGCCAGCAGCGCATTCTTTTTGTTGTGGTTGACGGTGATTACGCGTTGGCCTATCTTTTTATTGTTGTTCGCATTGTCGATGTCGATGATGGTTGGGCTGCGCATAATCTGGCGAACAATCGTGCGGATGCTGTCCGGAAAGGTGGCGGTGAACATCAGGTTCTGGCGTTTGTTGGGTAGGTGTTGTCGAATCTGTTTTATCTCTTCCTCGAAGTCTCCCTTCATTAGGCGGTCGACTTCGTCAATCACCAAGACTTTAAGCCGATTAAACTTGATGGCGTTTTGAGCGATCAAATCGAGCAGTCGCCCCGGTGTCGCAATCAGCACATCGGCGCCACCACGCAAGGCCATCATCTGCGGGTTAATTTTCACCCCACCAAATACGCTTTGGCATTTGATAGGTGGTCGAATGTCCTTGGCAAATTGAGCGAAGACGTCTCCTATCTGGATCGCGAGTTCTCGGGTCGGCACTAAAATTAGGATTTGTACAGTGTTACCATGGGCGCGCTCGGTGTTGCTGAGTCGACTCTCCAGCCCTGAGTTGCCGTAGAGGCTCTTGTTGCTCAGATTGCTTAGTAGCGGTAACACGAAAGCTGCAGTTTTCCCGGACCCCGTATCTGCCCGTGCGAGCACATCTTTACCCGATAGCACGGCGGGCATGGCCTGAGCCTGAATTGCCGTCGGGTGCTCAAATCCCGCGTCTTTGATTGCGTTAGCGATCTCGGCCGAAAACGCAAAAGACGAAAATTTTGGTTTGGTATGGGTTGGTTTCATGGTATCAAGCAACTAATTGTGGGGCGTGAGCCTATCTCTTTATTCTGACGAATAGTTCTTCAGTCGTAAACAGGTGATAGTTTTGAACGGTAATTCTGAGCAGTGTGCAGGAACCTTGTATGTTGTGTCGGCACCCTCCGGTGCGGGCAAGACCAGTTTGGTTGCGGCGTTGGTTGAATCCGATGCCAACATTGAAGTGTCGGTCTCGCATACGACCCGGATAGCGCGCGAGGGTGAGGTCGACGGCGAGCATTATCACTTTGTGGATAAGGCGGCCTTCGAGTCGATGCGCGAAGCGGGCTCGTTTCTGGAGCACGCCCAGGTGTTTGATAATTTCTACGGTACGTCAAAAATAGCGGTTGAAAGGCGTTTAGCCGCGGGTAAGGATGTGATCCTCGAAATCGACTGGCAGGGTGCGGCACAGGTTCGTGCAATGATGCGGGGGGTGGTCACGGTTTTTGTATTGCCGCCATCGCGCCAGGCGCTTGAGCAGCGCTTGCGTGGTCGCGGTCAAGATGATGAGACGGTGATTGCACGGCGCATGTACGACGCCGAGGCCGAGATGTCTCACTACGCGGAGTTCGATTTCCTTGTAATTAACGATGTTTTCGAGGATGCCTTGGTGGATTTGAGGGCCTTGGTGCAGGCCCATCGTTTGCAATTGGCGGCCCAGCAGGCTCGTTTGGCGGGAACGATTGAGGAATTGCTGGCAACTTCCTGAAGTTCGGTTGTATAATGGTTGGTCTGGTTGTTAATTTAGGCCACGCGGCGTGGTCGGCGCAGCAAATAGGGAACGAGCAAAATGGCACGAGTGACTGTCGAAGATTGTCTGGAACATGTAGATAACCGCTTTGAACTGATTTTGGTCGCGTCCAAGCGTGCCCGCGATATTTCCCGAGGTGCCTCAAGCCCTCTTGAGGTCGAAAACGACAAACCGACGGTATTGGCTCTACGAGAGATTGCCGAGAATATTTTCATTGAACAGGCCTCGCAGCAGGAAGAGGTTCTCGACGCGGAAGCCGTCGCTGCAGATGCCGAAGTTGATGCAGCAACTGCCAAAGAGGCAACTGCCAAAGAGGCAACTGCCAAAGAGCCGGCTGCTGATGATACGGCCGCGGTTGCCACGACTGACGTCTGAACAAGACGCGCTGGCCGTACCAATAGCTCGGCCGCAAATCCGCTTTGTAAGCACCTTATCTGCTAGGGTTACTGCAGAGGTCTGCGGCAATGCCTAAAAAAGATGCTGACACCCCGTCAGCAAAACCCAGTTCTCGAGAGCGCCCCCGATTTTTAATTAGCGACCTGTGCTCGTTTCTCGAGAATTATCTTGAACCCAAGCAAGTGCGCGAGGTATACCGCGCCTATCTGTTTGGTGCTGAGGCACATGAAGGACAACGCCGAGTTTCTGGTGAACCTTATATCTATCACCCCATCGCAGTAGCTAAAACGCTCGCCGAAATGCGCATGGATTACCAAAGCATCATCGCCGGGATTCTTCATGATGTCATCGAAGACACCACCACAGCAAAGGATCAGTTAGCCGATGAATTCGGCAGTGAGGTCGCGGAGTTGGTGGATGGTGTCAGCAAGCTAACCCTGATTGATTTTGGTTCCTATGCCGAGGCGCAGGCTGAAAACCTGCGCAAGATGTTGTTGGCGATGGCCAACGATATTCGAGTGATTTTGATCAAACTCGCAGATCGGCTACACAATATGCGTACGCTGGTGTCCATGCCGATGGATAAACAGCGACGTATTGCTCGAGAAACCATGGACATATACGTTCCAATCGCGAATCGCCTGGGTATGAATACGATGCGACTGGAACTCGAAGATCTGTGTTTTTCGACACAGTATCCGGGGCGTTACCGAGTTATCTCGGAGGCGGTGCGTAAGGCGCGGGGCAATCGCAAGCAACTGGTTGGCAATGTTGATACTGCGGTCAAGCGGCGGATGCGACAGGAAAAGATAGAAGGTTCGATCAGTGGGCGCGAGAAGCATCCCTACAGCATCTACAAAAAAATGCGAGACAAGAAGTTGCCGTTTGCTGAGGTGTTTGACGTTTATGCCTTTCGCATCGTGGTGGATAAGGTGGATACCTGTTATCGCGTGTTGGGTATGATGCACAACCTGTTCAAACCGGTGCCGGGACGCTTTAAGGATTACATCGCGATCCCCAAGTCAAACGGTTACCAGTCGCTGCATACGGTGTTGTTCGGCCCTCATGGGGTGCCAGTAGAAATCCAGATTCGCAGTACCGATATGAATCAGTTTGCCGAGTCGGGTATTGCTGCCCATTGGCTGTATAAACTCAATGATGATTCCAGCTCGGCAGCGCAGGCGCGTGCGCACAAGTGGGTTCATGGTTTGCTGGAGATGCAAAAAGGCGCGGGCGATTCGATAGAGTTCATCGAGAATGTGAAGATCGACCTGTTCCCCGACGAGGTATACGTGTTCACCCCGGCGGGTGAGATTATGGAGTTGCCGCGTGGTGCGACGGTAGTCGATTTTGCTTACGCGGTACATACTGACATTGGCAACACGTGCGTGGCCGGAAAAATCAATCGCCGACTCGCGCCGTTACGTACCGTGTTGTTGAATGGGCAGACCGTTGAGATTGTTACGGCTCCAGGCGCACGTCCCAATCCCACTTGGCTCAACTTTGTCGCGACTGGTAAGGCGAGGGCGAATATCCGCAGCTTTTTAAAGACCTCCAGTACCCATGAGGCCGTGGTGTTCGGTCAGCGTCTGTTGCAGAAAGAACTCGAAGCGCATGGTCGCTCGGCTGAGGATATGGATTTCGCGACACTGGCGCCATTGCTCGAGGAGTTTGGATTAAAGAAGGTCGACGAGTTATTGGCTGAGATTGGTCTGGGTAACCGGTTGCCGAGACTGGTGGTGCGGCGCATGATTCCAGAGTCTGAAGATGTCCATTCCGGTGATCATCAGGAGGGCAGTCGTCCGTTAATGATCAAGGGAACAGAAGGCATGGTGGTCAATATGGCGCGATGTTGTCACCCGATTCCTGGCGATCCGATCATCGGCCTGTTCAGTGCCGGCAGCGGTATTAACATTCATCATGCTGCGTGTACCAATCTGACCGACTTCCGCAAGCGACCCGATACCTGGATTGAAGTGGAGTGGTCACCTGACCGAGGGGGGGTTGGCGAGTTTCTGACCGAGATCCGGGTGGACGTTGCCAACCGCCGTGGTGTGCTAGCCACCGTCGCGGCAACTATTTCAGAGCAGGACTGTAATGTGGAGAATGTCAGTATTGATGAGCGTGATGGTATGACCTCAGCGATGATTTTTACGATTGCGGTCAGCGACAGAACCCATCTGGCCAATGTGATGAGACAAATACGATTAATACAATCGGTAATGCGAATTACTCGATTGGTTTAAGGAATCAGGCAACGGTTCCATAACAGCGGAGGAACGAAAGTGGCACATGAAATTATAGCAACTGATAAGGCGCCGCAGGCGATTGGCACCTACTCTCAAGCGGTTAAAGTGGGTTCGACGGTATACCTGTCGGGACAAATCCCGTTGGTACCGGAAACGATGGAAGTGGTGGATGGTGATATGGAGGCGAATATCCGCCAAGTGTTCGACAATCTCACCGCGGTGCTGGCCGCTGCGGGGGGTGATTTCTCCAATATCGTGAAATTGAATATCTTTCTCACCGATCTCAGCCACTTTCCATTGGTGAATCAGGTCATGGCGGAGTATTTTACCGAACCCTATCCCGCGCGTGCGGCGGTTGAGGTTGCGGGTCTACCTAAAGGTGTGCCCGTGGAAATGGATGGTGTTGCCGAGGTCTAACCTAGTGTGGTGACGGTGATCTGACGACGAAAACTTCCGTTTCGGTGTTCCCATAGATAAAGCCCCTGCCAAGTGCCCAGTGCTGCGCGACTATCTCTTGTACCGATTGGCTGATGTGGTAGGTGCCGCGACCGTGGGTGTCGATATGAAAAATCTGCTGTTGAGTCATCTTTCAGTTATGGTAGGCGAAGGTTAGGGGTATCAGTGTATCAGGAGGTCGGGGTTTGGCAGTAACCCGCAATCGTGCGCAAATGCCGGTGAAAGGAGGCGACAGCGTTACTGCGCTAAAGGGCGTCGGTGCGAAGGTTGCCGCACGATTGACCCGAATCGACGTGCAGCAGGTGCAAGACCTGTGGTTCCACCTGCCAAATCGTTATCAGGACCGCACCCGTCTGCGTTCGCTTGGCAGCCTGCGACCCTATGAAAACGTGGTGGCCGAAGGCACGATTGATCTATGTGAGACGCGCTTTGGTCGCAGACGTTCCCTGTTATGCCGTATCAGTGATGGTACCGGTTCGGCTACCCTGAGATTATTTCATTATTCCGCGACACAGGCCGCGCGCATGCAGCGCGGTGAACGCATCCGTATCTTTGGTGAGGTACGACCCGGCCAGTCGACACTGGAATTTATTCACCCGGAAATCCAGTACCTCGACGCCGAAGAGTCCCCCCCCCTCGAATCGTGTTTAACGCCAGTCTATCCCACCACTGACGGCGTGCATCAACTCACCTTGCGTAAGTTGATGATGCAGGCACTGGCCTCGCTGACTGCCGAGGGTGTTGAAGACGCCTCGGTTTTACCCGAGGTGCTTCTGGCCAGTCATGGCTTGCCCAGTTTGATTGATGCACTGAATTACTTGCATCATCCGCCGGCCGATGCCGTGTTGGCCGAACTGGAATCTGGCAGACATCCGGTGTGCCAGCGGCTTATCTTTGAAGAACTGTTGGCGCACCAGGTGAGCATGCGCCGTACGCGACAACACGTGCAGCAAAAACGTGCGCCGGTGATTGAGTCGATCACCACCGGTCTGGCGCAGCAGTTGCTCGAGCAGTTGCCGTTCACACCGACCTCGGCACAGTCCAGAGTGAGTGATGAGATCAGTGCCGATCTGGCGCAAGCCTATCCTATGTTGCGATTACTGCAGGGGGATGTGGGTTGCGGCAAGACACTGGTCGCCGCACTTGCGGCCTTGCATTGTATCGATTCGGGTTATCAAGTGGTGGTCATGGCACCGACCGAGATGCTGGCCGAACAACATCTGCGTAGTTTGGGCGATTGGCTGTTTCCGTTGGGCGTCGAAGTTGGGTTTCTTAGTGGTCGTATCAAAGGTAATGCTCGCAGCGAGACTTTGCAGCGTATAGCGCAGGGTGACCTTAGAATGGTGGTGGGCACACATGCCTTGTTTCAGAGCGAGGTGATCTACGAACGGTTGGGTCTGGTTGTTATCGATGAACAGCATCGATTTGGCGTGCATCAACGACTGGCGCTGATTGAGAAGGGCGACCGTGATGGCATTCAGCCGCATCAACTGGTGATGACGGCCACGCCGATACCACGCACACTGGCGATGACTGCGTATGCCGATCTTGACGTTTCAGTTATCGATGAACTTCCCCCGGGGCGAACCCCTGTCGAGACGGCGATTATTCCCGAGACGCGTCGCGCCGACATCGTGCAACGGGTTGAGGCCGCGTGCCGCGAGGGTCGACAGGTTTATTGGGTCTGTCCGTTGATCGACGAATCCGACGTGTTGCAGTGTCAGGCGGCAGAGGAGTCTGTCGTATTGCTACGAGAGGCACTACCGCAATTGTCGGTGGGTTTGGTGCACGGGCGTATGACGGCTGCCGAACGTGATCCGGTAATGGCGTCTTTTAAAAATGGCAGCTTGCAACTGTTGGTTGCGACCACGGTAATTGAGGTGGGTGTAGACGTGCCCAACGCCAGTCTGATGATTATTGAGAACGCCGAGCGACTGGGTTTGTCACAGCTACATCAGCTACGTGGCCGCGTCGGTCGCGGTGAGGCAAAGAGTCATTGCGTATTATTGTACAAGGCACCCTTATCACAGGTCGCACAACAACGATTGGCGACCATGCGAGATACCAATGATGGATTTGAAGTCTCGCGCAAGGACCTCGAATTACGCGGACCGGGAGAAGTGTTAGGAACCCGTCAGTCGGGAATCCAGTCCATGCGGATCGCCGATGTGTTACGCGATCAACACCTGATTGATGCCGTCAGATCCACAGCCGACGAGATGTTGCAAACTTACCCCCAATGCGTTGATGGTCTAGTGTCGCGCTGGCTACCAGGCGCAGATGGATATGGTTCCGTGTAAACAAGGTATACCACTGCGCCGAGGACAGAATGCAATTCTGTCCCATGTTCAGGTGCCACAGTTCTATCCCTTCGCTCCCTTTACTTCAGATAAATGATTCATATCGCGTTGCATTTTTTTGTTCCTCTACTCGTGGCAAAGGGGGTCTTCAACCGCCGTTGGCAAACGGCTTATCTGTTGATGATGGTGACGATGGTGGTCGATCTTGATCACCTGCTGGCCAGCCCCATCTATGACCCTGGCCGATGCAGTATTGGTTTTCATCCATTGCATGAGTTGCTGCCAATTGGGCTGTATTTGTCGTTGTGCTTTATACCCGCTTGATTGCCTGCTGACTAACTGAATGCGTCGAGCTACGCGTGAATTTTTCCATCAGCGGCGGCATGCCTTTTCGGCGCTGGCTTGTTTGGCGTTATCGGTGTGACAAGGCGAAAAAACCGGAATCTATTGCGTGATCAGTCGGTTCTCGTAAGCCGTCACTTATTGCCGAAATTTCCGCCCATCAACGCAGGAGTTTCTTGGACTCGATTACCAGTTTCTTGGACTCGATTACCAGTTTCCTGGCGACGTTGTTGTGGCTTCTTTGGTGCATTACGGGGCTTGTTTTGGTTTGCAGCAGGCCTTTTTGCCGACACACGTTTTCGGTTGTGTCCTTCGTTATGTCTGCGCGGTTGTGAATGCCCCTTGTTGCGCCCGTTCTGAATCGGCTCTGCTTTGATGTTGGGGTCAGGCTCGTAGCCATCCAGTATGACCTTCGGAACCTCACTCTTTAGTAAATGTTCGATGTCTCGCAGTAATTTGAATTCATCGACACACACCAATGACATGGCCTCACCTTCATTGCCAGCACGACCGGTTCGTCCGATACGGTGCACGTAGTCTTCGGGGACATTAGGAAGTTCGTAGTTCACTACGTGAGGTAATTGATCGATGTCGAGGCCGCGAGCGGCGATGTCGGTCGCGACGAGTATTCTTACATCACCCGCCTTGAAGCCAGCGAGTGCTCGGGTACGCGCCCCCTGACTTTTGTTGCCGTGAATGGCGGCGGCAGTCAGACCGTCTTTTTCCAATTGCTGCGCAAGACGATTCGCGCCATGTTTGGTGCGCGTAAACACCAGCACCTGACGCCAGTCTTTTGACCCAATCAGATGACTCAGTAATTCGCGTTTGCGGCCCTTGTCGACGGGATGAATCACTTGGGTGATTCGCTCGACCGTCGCGTTACGGCGACCCACCTCAATCAATTCCGGATCGTTCAGCAGACGTCCAGCGAGTTGTTTAATTTCGTTTGAAAACGTGGCTGAGAACAATAGGTTCTGACGATGGCTGTTGTCCGGTAACAGCGCCAGTACCTTGCGAATGTCGTGAATGAAGCCCATATCGAGCATACGGTCGGCTTCGTCCAGCACCAGGATTTCAACGTGTGACAGGTCGACCGTTTTCTGGCCGGCATGATCGAGCAGCCGGCCCGGTGTCGCCACCAGTATGTCGACACCGCGTCGCAACTTGTCGATCTGCGGGTTAATCTTGACCCCGCCAAACACCACGGCAGACTTCAGCGGCAGGTGACGGCTGTAGGTTTTGACGCTCTCCTCTACTTGTGCAGCCAACTCGCGGGTCGGTGTCAGTATCAGTGCGCGCACGGGGCGTCGGCCCTTGCTGGTCGGAGTCGTGCTCAGTCGATGCAACAGGGGCAAGGTAAAGCCGGCGGTCTTGCCGGTACCGGTTTGGGCGCCGGCCATGACATCCTTGCCGTTCAAAATCAGGGGGATGGCCTTGAGTTGAACGGGTGTGGGTTCGGTGTAGCCCTGCTCGTCAATCGCGCGCAGGAGTTCGGCCGACAGGCCGAGGGAATCAAATGACATTGGGATAAATACTCCAGTCTGGCCCTCTCCAAGACAGCGTTAGCTGGTGGGAGCCGGTTCGGGCTGGATCTAGGGATCCTGGTTCAAATCACAAGGGGGTGCTAACCGGCCAGGCACCCCATAAAGCAGGTATCATACCAGATATTTACCCATAAACACGTCCAAGATTATGAATTTAAAACATATTTGGGTCGATGCCGACGCCTGTCCGCGCGTCATAAAGGACATCCTGTTTCGCGCGGCCGACAGGGTAGGGATTGCCGTCATCCTGGTTGCCAACCAGGCGTTGCAGGTTCCCCGTTCTGCGCATATTCGCAGCATTCAGGTCGCCGCGGGTTTTGACGTCGCCGACAACTACATCGTACAGCAAGCCAACCCGGGGGATCTCGTCATTACCGCCGATATCCCGTTGGCTGCCGAGGTTATCGCAAAGGGATGCCTGGCGCTGAACCCACGTGGCGACCTCTACACCGAAGAAAATATTCGTCAGCGTTTGAATATGCGTGATTTCATGGAGAGTTTACGCAGCAGTGGCGTAGATACCGGTGGCCCCGGGGCGTTTAGCCAGTCTGATCGTCAAGCCTTTGCCAACCAACTGGATCGTATGTTGGCCAAATAGTATCCATTTTCTGTGCTTATCGCCGGGTTAAACCTTTCCGGATTTATGACCGCTATAGTCCTGAGCGGGTAAATTTGAATGTGGAGAGATGTATGAACCCATTGAAAAAGTTGCACCAACATGGCCAAAGCGTCTGGTATGACAATATTGACCGGGCCATGTTGACCGGTGGAGCGTTGCAACGCATGGTCTTTTTCAGGCAGCTATCAGCGGCAGCAGCGACTACGACCAGTCTATCGCGTCGATGCTCAAGGAGAACCCTACCTTGAGCCCTCGAAGTCTGTTTTTTGAGCTGGCCATTGAAGATATTCGGGCCGCAGCAGATGTATTGCGCCCAATCTATGATGAGAGTGGCGGTGTCGATGGCATGGTTAGTCTGGAGGTGTCTCCGGATTTGGCTTATGACACCAGTGGTACGATCGAAGAAGCACGTGACCTTTGGAGGCGGCTGGATCGACCCAATGTAATGATCAAGGTGCCCGGAACCGCCGAAGGTATTCCGGCATTTGAAACCCTGACCGCAGATGGCATCAACGTCAATGTGACCTTGTTATTCTCGGTTGAACGGTATCAAGAGTGCGTTGAAGCCTATCTAAGTGGGCTTGAAAAGCGCGTGGTTCAAGGCCGACCGATAGAGCATATTGCCTCGGTAGCCAGTTTCTTTATCAGTCGTGTGGATGTCGCGGTCGATTCCGCGTTGACCGATTGCGAGGATCAGGCCACGGCAAGCCCGTTGCAGGGCAAGATTGCGATCGCCAATGCCAAGCTGGCCTATCAATTTTATGAAGGTGTCGTCAATTCAGAGCGTTTCTCTGTTCTGGGTGAAGCAGGGGCGCATTTGCAGCGTCTGTTGTGGGCAAGCACCGGAACCAAAAATGCGGCCTACAGCGACGTGTTGTATGTCGAAACGTTGATTGGTAAAGATACGGTCAATACGATGCCGCCTGCTACCTACCAAAACTTCCTCCACCATGGGATTGTCGCCACCACACTGGCCGATGACGTCGATAGTGCCGGTGAACAGGTATCCGCAGTGTCCGGTTTGGGTGTTGATCTCGATGCGATTACCGAGACGCTTGAGGAACAAGGCGTGAGTTCGTTTGAGCAGGCGTTCACGACACTGCTTGAGGTGATTGATACCAAGGCGCACGATCTCGTCGCGCGTTCGGTACGCAAGACTGGCTAGCCTTGCTTGTGTGGGCCTCCGATCACGGTGGCCCACAGCAATGTCCTGTTAGTACGGATACGGTATTGCACATAAGCTGTGCAATAATGGTGCCCATGGAGTTCTCCACGCACCTTTTTCATGTCTTACCTTGAACCACGCTGGCGCGATGCGCGACTGGCGTCACGGCGGGCGTTGCCAGAGTCGGTGAGGCCTTGGTTGCTGGATGAGGCGTCACTAACCAAACGGCTGAAATCGGTCTGTGACTTGGGGTTCAGCGTGCGTCTTGAGTCACTTCTATGGGACAGTCCAACGCCCGGTGAGCGCCAGTTGTTGGGGTTGCGTCGTGGATCAACGGCATTGATTCGAGAGGTTCATCTGTTATGTGGTGCGACACCGTGGGTATTTGCGCGAACCGTTATCCCCGCCTCAACGTTAACCGGTAGCCGGCGTCGTCTGCGTCATTTGGGTACGCGTCCACTGGGTGCGTTTTTATTCGCTGACCCGGGCCTGTTGCGGGATCGTATGCAGTTGGCCCGGATTGAGGCTGGTGACAACGGCTATCGTACGGCGACGGCGGGCCTGGCGCGCAAGCCGCGATGCATCTGGGGCCGACGTTCGCGGTTTCAGTTGCGCGGCAAGCCGTTGTTGGTAAACGAGATATTCCTGCCATCCATCCCCGCGTTTGCAAACGCGCTAAATCCCGCACATGGAAGCGGTTACTGTGACTGAGTCAGCGGCGACTCCGTCGAGGGGGTTGGCACATTGGGCCGACTACGCACGTTTGATGCGTCTGGATAAGCCGATCGGTATTTTTCTGTTGTTGTGGCCAACCCTGTGGGCCCTGTGGATCGCGGCCGATGGGTTACCCGATCTCGATATATTATGGGTGTTTGTTGCCGGCGTGGTTGTTATGCGTTCGGCTGGCTGTGTGATCAACGACTACGCCGATCGTGACATCGACGCGAAGGTCAGACGTACGCACAATCGCCCGATCGCCGCGGGTAGAGTGAGTCCGCGTGAGGCGTTGATACTGTTTGTCGTGTTGTGCCTGATTGCGTTGACACTGGTCATGCAACTCAATCTGTTGTCGATGATGATTTCGCTTGCTGCCGTCCTGCTGGCGGCCAGTTATCCGTTTGCGAAACGTGTTACCCATCTTCCGCAAGTTCATTTGGGCGTGGCCTTCGCGATGGCGACACCGATGGCGTTTGCGGCGATTCGCAATGATGTCCCGTTGTTGGCATGGATATTATTTTTCATCACCGTGGTCTGGGCGGTGGCCTATGACACCATGTATGCGATGGTTGATCGCGACGAGGATGTAGCGATTGGCGTTAAATCGACGGCAGTTTTATTTGGTCGTCAGGATCGGGCGATTATTGCGATGTTGCAAGCGACCGTGTTGACCGGGTTCGTGATACTGTGGATGTTGACGTCGTTGGGCGTTCAGTTTGTGCTGGGAGTCTGTGGTGCGGCACTGCTGTTTTTGTATCAGCAATGGTTGATCCGGCGACGCGATCCCGGGGGGTGTTTTCACGCATTCCTGAACAATAATTGGGTGGGATTTATCGTCTTCGCGGGTTTGGTGGCGGATTTAATTTAATCTGAAATTTACTAGCCAAGAACCAGCACGCCGTTGTCGACGGCCAATTTACTTTTTCCCTCAAGCAAGGCCCGCACTTGATCGCCCGCGATCGCGTTGCGCCATCCATGTAACAGCGGTACCTCGGTGTCACCATGAACGACCTGTTCCAGTTCTTTGCGCGTCGCCAGTGTGGAGGCGCTCACCTTGTGGTTTGCCGACACCAGTCGAAGCACGGCCATTAACGCATCGACTAGCGCATCCTGATTGGCCGTGAGGCGAGGTTTGGCGGTCGTTCCATCAGGCCATTGATCCTGTGACAACTGGCGTGCCTGTTCGATGATGGCAAACAGGGCCGCCCCTGAATGTTTGAGGGTGCCTTGATCGAGTCCGCGAAGACGGCCAAGTTCGGGTTCCTTTTTGGGCATGAATCGAGCAATGTCCACCAGCACATCGTCTTTAATAATCCAGCGGCGCGGGCGATTTTTGCTGCGCGCAGTTTCTTCGCGCCAGCGAGTAAGCAGTTGCAGTGCCGCGAGTTGGACGCCGTGTAGTTTGTTCGCCCCGCGTAGCTTCCGCCAGATCGTGTCGATGTTAGGTTCATAGGTTTGTGGCCGTGATATTGCCTCGAAATCGTCCTTGACCCAATCGACCCGGCCATTGTCTTTCAGTGCCTGATCTAGCTTGAGATAGATGTCACGCAGATAGGTGACGTCGTCGAGCGCATAGGCAATCTGGTCGTTACTGAGGGGTCGCAGGCTCCAGTCAGTACGCGACTGGGTTTTCGACAGCTTTACGCCCTCAATTTTCTCCACCAGATTGGCGTAACCGATCTGGTCTCCATAGCCGGTGATAGTGGCCGCGATCTGGGTGTCAAAGATTGGCTCGGGGACCTTGCCTGCCAACTGATAAAAGATTTCCAGGTCCTGACTGGAGGCGTGGAACACCTTGACGATATTTGGATCAAACAGCAGGTCGAACAAGGGTTGCAATGCCTCGGCCGTATTCAGGGCGATCGCGTCTATACAAACCGCACTATCAGCGTTGGCGACCTGAATCAAACACAGTTGGGCATAATAGGTTTTTTCACGTAAAAACTCGGTGTCCAGTGTTAACCAGTCGCTATCGGCCAGTTGTGTACATAGGGTCTGGAGCGCTTCCGGTGTCGAAATCAGGTTGGTCTGGGTCATGGGATTCGGTACGAATACTTGTCTTATTGGTTAACGTGCGCCAGCATACCATTTTTGTGCTGTATGCTTGGGTAAGCTGCGATTAATTCATGGGCGTATGAAACAGATTCTTCGATTTTTTCTTGACCTCTGCCTGTTGCGCGCTGGCCCGGATCGGATGCCCGCCTCGACCGTGTTATTGGCGCTATCACTGCTGGCCTACATATTCAGTGGTCTGATGTTGGTGATCATGAGCATGCCATTGATTGCCGCCTTGGGTCAGGCCTGTGTTGATACGCTTATCATGATCGGGGTTGTCTATGGGGCACTGTGGGTGTACGGCTTCCGTGCGCGTCTGACGCAAACCGTGACCGCGCTGGTAGGTAGTGGCGCGCTATTGAATCTGTTGGCTACTCCTCCGGTGTACTGGATAAGCCAAATGCCCGAGGCGAGTCAGGGTCTGCCGTTGTCATCGCTGTTATTGCTGGTGTTAATGGTCTGGAGTCTTTTGATTGTGTCACATATTCTGCACCTTGCTCTGGAGTCACCACGCGGTTTATCCATGGGTTTGGCGTTGACGTATTTTATTAGTTCAGTCGCGATCAATGACTGGTTGTTTCCGGTAGTTCAATAATGCACATACATATTCTGGGTATTTGCGGGACGTTCATGGGCGGCATTGCGTTGCTTGCCAGAGAGCTTGGTCATCGCGTAACGGGCGCGGATGCCAATGTGTATCCACCCATGAGTACGCAGTTGGAAGAGGCCGGAATCGCACTGACAGAAGGTTATGCCCCGCACGCGATGGATCCACCCCCGGATTGTGTGGTGGTCGGCAATGCGATGTCGCGAGGCAATCCCAGTGTTGAGTATGTGCTTGACCGTGGCTTGCGCTACCAGTCCGGGCCGCAGTGGTTGGCAGAAAATATTCTGATGGACCGTTGGGTGTTAGCGGTGGCCGGCACCCATGGCAAAACCAGCACGTCCAGTCTATTGGCGTGGATTCTGGAGTACGCGGGACTGAACCCCGGTTTTTTGATCGGCGGCGTGCCGGGAAACTTTTCACTTTCCGCGCGGCTGGGTGACGCCCCATTCTTTGTTGTTGAGGCCGATGAATACGACACCGCGTTTTTCGATAAACGCTCCAAGTTTGTGCATTATCGTCCGCGCACCACGATATTAAATAACCTCGAATACGATCATGCCGATATTTTTCCTGATCTCGCGGCGATCCAAACACAGTTCCACCATCTGGTGCGGATTATTCCATCCACCGGTTTGATCGTGCGCCCCACGGTGGATGACGCGTTGGACGAGGTGTTATCGATGGGTTGCTGGACGCCCGTGGAAACGTTTAGCAATACACCCTCTATCGAGGCGTACTGGTCGGCGCAACCGCGTGATGCCGCGGGCGAGTGTTTCTCTGTGTTGCAACAAGAGCAGGAGATTGCCGAGGTCAAATGGAATCAGCTCGGTGGCCACAACGTCAGCAATGCGTTGGCCGCCATCGCGGCGGCGCGCCATGCCGGTGTGCCGGTATCGGTCGCGGTTGAGGCCTTGTCTGCCTTCAGGGGTGTCAAGCGGCGCATGGAGTTGCGCGGGCATGTGAATAATATCGACGTCTACGACGATTTTGCGCACCATCCAACGGCCATCAAAACCACAATGTCCGGTTTGCGTGGCAAGGTAGGGGATGCGCGGATCATTGCGGTGTTGGAGCCACGTTCCAACACCATGCGCCTAGGTGTGCACAGCGAAACTCTGGGTGCCTCTCTGGCCGATGCAGATCAGGTGTTTGTGTTGCAGCCAGACAATGTGGAACTCAATATTGGATCGATGCAGCAGGTACTTGGCGACAAACTTCAAGTGGATGATACCGTGGAGGCGATCGTGCGGTCGGTCACCGCTAGCGTGTCCAGTGGCGACCGTATTCTGGTGATGAGTAACGGTGGCTTCGAGGGGATTCACCAGCGGTTGCTTGACGCACTACAGTCACGCTTTAATTGATGGAGATGTTTCGATGAAGCCAACCAAGCCAATATGCGTCGCCATCACGGGGGCATCTGGTGCGGCCTATGGTCTGCGTCTAATCGAATGTTTACTGCACGTCGGCCATCCGGTGTACCTGTTGGTCACTACGCCGGGGCAGATTGTTATTGCGATGGAAACGGAGCTGAAGTTTCCGGGCCGTCCTGCCGACATCGAACGTTTTTTAAACACCCACTACGGTGTCGATGAAGGTCAGTTACGCGTGTTTGGCAAGGATGAGTGGACTGCGCCGATGGCCAGTGGCAGCGGCGCGCCCGAGGCGATGGTGGTGTGTCCTTGTACGATGGGTACGCTATCAGCGATTGCCTGTGGCTCCAGCCGTAACCTGATGGAACGTTCCGCGGATGTGATGTTGAAGGAACGCAAAAAACTGGTGTTGGTGGCAAGAGAGACGCCGTTATCCGCCATTCATTTGGAAAACATGCTGCGCTTAACGCATGCCGGGGCGGTGATTTTGCCCGCCAACCCCGGCTTCTATCACAACCCAACCGGTATCAATGATCTGGTTGATTTCGTGGTGGCGCGGGTGCTTGACCAGATTGGTGTCGAACATGACTTGATCGGACGTTGGGGCGAACAGCACGATCCGGAACAGTGACCGGAACGCGAGCCATCGATGGCGAAACTATCGTCGATTGATCAATGTCAGAACCCACCATCCCATCAATATCACCAGCAGTACCCCGATTTTGGCGCTGAGACCCGAAACGTATTCCAGCGAGGTGCCAATCATCATGCCCGGCAGCAAATAGGCCGGTGACCAGACCATGCCCGATGCGATCTCGATGGGAAAGAAGCGGCGCGGTTCCAGTTTCAGCATGCCGGCAACCAATGGCAGGGTGCCTCGCACCGGGCCAAAGAAACGTCCCAATGCAATGCTGAATAATCCCCAGTGTTGGAAGAAGCGTTCACCGCGCGGCAACATCTCCGGGTATCGGGTAAATGGCCAACGCTGATTCAGCCCATCGCTGAGTTGTCGTCCGAGCCAGTAGCTAACGCTGTCCCCAAGAATCGCGCCGACCGCGGCCCACATCGCGATGGGTAGAAAGGGCAGCACGTCCGTGGCGATCAGGCCACCGATGGTGAACATGATGATGACGCCGGGGACGATCAGCCCAATCACGGCGAGGGACTCGACAAACGCGGTGCAACCAACGGCAACGCCTGCCCATCCGGGATTCAGTTCGATCCAGGTTAGTGCCGCATCAAGCATCGCGCAGAGGCTCCTTAACTCAGTGTTGCAAACACATGGCTGGCGGCAGAGATGGTGTTGGCAATGTCATCATCTGAGTGTGCTGCGGAAACAAATCCGGTCTCGAACGCCGACGGTGCAAGATAGACCCCCGCATCGAGCATGCCGTGAAAAAATTTGGCGAAGCGATCGCTATCACAGGCCATGACCTGTTCGAAATTACCCACGCGCTCGGCGTCGGTGAAAAACAGGCCGAACATCGCACCGACTTGATTGCTGCATAGATCGATACCGTTGTCACTGGCCGCGTTTTTCAGTCCGTCCAACAGCGTGGAGGTTTTCTGTGTCAGTTGCTGGTAAAACCCGGCGGCAGAAATCTTGTTCAGTGTCGCCATGCCCGCTGCCATCGCAATCGGATTTCCCGACAGCGTGCCGGCCTGATAGACCGGTCCGAGTGGGGCGATGTGGTGCATGATGTCCTCGCGTCCCCCGAATGCACCGACTGGCATGCCGCCGCCGATGATTTTCCCCAGTGTGGTCAAATCCGGTTTGATATCGAACAGGGCCTGCGCGCCTCCTAGTGCGACCCGAAAGCCGGTCATGACTTCATCAAAAATCAACACGGTGCCATGCTCGTCACAGACATCGCGCAGACATTGCAAGAAACCATCGGCCGGGGGGATGCAGTTCATGTTGCCCGCGACCGGTTCAACGATGATGCAAGCGATGCGATCACCGCGCTCTTGCATCATTGACCGCACCGCATCGGCATCGTTGTACGGCAGGGTCAATGTGTGTTCCGCAAGTGCGGCAGGCACGCCGGGGGAACTGGGTTCGCCAAGGGTCAGCGCACCCGAACCGGCCTTGACCAACAGCGAGTCGGCGTGGCCGTGATAGCAGCCCTCAAACTTGATGATGCTATCGCGACCGGTAAAGCCACGCGCCAGACGGATCGCGCTCATGGTCGCCTCAGTGCCGGAGCTGACCATGCGCACCATATCCATTGACGGCACCAGCTCACAGACACGATCCGCCATCAGGCTTTCTATCTCGGTCGGCGCGCCAAAACTGAGGCCGGAGTCAGCGGCCTGTTTTACGGCATGGATGACGTCATCATCGGCATGTCCCAGAATCATCGGTCCCCATGATCCGACATAGTCGATATAGGCTTTGCCCCCCACATCGTACAGATATGCCCCCTTTGCCTTGCTGACGAAAACGGGTGTTCCACCGACCCCCTTGAACGCGCGCACAGGTGAATTAACGCCGCCGGGAATGTGTTGCCGGGCATGGGAGAAAAGGTCGTCGTTACGGCTCATGGGCAGGGTTCCTGGAAATCAATGCCGCACAGGATAACAGCGCAATGCAGATGCGCCTAAGCCAAATTTTGATAAACCCGCAATTAGTCGGGGATACAGCGGCATTATCGGGCCTTTCCCCAGATTCTGGGGGGCTCAAGAAAGCCCCGATAATGCCGCTAAAACAGGGTGAACGGGGAAGAGTATTTTTATTTAGCCTATGCAGCAGGATGTAACACTACAGTCACTGATCGATACCCATGAGCAGCCGTTCGCGGTGCTTGACCAAGAAGGCCAGCTGGTCGCGGTGAATCGCGCCTGGGAAGGTTGTTTTGGTTACCGCGCAGACGACGTGATTGGGCAGCTATTTGCACCGTTGTATTTTGCTGATGACGTCGAGGCGGCCGAACTCCGGCGCAGCTTTCAGGCTGAGGTGATGCGGCATCTGACACCCGCATCGCGCCTGTTTGTACAACGTGATGCGCACGGCGATGAGATGACGGTGCGGGTGCGGGCTTATCCGTTAACCGATCTGAACGGACAACTGTTTCTCGGTGAGATTATGTTGCCGCTGTCTGCAGAGACGGGGCATACCGATTCCGTCAAGATGGTTGGCAAGTCTCCGTTGTTCGCCAAGGCGGTGTCGCAACTACAGAAAGTGGCGGGTAGCGAAACCCCCATCTTGATCGAGGGAGAGACAGGCACCGGCAAGGAGTTGGCTGCGGCCTTCGTGCACGCCCATTCGAGTCGTCGAGCCGGCCCATTTGTGACCGTGGACTGCACCGTGCTCAATGAAGACCTGTTTGAAAGCGAATTATTTGGCCACGAACGGGGTGCGTTTACCGGCTCAGTTGGTACGCGCAAGGGTCTGTTTGAGATCGCGGATGGTGGCACCCTGTTTATGGATGAGTTGGGAGAAATGCCTCTGGCGATGCAGTCCAAACTATTGCGGGCGCTGGAATCAGGAACATTTCGTCGTGTCGGATCCAACAAGACACAACGTTCCGATGTGCGTTTGGTATCGGCAACCAATCGGTCTTTATCGGGGTGTGTCAGCAAAGGCGATTTTCGACAGGATCTATTTTATCGCGTCGCCGTGTTCACCCTCACGCTTCCCCCTCTGCGTGACCGCGACGGCGATCTTCTGATATTGGCGGCAACGTTGCTTAAATCAATTAATCGAACCGCGGGTCTGGAGTACTCGATCACACCCCAAGCCCTTCAGCGGCTGGCGATGCATCCATTCCCCGGCAATGTTCGAGAGTTAAAAAATATTTTGCAGCTGGCGGCGGCATTGTGTGATGGCGATCGAATAGACGCCTGTGATATCCAAATTGGACCCACCGCTCAGCATGGCTTGATTGATTCGGTGTGCGAGGCAGAACTGATGGAACAGGCAACGGGCTATGCGGATGAGGATCGCCCCGCACTGGAAGCGCTGGAGTCAGACTATGTGGCCGGTCTGTTAGCCAAGCATAACGGCAGTCGGGCAGAAGTGGCCGAGAAGATGGGTATCAGTGAACGCACCCTGTATCGCAAATTAAAACGATACGGACTCAATTAGGGATCAAGGCGGAACGTGGTAATGGCAACCTCTACGGCAACGACCCAAAGCCTTTTTTCTGGTCTCAGTGAACAGATGGCAGGGACCCTGCTGCGCAACATCAGCCACTCTAATGGTTCGTTTACACCGCCGATGGATATGCGCCGTCGGGTACGCGACTTGGATAGTCTACCGATGTTGCCGGATACGGGGCGACGCCTGTTGGAGTTGTCGGCGGACGAGTCGGCAACCGCGCACGACCTTGCGTTGTTGGTTGAGCGTGACCCCTCGCTGGCGGCGCAAATGATGCGATGGGCGCGATCACCGTTATATGGCTATCGCGGCGAGATCAATTCGGTCGAAGATGCCGTGGTACGGGTCCTCGGTTTCGATAGGGTTCTAAATATCGCGTTGGGGCTGGTTGCACTCGAATCGCTTAACGTGCCCGTCGATGGGCCTTGTGGATTGCGTAACTATTGGCGTCACGCAATCTATACCGCGTCGTTGGTTGGAAAGCTGGAACAGAAACTTGATCCAGTCGAGAGGGCACCACAAGGCCTGGCTTACTTGACCGGGCTGCTGCATAACGTCGGGTTCTTGTTGTTGGGTCATCTTTTTCCGCAGGAATTTCGTTACTTGAACCGCCTGATTATCGCCAACCCAGATACTCCGGTGGTGCGCCTTGAGCGCTTTGCCTTTGGCGTTGATCACTGCGAACTGGGTTGTGCATTGGCAGAGGCCTGGGAGCTGCCAGAGGCGGTATCTGTTGTGTTGGTCGAACATCACAACCCCTACTATCGCGGTGAGCACCAGAATCTGGTGCGTCTGGTTTCAATAGCCGACTCGTTGTTGGCCGGTCAGGGCTTTGGTGATGTGCATGACCCTGGGCTACCCCTGGATATCCTTGATGAGTTGGGTCTTGATGCGACGATTCTGGATTCCGTCATGCAGGTGATTGAAGAGAATGCGGGTGAGATGGACAGCTTCGCTAGTCAGATTTCGAGTTAGAACAAGCCCTTCAGGTGTAACACCAGTTGCTCGGGTTCCGAGCTACCGTACAAAGCCTCGCACAACGCGATCATCTCAGCGCCGGCTTCCACGATGCCATTCGCGTTGCCGCGATGTATCCCGCCAATCGCCACTTTCGGTAAACCAACGACCTGTCCTGCCCGAGTAATAACCTCGATGTCGGCCAGCCCGGCATCGGGTTTGGTGGAGGATGAAAAAAAACGCCCAAACGCGACATAGCTTGCACCGGCCAACGCCGCGGTTTGGGCAAGTTCGGGGGAATTGTGACAGGTCACGCCAACGATCGCCTCGTCACCCAATCGATCTCTGGCCTGTGCGACCGGTGTGTCTTGTTGGCCGAGATGGACGCCGTCCGCCTCGACCGCCAGCGCCAGATCGACATCATCATTGATCAACAGGAAGGTTTGGGTTTCCCGACAAAGGTCGCGCAGCTGGGCGGCCTGGCGTCGTCGCGCAGGAGCGCTGGAATGTTTGTTGCGATATTGGACAACCCCAACGCCGGCTTGAATCAGTCGGGCGGTCATCGACAGCGTGGTGGCGAAGTCGTTGGCGTCGGGTGTGATCGCATAAACGCCATGCAGTGAATCCGTCGCCGCACTCATGCGGACGACGCGGGGTCAACCAAACGATTCGGAATGTGTTGCCCACGACCGATCGGGTAAGCC
The DNA here is from genome assembly GCA_012965975.1 of Chromatiaceae bacterium. Classification (GTDB taxonomy): domain Bacteria; phylum Pseudomonadota; class Gammaproteobacteria; order DTRM01; family DTRM01; genus DTRM01. The sequence goes on along the minus strand of DTRM01000123.1, from coordinate 5,989 downwards.
CTCTCAAGACTGTTCCAGGTATAGGCTTGTGCTTGATTAATGCTGCCGGCGATATCTTGCCCTTTGGCGATGTAGGCGGCGATGGCACTGGCCAGCGTGCAACCGGAACCGTGGTAGTCACCCTCCAATCGCGGCCAGGTCTGATGTTGGGTTTTATCGCCGTGATAACAACGGTTAACCACGTCGTCGTGCGGCGCATGGGTTCCGGTGATCAGCACGTGATCGCAACCCGTCTGCAAGAGTATTTTTGCCCAAGCCCCCGGCGAGTTATCGGAGACCTCATCACCGCTCTGCATGGCCAAGGTTCTGGCTTCCAGCGTATTCGGTGTCAGCACCGTGGTGAGTGGGAGTAGTTGTTCACGCAGTGCGCCAACCAGTTGAGCGTTGCCAAGCGAGGTGCCCGATCCACTGGCCAGAACCGGGTCAACGACAACCGGAACATCCGGATAGCGTCGCAACAGTTCGGCGACGGCGAGGACGTTGTCGGCACTCGCCAGCAGACCGATTTTTATCGCCACAACCGCACAGTCATCCAGTACCGTCTGCGCCTGTTGCAGTAACAGCGACGACGCAACCGGTTCCACGGCTTTCACGTCCGAGGTGTCCTGTACGGTGATCGCAGACGCGACGGGCAGCGCGTGGCAACCGAGGTCGGACAGGGTCTGGATGTCGGCCTGCAGGCCGGCGCCACCACTGGGGTCGAGGCCAGCGATGACGAGGACTATGGGTACGGCTTGAGTATCTGTCATAATTGTCGGTTACAGTACACTAGTTGAAGTAAATAGGACGTGATATGAAAGCTCAGGAGACAGCCGAGTACAAGGCCTACCTGTGTGTGTTGTGTGGCTTTGTCTACGACGAAGCCGAGGGCTTGCCCGAGTCGAATATCGCCCCGGGAACCCGTTGGGAGGACATTCCAGATGACTGGAAATGTCCCGATTGCGACGCGATCAAAGCTGATTTCGAGTTGATTGAGATCTAATGTTTTGATTCTGTCAAGGTGGAAATAATTGCCTCGGAATATTTGTAACAACCTGAAATATAATGTTTTTATTTTCATTTGAGTGAATCCACGCCGTCTCCTGAAAACTGGTCTACACTTGGGTTGGAGGCGAAACCATGTATTCAAGGCAGACGATATTTGACCCCCCCACCGCGCAGTCCAATATGGTCTGGGTCGCGCGCGAATACTGCGAGCTGATCGACAGCGTGACCCTGGAATTGGGTGATACTTGGCTCAATCCGCTGTCTCGCCTGCTGCCGCGACTGCACGCCGCGGTGGTTGCGTTGGGCCGACCGCCGAAGTCACCGGCGCACCTCGAATTACCTAATCTGGAAGACCAGTTTGAGCTATTTTCACGCCTGCGGGTGCTGTTGGGTGAGCGCGACAGCTACTGGCTCGAGTTTGATGTGGAAGACGGGCGCCAGGAAATGAGCGGCAGCCTCGCCGATGATTTAACCGATATCTACTTTGAGCTGCATCACGGCCTCGACCAGATGGATGGCTCCAATGAGAATGACGCCGTTACCATTGGCGACTGGTTGCTGGGTTATCACCTGCATTGGGGGCAGCATCTTCTGGATGCCGAGCGCCATATCTACGATTTGCAAACGCGGCATCAGATAGCGATTTAACCAACCCTGACGGAAAAAGGCCGGTGCGAGCGTGATTCGTACAGGCCTTTTTCTTGTTGGGTGACTGACGAAATCAGAAGTCGATCTTGGTGAACACCAGCGTATCGGGCTTTAGTTGATAACGACTCGATTTTATCGAGTACGTTACCCCCACGGTGACAACCGGTGCGAATGCTGAATACGTTGCAGATAACGATAGGCAATGGTGTTGTTGCCGCGCCGGCGCGAGCGGCAGTTTTGGCTTCGGCTCTGGCTCCCACGGGATCAATATGCCCTGAATAACGGGAACTTCAGTGGTAGAAAGTGTTGTCAGATCAGCAAGCAACATAAGGCTCAGGAACAAGGTATACACACCCGTGACCACCGGTATCGAGAGGCTGGTGAGATTCCGTGAAGTGCGGAAATATCCTGAAACTTTCATTTAAAAACAGATGGTTATAACCAAGCTGGTAATAATATTATTCTATATTAATAGTTACTAATATTGAATAATATTCAAGTGAATACATCGCATTCTCATTTCGGCTTGTATGGGGGACAAGGGCAAACGTGGACACCGAGCCAAGCTGAACTGTGCTAAAATCATCGGTATACAGACGAATAGCGTCACAGTTTTGTGTACGGCAAGAATTTTTAGGAGACCGAGATGGCTGCAGTACTGCAAGAGGCATACAACACCGACTTAACCCCCGAGGACGTCAATCTGACCCCGGCGGCGGCGGAAAAGATGGTGGAGTTATTCAAAGACATCGAGGACGACGTTGCGGCGATCCGCATTTTCGTTGCGGGCGGTGGTTGTGACGGAATGACCTATAGCATGACCTTTACCGACACCAAGTCCGAACACGATGCCGTGTTGAGCTGTGATGGTTTTGATGTGTATGTCGATGCCGTTGCCCTGAATTATCTTCGTGGCGTAGAAATCGATTTTGTCGATCGTCCAACCGGTGGCGCCAGCTTTGTATTCAATAATGTGTTCAAGGCCGTGGGCGGTTCTGGCGGTTGTTCTGCCTGTGGTGGTTCGTCTGGCGGCGGTTGCGGCTAGTCGAATACCGCTTTAGTCTGCGCACGATTTTTGTGGGCGGCTTGAGTTCCAGATAGATTCGGGCTGATGTTGTGTTCGTCTGTATGACGAGCAATGAGGATCAGCTTTCCGATGAAACTTGTAATGAATGTTCCCCATGGCAGCAGCCCTGACCCCGCGGTAGAAGTTCGGCCGCGATTGTTGTTGGTTGCCCCGCACACAAGCTATCGCATTGGTGCTTATATCAATACTGCCCAAGCGATGGGTGTCGATATCATGGTCGTATCCGAAGGTAAGTACTCGCTGGTCGCGAGTATCGCCGAAGGTATCCAAGTCGACTTTTCCAACCCTGCCGAAGCCTACGAAAAAATCCTGACAGCGGCTCACACGCACCCGTTCAATGGTGTGGTGGCGACCGACGATGCGGTCGTTGAGTTGGCGCAACACGTTGCTGAGTTTTTGGGGCTAAAGCACAATGCCCTCGACGCGGCACGCTATGCTCGACGCAAAGATTTGGCACGTGCGCGACTGCGTGAGGCCGATGTGCGCGTGCCGGATCATTGGCTTGTCGATCTGTTTTCACCGATCCAGCCGCAACTCGATAATTTCACCTATCCCGTGGTCGTTAAGCCCGTGTCGATGTCAGGCAGTCGTGGCGTTATCCGTGCCAACACCGTGGATGAGTTGGTGACCGCGATTGAACGCATCACGGTGATTGTCGCGGAATTGGACGATGTCTTTGAGCGCAGCCACGTGTTGATTGAGCGTTATCTGGATGGCGTAGAGGTCGCCTTCGAAGGCATGCTGGATCACGGTCGCTTACAAACCCTAGTGCTATTCGACAAACCCGATGCACTGGAAGGGCCGTATTTCGAAGAAACGATTTACTCTACCCCTTCGACGCAAAGCCAAACCATTCAACTCGCCATACGACAAACCGTTGCCGATGCCTGTGAAGCCTATGGCTTGGTCGAAGGCCCGGTACATGCCGAGCTGCGATTATGTGAGGACGGTATCTATGTGTTGGAAGTTGCCGCAAGAACCATTGGTGGTCAGTGCGCACGCCTGGTGGAGTTGACGACCGGGTGCAGTCTTGAATCGATGGTGATCGCCAAGGCGTTGAGTCAGGACTTGCAGTTGTCCAACGAGAACAAAGCTGCCGCGGTGATGATGCTGCCGATTGCAGAGGCCGGACTGCTGCGCCGCGTGGAAGGACTATTGGATGCGGTCAAGATAGAGTTTATTGAAGATATCGAGATCAGTCGTCAATCAGGTTACGAGCTGAAGCCATTGCCGGAAGGAAACAGTTATCTTGGTTTTATGTTTGCCCAAGCGCCAACGGCGGCGCAGGCAGAACAAGCCTTACGTGACGCACATCGATGTTTGAAGGTGGTTGTCGCGCCGTTATGGAGCGCGACGATTTCGTAGCGTTATTTCTTCGCAGCGGCGGCCTGAAAGCCTTGTGGCAACTCACCCATGGCGCCTTCCTGAAAGAAGAACCCCAGCATATGCTGCTCAATTACCGGCATGCTGTTGGGATCTGCGGTGCTGATGCTGTTTTCATTGATGATCATGGTGAGTCGCTCAAGCCACTGGGTCCAGCCTTCTTTGGACACAGATTCAAGAATACGCTGACCCAACTCACCCGGATGCGGCGCTGAATCCATGGCCTCGGCTTCTTTCTTTAATACTACGCAGTTAACGGTGTTGCCCATGTCGATTCTTCCGAACAAGTTAATCCTAATGGGTCAATTATCGACCAAAACTGCGGTTACAGCAACATGGCTCAGGGTCGGAGTACCGCAAGTAGTACGATAACCACAAGAAAAATAACAGGAATCTCATTAAACCAGCGAAAATACACATGGCTGTGTTGGTTGGCATCCCGGCGGAATTCAAGCAAAAGCTTGCCGCACCAGAGGTGATAGACCAATGTCGCCGCGATAACCGCCAGCTTGGCCTGAAGCCAGAGCTGTTCTCCCCAAGCTACCCAAGCGTAGTCGTAGAGCATCCAGCCACCCATGCCACAGGTCAGAATCGCCCCCGGGGTCATGATGCCAAAGAAGAGTTTGCGCTCCATGATCTTGAAACGCTCGTTGCTGATCTCATCCTCACACTGGGCGTGGTAGACATACAGACGCGGCAAATAAAACAACCCGGCAAACCAGGTCACCATAAAGATCAGGTGCAGCGCCTTAGGCCAAAGCATGGCGGGTGATGAGATCCACTAAGAAAGCCAACCATCCAGATGCTGGCGTACCTTGGTCAAATCAAGATCGCCAATCTTGTGTTGCACAATACGGCCATCCGGCGCGATCAAAAAACTGGTGGGGGTCAAACGAATATCACCAAAGGCCTGCGCAATTTTGGAGTCAAGGTCCAGCACGATGGTGTAGGGCACACTTTTTTGTTTGACCAGTTTTACCACCATGCTCGGTTGGTCATACGCCATTGCTACCCCGACAACGTTCAGGCCCCGCGGCCCATAGGCATGGTGCAGCTCAATCAGGTGCGGCATCTCCTTGAGGCAACCCGGACAGGATGTCGCCCAGAAGGTGACCAACACCGGTTTGCCCTGATAGTCACTCATCTGAATCATGCGGCCATCGATGGACTGCATCGCAACATCCGGTGCGCGGTTAATGCCTCCGGGCGATAGCCATAGCAAGGCGACCGTGGCAACCAATGCGACAACAACGCCGATGCTGATAAAGTCTTTTAGTTTCATGGTTAGAGTATACGCTATAAAGTAGCGAATATAGGTGGTGCTGATACGGTGTCGGTTACACGGCCGCCTCCGTTTTTCACCTAACGTTTAAGCGTCCCACACGAGCACTCTGTTAACGAGACTACGTCTTCTTGCGTTTAGCCATATCGACAAGACCAAGAAGGCCAGAACCGAAGAGCGATACAGTACCTAGTATGGAACCGGGGTAACCCTGAACGCCTCGTCAACGGTTGGGGGTGAATTTGCATCACCTAGGTTAATTATCCGCAGATTGAATGCAAACAATATATTCTGATTCTTGTTAATAAAAGACCAGCCGAGCGGTTCCGAATAATTAATTTAATCAAGACCAGTATCTGGATCTATTTGGATTACGGCAGCACTCGCATTAAAGGAACAAATCATTAGCTAGATGTAGGCTAGATTCGATGGTTTTGGCATGTTCGTAATTACTCGCACCCATATACCAATGGGGGGATAATCATTATTAACAATAGATTGTTGAGGTGGCGGTGCTGCCTTGACTTGTTAGCGTTTTATAAGCCGCGAGCTTCATCAATCGCATTTGTGATTTTACCATCGGTGATTCCGTGGAATGCCCG
>DTRM01000122.1:3865-8449 GCA_012965975.1 Chromatiaceae bacterium | reverse complement strand
TGAGTGAGTGTTGACGAGCCCTTGGTCTCGTATGCCAACTCCCGTGGTATCACGCGCAGAGGGCGCCGTTCCTGTTTTAACCCCGCCTCCTCGAGGCCGCGACAGAATGTTTGCCACGGCTGCAGGGCTTCTGATTCCAGCTCGGCTGTTTGTGCCGATACGATGGCATCACCGCGTCCCCACATGGGTCCACTGGGGTGGATATCTCCCCGTCGTAGACGTTGGGCGATATCCGCTCTGTTCTCATTATCTGAGAAGAAACTGCGACTGCCGTCGAGTACAAACGCGTCACCCGTCAATGCACGATTCCAACTCGCGTCGGCTACTCGCCGTGCGACCACTTGATTAAAGAGCCAGGCGCGAGCGGCAGATAACATCAAACCGCGCGAACGTCCCCTGCGGTTACCCTCAAACAGTGCGATCGCGCGCCCCAGATTGGAATGATTGCGACCAAAACGTTGATCACCAAAATAGTTGGGAACACCCCCTTGGCGTATGCACTCGATCCGCTGTGCAAGCTCGGCATCATCGACGTCGCAATCCCGTAGTGCCAGTGTGAAGCGATTGCCTTGATGCGCACCGCGACGCAACTTGCGTCGGTGCAGATGCACCGCAAGGACTTCGACGCCGGTATCAATATTATCTGGTTCTGGCTCCCGGGCGGGTAGCTGCAAACTGAACCACTGTGTTGTTACCGCTTGGCGATCCTTGAGCCCACTGTAACCAATATCGCGGATCGAAACGCCGTAACGGGTCGACAGGAGGCGAACCACGTCCTCTGTGTTCCAGCCAGACTTGCGTACGAGTAACAGGCGATGCTCGCCATCGCGGTCTGGCTCGAAGCCGAGAATTTCATCAACGTGAAAATCGTGTGGAGACTTTTTTAGTGTGACCTCACCCAGTGCTGGCCCCCACGCACGAGGGAGCTGTTCCAGACGAGAATAGACGTCGCCCATCTTGGCCTAGGTGTTATCAATAAGGCACACGGCGGACGCCGCGATACCCTCACCCCGGCCGGTAAACCCCATCCCTTCAGTGGTGGTGGCCTTGATACCCACATCGCTGGGTTCGACGCGCAGATCCGGTGCCAGCGTTGTCCGCATTTCAGCGATATAGGGGGCGAGTTTGGGAGTCTGGGCTATGATGGTCACATCGACGTTAACGATGCGAAACCCCAACTCCGCGAGTCGCTCAACGACCTTGCGCAATAATATGCGGCTATCGATATTCGCATAGCTTGCGTCGTCATCGGGAAACTGTTGACCGATATCGCCGAGCGCCGCGGCGCCCAACAATGCGTCGCAGAGCGCGTGAATTGCAACATCACCGTCCGAGTGTGCGGCCAAACCGTGGTCGTGTGCGACGCTGACACCGGCCAGTACCAGCGGACGTCCTGATGCAAAGCCGTGTGCGTCAAATCCTTGTCCGATTCTCATGGTTTCCCCCTGCGCTGCAAATAATACTCGGCCAACTCAAGATCATCTGCGTGCGTAATTTTCAGATTGGATGCCTGTCCCTCGACCAGAACCGGTGTATAACCCGCCCTCTCCATCGCACTGGACTCATCTGTAATCGCATCATCTGCGGCGAGGGCGTCCGTCAGTGCCGTGCGCAGGGCACCCAAGCGAAATACCTGTGGGGTTGCCGCGCGCCACAGGTACCGGCGATCCAGTGTGGTGGCGACACAACCATCAACAGTCGCTTGCTTAACCGTATCGCTGATGGGCACCGCCAGCACCGCACCATCAACCTTGTTTTGAAGGGCGTCGATCAAGGCGTCGATCTCTCCGTTAGTGAGACAGGGACGCGCCGCATCGTGCACGAATACCCAATCATGATCATGCGCCACGGCGGACAGGTTGCGCAGACCACTCAGTACGGAATCGGCGCGGGTTTCCCCTCCCCAGGCCTGACGAATGGATGCGTGATCATAAAACTCGGATTGGACCCAGTGTTTGTCATGCTCCGAGGTGCACACCACCACCTGTTTAATTACTGGATGCGTGGTCAGTACACTCAGGGTATGCTCGATGACCGTGCGGCCAGCGAGAGGGAGATACTGTTTGGGGGTAGCCAAATTCATGCGCTGACCGGTGCCAGCAGCGGGTACCACAGCCCAATAACGTGTCGCATCCGTCATGCTTAATCGATTACCTGAAAAAAGGTTTCGTCATTGCCGATCATGCCGAGTTCACTGCGCGCGCGCTCCTCAATGGCGTCCAAACCTTCTTTGAGATCCTGAACGTCCGCGGCCAATCGCTGGTTACGGTCTATCGCCGCGGACGCCTGTAGTCGTACCTGCTCGGCTGCGGTGCGGATACTAGCGATTTCGGCAACGCTACCCGCACCATACCAAAGCCGGAACTGAAGCCCGAGCAGGATGACCAGTAACAGAAGATTCCACCAGCGCAATCAATTAGTCCAGTTGTTTAAAGGCTCCCCTACCAGCATACCCGACACTTGAGCCAAGCTCTTCTTCAATTCGAATGAGTTGGTTGTACTTGGCAATCCGGTCGGTACGCGATAGTGACCCGGTTTTAATCTGCCCAGCCCCGGTGGCGACGGCAAGATCCGCAATGGTAGTGTCTTCGGTTTCACCGGAGCGATGAGAAATAACAGTGGTGTAATTGGACGAATGCGCCAGTGCGATGGCATCCATGGTTTCCGTCAGTGTGCCAATCTGATTGACCTTGATCAGAATCGAATTAGCGATGTTCTTGTCGATGCCTTCCTGCAAAATCGCGGGATTGGTGACAAACAAATCATCACCTACCAACTGGATCCGGTGTGCGAGTTTTTCGGTCAGTATGGCCCAACCGTCCCAGTCGGATTCATCGAGACCATCTTCAATGGTCAAAATAGGATACCGGTCAACCCAATCAACGAGATAATCAACCATCTGCTCGGAACTCAGGGTTTTACCCTCCGATGCCAAGTGATACCCCCCGTCTTTGTAAAATTCGCTGCTGGCGCAGTCGAGGCCGAGGAATACGTCTTTACCCGCCGAATACCCGGCCTTCTCGATCGCCTCAAGGATGACCTCGATGGCCGCCTCGTTAGAGGACAGATTGGGTGCAAAGCCACCTTCATCACCGACCGCCGTATTTAATCCCTGTGCGCCAAGCACCCCTTTCAGGGTATGAAAAATTTCCGACCCACAACGAATCGCTTCCGACAGGCTCGGTGCGGAAACGGGAAGGATCATGAACTCCTGCATATCCACGGTGTTATCGGCATGCTCACCACCGTTTATGATATTCATCATCGGCACGGGAAGGCTCATGGTCTGACCGTTATTCAGATACTGGTAAAGTGGGGTACCTGCGGCATTGGCGCTGGCACGAGCGGCCGCAAGGGAGACTGCCAGCATCGCATTTGCGCCGAGATTACCCTTGTTGTCAGTGCCGTCGAGATCGATCATGGTGCCATCAATCGCGGCCTGTTCACTGGCATCGCGCCCGAGCAGTGCATCCCGGATCGCCGTATTCACATGGTCGACGGCCTTGCTTACACCCTTGCCGAAAAAGCGTGACTTGTCACCATCGCGCAACTCGATGGCTTCGCGGGAACCCGTCGATGCACCGGAGGGTACGGCGGCGCGTCCCAACGTGCCATCAGCCAATATCACATCGGCTTCTACGGTTGGATTACCCCGTGAGTCAATAATTTCACGGGCGTGGACTTGCTTGATTGCTGCCATCTTGTTTCCTGAAGTTTTAGAGAACGGGGTACACCCCGCCAATGGTTATAAAGTGGATTCGATCAGGCCGCTCGCCTTGACGGAGTCATCGAGCGCCTTCAGTGTTTCGAGTAATTCCTGCATGCGTCCCAGCGGCCATGAATTGGGGCCATCGCTCAGCGCCTTGTCAGGGTTCGGATGGGTTTCCATAAAGATCCCCGAAATACCGGCAGCAACCGCGGCCCGCGCCAATACTGGTACGTGTTCTCTCTGACCACCGGAACAACTGCCCTGCCCACCCGGTAACTGCACCGAATGCGTCGCGTCATAGACTACTGGGCAATCGGTTTCACGCATGACCGCCAACGAGCGCATGTCGGAAACCAGATTGTTATAGCCAAACGAGGCACCGCGCTCGCACACCATGATCTGTTGATTGCCCGTCGCCTTGGCTTTATTAACGACATGCACCATGTCCCACGGCGCCAGAAATTGTCCCTTTTTGATATTCACCGGAATGTTGGCCTTCGCCACCTTCTGAATGAAATTGGTTTGACGACATAAAAAGGCGGGGGTCTGCATCACATCAACGATCGAGGCGACCTCATCGATCGGCGTGTCTTCGTGTACATCGGTTAGTACCGCGACACCCACCTGTTGCTTGACCAGAGCAAGAATACGCAATCCCTCCTCGATACCGAGACCCCGAAAGCTGCTATGCGATGACCGGTTGGCCTTGTCAAAGGACGATTTGTAGACAAATGGAATCCCGAGTGTAGCGGTAATTTCCTTGAGTTGACCCGCGGTATCCACCGCAAGTTGTTCGGATTCGATCGCGCAGGGGCCCGCGATCAGAAACAGGGGTTGATCGATTCCGGCTTCAAAATGACAGATTTTCATGCAGA
>DTRM01000122.1:0-3855 GCA_012965975.1 Chromatiaceae bacterium | reverse complement strand
TTTACTTGCCGTGGTGGTGCGTGCCGCGACGATAAAACTACTGAATAATGGGTGTCCCTGAATCGGCTTCGACGTAAATTCCGGATGAAACTGGCAGCCCAGAAACCAACGATGGTCAGGAACCTCAACAATCTCCATCAGACCACCATCAAGCGATGTTCCCGATATAGCCAACCCGGCATCTTGTAAGGTATTGAGGTATTGATTGTTGAATTCATAGCGGTGGCGATGGCGCTCTTTGATCTCATCCGCTCCATACATTTCATGTGCCAGCGAACCGGCTACCAATTTACAGCGTTGCCCGCCGAGGCGCATGGAACCGCCAAGCTCGGAATCCTGATCACGGGTTTCAATCTCGCCCTGCTCGGTTTTCCATTCGGTAATCAACGCAATCACCGGGTGAGGGGTATCGCCGACAAACTCGGTGCTGTGTGCATTTTCCAGTCCGGCCACATGGCGGGCATATTCGATTACCGCAACCTGCATGCCCAGACAGATACCCAGATAGGGAACATCGTTCTCGCGCGCATAACGCGCGGCAATAATCTTGCCTTCGACCCCGCGCGTACCAAAACCGCCGGGCACCAAGATCGCATCCATCGCATGCAATGGTTCAGTGCCTTCCGTTTCGAGCAACTCAGAGTCGATATAAACGATGTTGACCTTGGTTCGTGTCTGAATGCCCGCGTGGGTGAGCGCTTCCGATAACGACTTGTAGGATTCTTCAAGATAGACGTATTTCCCAACCATTGCGATGTTGACAGTTGCGGTCGGGTTCTCTATTGCCTCGACCACGCGTTCCCAGGCATCGAGGTTGGCGGGAGGTACATCCAGACAGAGTTTGTCGACGATGATATCGTCAAGCCCCTCGTCCCGTAACATCATCGGGATACGGTAGATGATATCGGCATCCACGCCTGAGATAACGGCCTTCTCCTGAACGTTCGTAAACAGTGATATCTTGCGTTTCTCGCCGAGTGGCAGCGGCCGATCCGCGCGACACAGCAACACATCTGGCTGAATACCGATGGAACGCAGTTCCTTGACCGAGTGTTGGGTAGGCTTGGTCTTGATCTCCCCGGAGACCGCAATGTAGGGCACTAGGGTGAGGTGCAAAAAGGCGACGTCTTTGGGGCCAAGTTCCACGCCCATTTGGCGAATGGCCTCTAAGAAAGGCAGCGACTCGATATCACCAACGGTACCACCGATCTCGACCATCGCGATATCGGCATCCCCTGCACCTTCACGTACCAGGCGTTTAATTTCATCGGTGATATGCGGAATCACCTGCACCGTACCTCCGAGATAGTCACCCCGGCGTTCCTTGCGGATTACGTTTCTGTAAACACGACCGGTGGTGAAATTATTGCGTTTAAGCATGGTGGTACTGATGTAGCGTTCATAATGGCCCAAATCCAAATCGGTCTCGGCGCCATCGTCGGTGACAAACACCTCGCCATGTTGAAATGGGCTCATGGTACCCGGATCCACATTAATATAGGGATCCAGTTTAATCATGGTGACTTTAAGGCCGCGCGACTCGAGAATGGCGCCCAACGATGCCGATGCGATGCCTTTTCCCAGAGAGGAAACAACACCGCCGGTAATAAATACAAATTTGGTCATAATCTAGGTGGGACCCGCCGCAAAAGATGCCTTGTTGACGGAGTTGTAAACTATCAAATTTTCGCCCAAACAACAATCAAAGTTAGCGAAAATTCACGCCCGATCGCGCAGGATTCATTTTTACAAGCAGACGTGCTTTAATACATCCATGTTGGCAGGAGTGGCAGGTACGCTGACAGTTCCGGCAGTCCACCCCGCAATCCAGCCAACGCTGACAATATATGTGGCAACATAAGTCACTGTTAAACTTATGGTTTTCCCTGTTTAACCATAATTGGCACGCCCCTTGCACTGTGATATCACGAGTGGGGGCTCCGCGTCGGTTCTATGTTTAACCATAGAATCTGACAAATACAGGGTTCTTGGGAGGAATAATTTGACTGTAATTGCTTGGAGTTCGAGCTATGCGACAAACTATTCTTTTAGCCCCCTTAATTGGGGCATTGATTACACCATCGGTGTTCGCGGCCCCTGTGTCTGCGGCCGGCCTGGATTCCCCTACGCACGTAGATTTGGTTTCGACGGGTGACAACACCTACGTTTCCGACTGTATGGCGTCACTTGGGGTGGCGACCTGCAACGGGACCATCAATAGCCTGTTGACGACCGGGTTATCCAATCATCAAATCTGGGATTTCGATTTGCTTGCAGGTGATACCGTTACCATCGGACTGGATATTACAACGGTCCTAGCGGTAGACGGTGACCCGTTTTTGTATCTTCTGGAAACCGTCGGCGGCGATGCTTTTCGCGTCACTGACGACCACAACCCATTTGATGATATCCATCTGATCTCCAGTTACACGTTAACTGACGCAGGTACCTACTATGTGGGTGTCAGCGGCTTCGGTAACACGCCAACCTATGTCGATGATGATATCCAAAAAGCGCTCACCGGATGGCTTGATGGTGATATGAATTCTTTCGAGGCATTCGAGTACGACCTCACCATTACGGTAGAACGTGTATCGGAAATTCCTGTCCCCGCTGCGATTTGGTTTATGGGTTCAGGTTTACTCGCATTAACTGGCTTCAGCCGTCGTCGTAAACAGCATTAATAAGGCAGTACTATGCAAACCTTGAATCTAGAACACAATGGCAACAGCCGTCAGGTAGAACTGACGACTGGGGAAACAACCCGAATCGAGTTTGCCCCTGGCGAACAACTACGGGTCACACCCGAAGCGTTGCAAACGATGGAGTTTTCCCAGTCGGGCGAAAACCTCACCGTACGCTTTGCTGATGGTAGTGAGGCTGAATTGGTTGGCTATCTCGCCAGCGCGACGCCGACACTGATTGTTACCGGTGTTGGCAGTGTTGAGTTGCGCACTATTGCCCCTGACATTCAGCCTGCTGCAGGCCCCGATGGCGATGCCATTGGTTCGGGTGACAGTTTGTTGGCTGCGCCCAGTATTGCGTCATCCCTTGATGATGCCAGCGCCCAGAATGCGCTACTACAAGTACAAGTACAAGGTACTCGTGATTATGTCCGTGGAGTCGAGTTCAGCGAGGATCCACAACTGGTCGCCGCCGCTGACACGGGGGGTGATTCTGTGGTTCCGCTCCAAGCCAAGAATGATGCTGCAGAACTTAACGAACATACCTCCATCGACATCGATGTGCTGAGTAATGACATAGATCCTGAGGGTGGCCCTCTGACGATCACCGACCTATCCGATCCGGCCAATGGGTCGGCCACATTGAATCCCGACGATAGCATTCACTATGAGCCCGACGCACACTATGTTGGAAATGACAGTTTCACGTATACCGTTAATGATGAAGATGGCGCGAGTTCCACAGCAACCGTTAATATCCTGATTGTGCCAACCATGCCCGATGCAGTCGCGGATAGCGCTTACTCTAACGGTGGACCTGTTACCATTGATATTCTTGCCAATGACACCGGTCTGGAGGACGGCCCACTGATTGTTGTCGCTGGCGATGGTGCCAACGGCACGGTGACGATCGATCCGATTACCCACCATGCTATCTACACCCCCAGTCCTGATTTTGTCGGGGAAGACACTTTCTACTACAAGGTATTTGACAGTCATTACGACCACTCGTCTACGTCGGTCACCGTGACGGTAGACGAGCCGTTGGTCGCGAATGATGATGATCCATCCGATATCGCAGGTTTTTCTGGTGATTCAACCGTAATTTTCAATGTGCTGGACAACGACACGGGTATTGGCGATCAACCCCTAGTTCTAATGGCTACGGATG
>DTRM01000121.1:5941-8466 GCA_012965975.1 Chromatiaceae bacterium | reverse complement strand
ACTGCCCCCGCCGCCGAACTGTCGCCGTTCAAACTGTAAAATTTTCTGACTCCTATAATCGGCGCCAAAGCCTGCCTGTATAGTGCTTTCAGTAATAAACTCATAGAGTTACCGAATCTACCCGACAATTGCGGGTATGCACATTACTATCAGCTTGCGTGTAACGGTGTAAAGAATTTCGACAAATGCGTTCAATCAAGCGTTTCGTCAACAACCGCCGTAACAGGCAATTAGCGTGCTAGATAGCGGAAAGACTAGGCTCATATGTATAAATGCCTTGGCTAACCGAATGGGGATCGTTTCAGACTTGGATTCCAGCCGAATTTCCCTATATGATGACCGGTTTTCCGGCTCAGCCATGGGCTGGGCGGTTAGATAGACCGAGGTGAGCGTTAACCTATGAAGGATCAGTTTCCAGTTCCCGTTGCACGCGTGGGCATTATTGGCGGTGGTCAGCTTGGCCGCATGCTGGTGGCGGCTGCCAAGCGTCTGGGCTGTACCTGCGTGGTGCTGGATCCGTTGCCGCGTTGTCCTGCGGGGCAACTCGCTGGGCGTCAGATCGTCGCGACCTACGACGATGCCGACAAGGTTCGCGAGTTGGTTGAGGCCTGCGATGTGACCACGTTTGAGTTGGAGGCCATCGATACTGCGGTTCTGAAAGAGCTTGCGAATTCCGGGCACCGCATTCGTCCAACCCCCGATCTTCTGGCGATCATCCAGGACAAGCTGACACAGAAAGAGTTGTTGCGGGATGCGAACATTGCCACCGCCGAGTTTGTCGGCGTCGATCAGATCAGTCCCGAGGTATTTGCGGAGTTTGGTTATCCGCTGGTGCAGAAGGCAAGACGCGGTGGCTATGACGGTCGTGGTGTAGCAATTCTTCATGCTGCATCCGACTTCGACAAGCACTTGCCGGTACCTTCTTATATCGAACGATTTGTTCCGGCGGAGAAAGAACTCGCGGTTCTGGTCGCCCGTGGTGACGATGGTGTCAGTTGCTGTTATCCGGTTGTCGAGATGGACTTTCGTGAAGGCGAGAACGTTCTCGATATTTTGCTCGCACCGGCCGAGATCGATCCATCCGTTGCAGAGGCAGCACAGGTATTGGCGACGCGAACCATTGAAGCGATGCAGGGCGTCGGGGTATTTGGTGTTGAACTGTTTCTAACTGCCGATGGTGAGTTGTCGGTCAATGAAGTTGCACCGCGCACCCATAACTCGGGTCATCACACGATTGAGGCCTGCATAACCGATCAATTTGAACAACATTTGCGTGCGGTTATTGGTTTGCCGCTGGGATCGACTGAGCAGCTTTCTCCTGCGGCGATGCTAAACTTGCTGGGTGATCCGGATTCGCAAGGCCATCCTGTGGTCAGCGGTTTGGCAGCGGCGTTATCGATTCCGGGTGTCTGTGTGCACTTGTATGGCAAAGACAAAACCACCCCGTACCGGAAGATGGGACACGTCACGGTTCTGGATCGGGATATTCATGCCGCGCGTGACAAAGCGGAACAGGTTAGAGAGTTGATCACAATTACAGGGGAAGAAGCATCATGAGCAAGCCACTGGTGGGAATCATCATGGGAAGCGACTCCGATTTGTCGGTGATGCAGGACGCCAACGATATGCTGGACAAGTTGTCAGTTGCGTATGAAATCACAATTGTATCGGCGCATCGGACGCCACAGCGTCTGTACGACTATGCAGAAACAGCGGTTGAGCGAGGTTTGAAAGTGATTATCGCCGGCGCGGGTGGGGCGGCTCATTTGCCAGGTATGGTGGCGGCGATATCGCCATTGCCCATCATCGGTGTGCCGGTAAAAACCGCTGCGCTGGGTGGTCAGGATTCATTGTTATCGATTGTACAAATGCCCGCTGGAGTTCCGGTGGCGACGGTCGCGATCAACGGTGCGAAGAATGCAGGCATTCTTGCGGCTCAGATACTGGCGACGTCGGATGACTCGTTATTGCAACGTATAGTCGAGTACAAGAAGGGATTGTCGACGATGGTGTTGGATAAGGTTAAGGCTTCGGATCAGTTCTGCTGAATCGAAGGTAGTCCATCAGCTAGAGAATCCCGCGCAACTCAGAAAGTAGCGATGACTTCAAGTCTCCCAGAACCTCTTTGTTGGGGATATTTTTCAGTACACAAAACATCGCCAGCGCATAGGTGAGATCAAACTGGGATAGATGGCTGGCGCGGTTGGCCCGTGGTGCGCAACTCCCGCAGGAGCGTACCCGATGGGTTAACGCGCTGTTGCAAAACAGCACACCAAATCCCAGAAACACCGCGACGACTTCGATCAGGTAGAGCCAGTTTTCTTCGCCCCCCGGTGGCGGTTCGTTGCTTACCGAGCAGAGGTAATGTGAGAGACCAGCGGCAAAGCTGGCGATCAACGCCTCCGGGTTGCTCACCAGATTGCGATCGTAGGGGATTATGATGTGGTGGGCATCATCGGTGACCGGTAGATCAACCCCGCGCAACGCTCCGTTGAGTACCACTTTAGGTGGATCGAGCTGCATGG
>DTRM01000121.1:563-5907 GCA_012965975.1 Chromatiaceae bacterium | reverse complement strand
CTTGAATGACCAATGCGACATACCGGCATGGCGCTGCACGTTGGCAAAAATCAGTTCGGCCATACCTTGGACGCTGTCTTCGCGTCCCGGAAAGTGTTTGTTGGAGGGTGTGACCAAGATGGAGTGCTGATAGAACACGTCGGCATTAAACTGACGTAACGACCACGCGAACACCTCGAAGATCCACAGCGCAGAGGCCTCGTCCAGAACCGGTTGGGATTTAAACAGGGAGAACATTAGCGTTGTGCTGTTGACTCCCGCTTCCTCGGGGAGAGGGTTGGGGAGAGGGGAGATGCCGTTAACTGCTTGATTTCTATCACCTCATTCTGACTGGAGAATCGATTTGTTACACTCACTAGTATAGTCGGGGTTTCACGCGTAATGCCTTTGTATTGATGGGGTATGGCGCATTTCAGGATTGGGTTGGAGGACAGTGTGAGCAGCAAGCCGGAATTTTATATAGGCCAGATAGTTTACCATGAGAAGTTCGGCTACCGCGGGGTGGTATTTGATGTCGACGGCACCTACCAGGGTTCGGAGATGTGGTATGACCAGGTCGCCCTGAGTCGTCCACCCAAGGACAAGCCTTGGTATCACGTATTGGTGGATCAGGCGGCGCATACGACCTACGTGGCCGAACGTCATCTGCGTGTTGACAAGGCGGATGTGCCGATTAGTCATCCCCAAGTCAAACAGTTGTTTGGCGAATTCTGTGACGGTGCTTATCAGCCCCGATCGCGTTTGAACTAGGTTCACTTTCGTTCTGATGAAGTTGCAATCATTACAATTTGATAATCGGTTTGCCGCGTTATCGGATATCTACTACTCGCGTGTGCGACCGACGCCGTTGCAAGCGCCTGTGCTTACCTCGTTTAGTCGTTCGGCTGCAGAGTTGATCGATCTGGATGTCGATGCGCTGCGCAGTGCGGAGTTTGTTGCCTTTATCAATGGTGATGAAGACTGTGCGGGCGCTGATCCGTTGGCGATGCTGTATGCCGGTCATCAGTTCGGACACTATGTTCAGCAGCTTGGCGATGGACGCGCGATCCTGTTGGCGCAGGTCAGAAATCAGCGTGGCGAGAGTTGGGACCTGCAAGTGAAGGGCGGTGGCAAAACGCCGTATTCCCGAGATGGGGATGGGCGTGCGGTATTGCGCTCAACCATCCGCGAGTATCTGTGCAGCGAGGCGATGCACGCGCTGGGGATTCCGACCACGCGCGCCTTGTGTGTGTTCTCTAGCCCCGAAGATGTTTACCGGGAACGCATTGAAACCGGTGCGCTATTGGTTCGCATGGCGCCATCGCATGTGCGCTTCGGCTCGTTCGAGGTGTTTTACTATCGACAGCAGTATGAGCAACTCGCGCCATTGGCCGATCATGTCATTGACGAACATTTTCCGGAGCTTGTGGGTAACGATGATCGTTATCTACGTTGGCTGGAACGGGTGATCGATCTGACGGCGAGTTTGATCGCGCAGTGGCAGGCGGTGGGCTTCGCTCATGGTGTGATGAACACCGACAATATGTCGGTGTTGGGGCTTACCCTCGACTATGGGCCATTCGGTTTTCTGGATCAGTACGACCCCGAATTTATCTGTAACCATTCGGACTATCAGGGGCGTTATGCTTTTGCGAAACAACCGAGTGTGGCGTTGTGGAATCTCAGTTGTTTTGCGCAGTCGATTTTGCCGCTGTTGTCGCCGGAGCCTGAGGCCGCGGGGGAGATGGCGTTGGCCTTGTTGAAAACGTATCAATCACGCTATGACCAATACCGTGATCAACAGATGGCGAACAAGTTGGGGCTGCGCACCAGCGAAACCGATGATCCCGAGCTGGGACGCCGTCTGTTGCTACTCATGGCTAAGGATCAGGTGGATTACACCATTTCGTTTCGTTCGCTGAGTTCTTTTTCGCCCGGTAGCGAATCTGATCTGCGGGATCAGTTCCGTGACCGTGATGCATTTGATGATTGGGCCAAAGTTTATGGTGCTCGCTTACAGCGAGAGAATTCAGACGACCACGAGCGCCGACAAGCGATGGATGCGGTGAACCCTGCTATTGTTTTACGTAACTATTTGGCACAGACGGCGATTGCACAGGCCGAAGCGGGCGACTTTAGTGAAGTCGATCACCTGATGCGTGCGTTGTCCCGCCCGTACGATAATGATGCGGATGTATTGGCTTATGCGGGGCATCCGCCAGATTGGGCTGATCAGATTTCGGTTAGCTGCTCTTCTTGAAGGATTGGTATGTCCAAGCGAACTCTTAATATTGATGAACAGGTTTACGACTATATCCTCGATAATCTCGCTGGGCGCGAGGCCAGTGTGCTGCGTGAGTTGAGAGCAGAAACCGATCGTCTTCCCGATCACCTGATGCAGATTGCCCCCGAGCAAGGTCAGTTTATGAGCTTGTTGGTGAAGCTGACGGGCTGTCAGCGTGCAATCGAAATCGGCACGTATACCGGTTACAGCGCGTTGAGTATGGCGTTGGCCTTGCCGCAACAGGGGCGTCTGATCTGTTGCGATATTAGCCAGGAATGGACCGCGATCGCGCAACGCTATTGGCGTCAAGCAGGCGTGGATCATAAGATCGATCTACGCATGGCCCCGGCGTTGGCAACACTCAACGAGTTAATGGCAGATGAGATCGAGTGTTTCGATTTGGCATTTATTGATGCCGACAAGACAAACTACCTGAATTATTACGAGTGTGTGTTGCACCTGCTGCGTCCCGGCGGGGTGATGTTGATCGACAACACCTTATGGGGTGGTAGCGTTGCGGATGCGGATAACCACGAGCCGGACACGGTTGCGATTCGAGACTTCAACCAGTTTGTTACCAATGATCGGCGCGTTGATTATTGCTTGCTGCCGATTGCAGACGGTCTGGGAATGGCGCGAAAACGAGATTTTAGCTCGGATCAATAACGGGGTTGCTCAGGGTCCCGAGTGATTCAATCTGGATATCGATCTGATCTCCCGCCTTCAGGAACACCGGTGGCTTGCGTGCCACACCGACGCCCGCCGGAGTGCCAGTGAGGATTACGGTGCCGGGTTGCAGACTGTTATCTTCACTCAAAAAACTGATGATCTCTGCAACACTGAAAATCATGTCAGAGGTTGTCCCGTCTTGCATTACAGTGCCGTTGAGAATGGATTGAATCTTCAGTGTTTGTGGGTTCGGGATTTCGTCTGCCGTGACCATGTGTGGCCCCAGTGGACAGAATCCGTCAAAGCTTTTACTGCGCACCCATTGTTTGCCGCCCGCATGCTTTTGCCAGCGCCGTGCCGAGACATCGTTGGCAACGGTATAACCGAACACGTAGTTTAATGCATCATCGACACGGACGTTGCGCGCGACCTTGCCAACGATGACGGCAAGTTCGGCCTCGTAGTCGACCTCGGGACCGCGCGCGCAGCAAGCGGGAATAGGAATGGGATCGCCGATGCCGCTAACGGCGCTGCCGGGTTTCATAAACACGATTGGGTAGTCGGGCAAGTCAGCGCCGGTTTCCTTGGCGTGGTCACGATAGTTTAGACCGATTCCGTATATGGCTGTCGGTGCCAGAGGCGCGAGAATCTGTTTGATCGATACGAGTGTCTCGCCGGGTTTGCATGCGCCGAACAGGTCGCCTTCGATCAATCGGGCTTGCCCGTCGTTTTCTGGAATACCCCAGTGGGTTTGATTGTCGGGGTCGGTGAAGCGAATGATGTGCATAATATTGGGCCCAAACGGCATGAGCAGTGGCTGATAGGGGGCTACAAGTCTACCAATAAAGCCGCTGAACTGGGGGTATAATCGGGTTTATTACTCGGTATATACCCTTTGACGATGACATCCGATCCCACCGCAGCACTGATTGATCCTCACGGCAGGCAGATTGATTATCTGCGTCTGTCGTTGACGGATAAATGTAACCTGCGCTGCTTTTATTGCATGCCGCAGGGATTTCACGATTTCGAAAAAAACGAAAACTGGCTCAGCTTCGATGAGATTGAGCGCGTGGTGCGTGTTTTTTCTGAGTTGGGCGTGAAGCGGGTGCGTTTGACCGGCGGTGAACCATTGGTGCGTAAGGGGGTTGCCCGGTTGGCATCACGATTGTCGGTTCTGCCGGGTTTGGATGATCTGTCTCTGAGTACCAACGCGAGTCTACTCAAGTCACAAGCTCAGTCATTATTTGATGCCGGTGTAAGCCGCCTGAATATCAGTCTGGATTCGCTTGACCCTGAAAAGTTTGAGTCCATTACCGGGGGCCGGTTAGCTGACGTTATTGAGGGTTTGATGGCGGCCAAGGCGGCCGGTTTTGCCCCGCTAAAAATCAACATGGTCGCGCTCAAGGGTATCAATGACGATGAGTTTGAAGACATGGTCGAATTCTGTCTTGAGCACGATTTCACCTTACGCCTGATTGAAACCATGCCGATGGGTGCAACCAGTGAACAAGCGACGGATCGCTATCTCGATTTGGGCGAGGTCAAGGCGCGTCTTGCGCAGCGTTACGATTTGATCCCCGGTGTGATGCCCGGTGGCGGCCCCGCGCGTTATGTCCAGGTCAATGGCACGGATCTCAGAATCGGATTTATCACACCGATTTCACAACACTTTTGTGAAACCTGTAATCGTGTGCGTTTGTCGGTCGACGGGACTCTGCATCTTTGTCTGGGGCAATCCCACAGTTATCCACTGAAGCCGCTGCTGCGCAAGGGCATTGACGATGCGGGTCTCAAGGCGGCGATCGTCGAGGCGTTGGCACTGAAACCACTAAAACATGAATTTGTTGAGAAACCGTCACAGGTCGTGCGCTTGATGTCGATGACGGGCGGTTGATTGGTACCGGCAGGGATGAAACCACCTCGTGAGATTACCTGGCTTGCTTCGTATCCAAAATCTGGAAACACGTGGATGCGGTTCCTTTTGTACGGATATTTTCATGGTTCGGTAGGGAGCAGCGCCGAGATCGCTGCAGCAATACCGGATATTCATACGTTACCCGATCGCCGTCTCCCTGATCAGATGATGGGTAATCATTTGATCAAGACGCATTTCCTGTGGAACAAGCGCCATCCCGATCATGAGAATACCCAGCGTGCGATTTATCTTATCCGTCATCCGAAGGATGTTCTGTTGAGTACCTTGCAGTACTTCCGATTGCTGTTTGATGGCGAGATAGTGGCCGAGTCTTTTGCTCGTCGTTTCATTGAACTCAAGGGCGCGCCGTACTGGATCGATCAGGGAGTAGGCTCGTTGCTGGATAATGTGATGAGTTGGACAATGGATCAGGAACTTTCCCATATCGTGGTGCGTTATGAAGATATGCACGCGGATATTTACACTGAGTTTGG
>DTRM01000121.1:0-479 GCA_012965975.1 Chromatiaceae bacterium | reverse complement strand
GTAACGAGAACGCGCGGATGAAGAATACGGCACGGTGTTTCAGGTTCATCCGCGGCAATCGCAAGGCAATGCGCGTTTCATGAATCGAGGCAAGGTAGGACAGTCTTTGGGTGATATTAGCTCGGAACTCGATTCGCTGTTTGACGAGGTCTTTGCGGACCATCTACAGACCTATGGTTATGTCTGAATAGAACAATATGCATATTGTTCCTGTATAGGGATAGGTGTTTTTCATAGGTCTGCGACTACCGGGAAAATCGGTGACGCCAAGATTTTCATCGTTGATATGCAGGATGCTGTGCGTATTCGTACCGGCGAACGTGGAGCCGATACCGCCTAGATTATGACTTCGACCGCGCTGTTTTACGGTGGCCTAGTAAATGCAAGAAACCTGTTGTCGGTGTTGATGCAGTGTTTCGTGATCACCTGCATGGTGAGCTTGTTGTGGGTTGCGGTTGGTTACAGTATCACCTTCGGCG
>DTRM01000120.1:1886-8562 GCA_012965975.1 Chromatiaceae bacterium | reverse complement strand
CAATCCATTGCAGAGATTGAGGCGCGTCTGGCGCAATTTAAGGAAAATAACCTGCATGCCTTACCCGAGTTGGTCCAGCTGAATCAGCAGTTACTGGAGCGCACCGAAACCCATATTCGTGATTCTCGGAACAAATTGGAACGTCTGGACGAGCGAAGATTTTATATCCAGGGTCAGCTCCAGCAAGTGGAGCCGCATATGACGATGACTCCCGGCGCTGCCGCGGTCATTTTAGACCCGGAGATTCGTCTGAAAGCCCTGAGTGCGGATTTTCTGTCATTAAAAGCCAAGTACTCTGATACGCATCCCGATGTGGTCCGGCTGAAGAAAGAAATCGACGCTCTGGAGCGGGAGACAGGGGTGACGGTGATGGATGCTGAGATTGAAGAGCAGATCGCGGTCGTTCGAGTGGACTTGTCCAGAGCAAAAGAGCGTTATTCGGCTGAACATCCCGATGTGGCGCGTCTTGAACAGAAATTGGCCGGGTTGGAGGAGGAACTCGTGGCCTCTAGAGCAGCACAGGATGAGGCCTCCGATACTGCCGACAACCCAAATAATCCAGCCTACATAAATTTGCTAACGCAATTGGATCAAGTGAAGAACGATGGCTTGCATGCTCGGGCAAATCTTGATGGCTTTTTAGCCAAGCAAGAGGAGTATGAGAGTCGGCTGGTTAAGGCTCCACAGGTAGAACGGGGTTACAGTGCCATTGTGCGTGAGCGTGAATCATTACTGCGGCGTTTTCAGGAAGTACGTGGCAAGGTCATGGAAGCCGGTGTTGCGCAGCAGTTGGAAGAAGAGAGCAAAGGCGAGCGCTTCGTGTTGATTGATCCGCCGCAGTTACCAGAAAAGCCGGTAAAGCCAAATCGAGGCGCTATCATTTTTCTGGGCTTTATTCTGGCGCTTGGTGCCAGCCTGACGTTCTTGATGATTGCCGAAGGCCTGGATAATGCCGTGCGCGGTGCGAAAGGCATTGAGTCTCTGTTCGATATCCCGCCGTTGGCGACCGTACCGTATTTGTCGACAGCGGAGGAATTGGCGGATAAGCAAACACTGTACACGAGATTGATCACGGTTGCTGCTGGCGGCACGGTAGCGGCTATTGGGATCCTTCATTTTATTATTATTCCGCTTGATGTGCTCTGGTTCAGGGTGTTACGCAAGCTAAGCGTCGTGTTGGGGCTATAGGAGATATACCGTGGAACGAATTAAAGAAGCTGTAGCCAGAGCGCGAGAGGCACGGACTACCGGTGTGGTGACACCAACGATTGGCGCCGAAAAACCAACGGCGACGAATCAGGGAAAAATCACCTACACACAAACCCGTACCGTTGATATCCCGGTTGCGACTTGGGCGCGGAACCGCGTGATCGCGGGTCTGGATGACAGCGAATTTGTCGATTCCTACAAGATCCTGCGTACTCAGGTTTTGCAGCGGATGAAGCAGAACGGTTGGAATGCATTGGCAGTGACCTCAAGTAAAAGCGGTGAGGGAAAAAGTTTGACCGCCGTGAATCTGGCGATCACATTGGCGATGGAGATTAGCCAGACGGTACTGTTGGTCGATGCGGATTTGCGCAATCCATCGATCAATGCGTTGCTGGGGTTGGAGGGAACGAAGGGCTTAAGTGACTATTTGCTGGATGATGTACCCGTGTCTGATTTATTAGTGAATCCCCGTGGGGTTGAGCGATTCGTCGTGTTGCCAGGTGGCCGCAAGTTACCCAATTCGTCTGAAATGTTGAGTTCTCCGAAGATGGCAGATTTGGTCGACGAGTTAAAGAGTCGATATCCACATCGGATGGTGATCTTTGATTTGCCGCCACTGCTCAGTCGGGCTGATGCCCTTGCCTTCGCGCCTCATGTCGATGCCGCGTTGTTGGTTATCGGAGATGGTGAAGCCAGTGTTGCCGATGTTCAACATGCAGCCACTATGCTTGAAGGCACTAATTTTTTGGGGACTGTCTTGAACAAGGCGGGCGCCTAGCTCTAATATCATGTACGAATCCTATTTCGGTTTCTCCGAAAAGCCTTTTTCCTTGCTGCCAGACCCGGGCTTTCTGTATCCAAGCAAGAAGCACAAGATGGCACTCGCGATGCTCGAATACGGCCTGCTGAATCAGGCGGGGTTCACCATAATAAGCGGCGCAGTCGGCGCAGGAAAAACCACACTGATCCGGCACTTGTTGAACCAACTGGATGACGACCTTACGGTTGGCTTGATTTCCAACTCGCACGCATCCTTTGGCGAACTGCTTGAGTGGGTTCTGTTGGCCTACGGGATTGAGGCGGGAGCCAAGTCCAAGGTTGAGATGTATCGGGCCTTTGTCGATTTTACGATACAGGAATACGCCAAGGGTAATCGGACGGTACTGATTGTTGATGAGGCGCAAAATCTGTCGGCCGATACACTTGAGGAACTGCGGATGTTGTCCAACATCAATGCGGATAAGGATCAGGTTCTGCAAGTGCTTCTGGTGGGTCAGCAGGAGTTGCGCGACACCCTGAAACGACCCGAGTTACGCCAGTTTGCGCAGAGAATTTCAGTGGACTTTCATCTCGGCCCGTTGGCGGAAGATGAAACCTGTGGCTATATCGCCCATCGTCTGAAAATTGCCGGTGGCAGCGACACGCTATTTGATCAAGATGCCTGCAAGGCGGTTCACCGACATACGGGCGGTACTCCTCGTCTGATCAACCTGTTGTGCGATACCACGCTGGTCTATGCCTATGCGGAACAGCGGACGACCATAGATGCCGCGTTGGTCAACGAGGTCGCTGAAGAGAAGAAAGCGGGCGGGTTGTTTGCCGCCGACGTGCATCTTGATTTACCCGATGATGCTCAGGCGGGTTAGCGGCGGCAATAATGATGACTTTCAAGATCCGGGAATCTCTCCTATGAACGCTCCCAAAGTAGCTAGTCCTTATGGTGCTCAATTGGTGGATCTGTTGGTGTCGGATGATCGTGCCGAGGAACTGAAAAACGAAACGGCGAATGACCCATCGGTCACCCTGTCCCATCGGCAGGTGTGTGATCTGGAGTTGTTGCTAAACGGCGCGATGTCGCCGTTGACTGGCTTCATGAACCGCGAGTGTTATGAAAGCGTGCTTGGCCGAATGCAGTTGCCCGATGGCCAACTCTGGCCAATGCCGATCACCCTGGATGTACCAGACAATGTAGCGGAAGGGATTGAGGTCGGTCAGCGTTTGGCGCTGCGCGATGCAGAAGGTTTTATGCCGGCATTTCTGACGGTTGAGGACATCTGGGAGCCGGACAAAAAAGCTGAAGCAGAGCAGGTCTACGGAACTCAGTCGACCCTGCACCCGGGTGTGCGGTATTTAACCGATGAGGTACACAAAACCTATGTCGGTGGTACGGTTACCGGGATACAGTCGCCCGCGCACTATGATTTTGAAAATCTCTAGGACAGTCCATCCGAGCTCAGACATCTGTTTGAGAAAATGGGTTGGCGCAATGTGGTGGCCTTTCATACGACTAAGCCGATGCATCGGTTGCATCGTGAATTGACCTTGCAGGCAGCGAAAGATACCGAGGCGCATATTTTGCTGCACCCTGCGGTTGGTATGACCAAACCGGGTGATCTTAGCTATTACTCGCGCGTGCATTGCTATCAGGCGATTCGCCGATACTTCCCGCATAATCTGGCGGTTTTGTCGCTGTTGCCACTGGCGATGCGCATGGCAGGGCCGAGAGAGGCTTTGTGGCACGCTATTATCCATCAGAATTACGGCTGTACCCATGTAATGATTGGGCCGGACTATGCATCGCCTCCCGGGCAGGTTTCGACCGACAACAAGTACCATGCAACCTATGCTGCACAGGAGTTGTTCGCCGAGCATCAAAACGAATTGGGCGCGAAGATGGTGGCGGTTGAAGAACACTGTTACGTCGCCGCTCAGGGGTGCTTTCTTCCGCGCAGCGTCATCGATAAGCAGAAGCTTGAGGGTACCTACTTATCCGATGATGAGATTAAGCAGCGCTTGTTGCATCAGAGTGAGATTCCCGGCTGGTTTAGCTATCCCGAAGTTGTTCAGGAGATGCGCAAGGCGTGTCCACCGCGCAGCAAGGAAGGTTTTACCTTGTTTTTTACAGGTCTGTCGGGTTCGGGTAAATCGACACTGGCGAAGATTGTGTATGCCAAGCTGATTGAATTCGGTGGCCGCCCGGTGACATTACTTGATGGTGACGTGGTGCGATTGAATTTATCCAGCGAATTAGGTTTTTCCAAGGAACATCGTAATCTCAATGTGCGTCGCATTGGTTTTGTTGCCAATGAGATCACCAAGAACGGTGGTGTGGCGATTTGCGCACCCATCGCGCCGTATACGGCGATGCGTCGCTCGGTGCGGGGTGTTATTGAAGAATCTGGGGCGTTTCTTGAAATCCATGTGGCAACACCGCTGGAGGTTTGTGAAGCACGTGATCGTAAGGGACTATATGCCAAGGCGCGTAAGGGTATTATCCCTGAGTTCACTGGCATTAGTGACCCCTATGAAGAGCCAGAGCGCCCTGAAATCCGTATCGATACCTCGACGTTGACGCCAATGGAAGCGGCTCAACAGATATTTCTGTTCCTGTTTAAGGAAGGTTATATCGATTC
This sequence comes from Chromatiaceae bacterium, assembly GCA_012965975.1. Lineage (GTDB taxonomy): Bacteria > Pseudomonadota > Gammaproteobacteria > DTRM01 > DTRM01 > DTRM01. Next base: position 3,940 of record DTRM01000120.1, on the reverse strand, counting down.
CTCGCGGGAGCCATAGCCGGGATACGCTGTAGTTTAATAATCAGGGAGGAACTATTGGCTATGAAAGGTCTCTAAAACATGGATTTTGGCTCCTTAAACCGCATTGCTTCATAGTGGGATATTATTGTTAATAATGGTTAAACGAATATTTTTTACGGTCCTGTTGTCCATCTATTTAGCGGGCCTTTCGGGCTGCAAAAATAATGCAGAACCTCCCGTAGTTTCAGAACCTCCCGTAGTTAGCGTGGTTCTACCTCAAGTTAGTCTACCGCAGCTGATGTTTCTGGACTCGTATGATAACCCCGGACAGGCTCGCGGTGTTTGGATCGATGGTGACACAGTTTACGTGGCAGACGGTGTCGCCGGGCTTCGAATTTTATCGATTGATGCGGATGATAATCTTAGTTCGATTGCATCATTAAGTATTGGTGGGGGAGGCCGCGGCCTTGCGGTAGCAAAAAAAGGCGATATCTTATACGTGGCGGCACAAAGTTCAGGGCTATTGGTTATTGATGTTTCTACGCCATCGGCTCCTGACTTGTTGCGGACTATTGCGATGCCCGATTCAGCGTCATATCTGAAACTCTCCGGAGATCGACTCTACGTTAGCGCGGGCGCTAATTTTCTTGTTTTTGATACAGCAGTAGCCGCGGACCCCGTAGAACTCGGCAGGATTGTTGCCGGTTCACCAAATCAACATATCGTGATTGATGGTGATTTTGCATACGTCGCTGGTTATACGAAAGGTCTGCGTATTATTGATATTTCTGACGATGCTGATCTCAGGATCGTTCAGGAAAAAAATGTCGGTTATGTCGTTAGGGCAATCGCGAAGATTGGAGACACCGTTTATCTGGGCGGTGAAGACAGTGGTGTGCTGATTGTCGACGTGAGCGACTTTGAAAGCCTTGTGCTTGTGGATGAGTTCATCTTGCCGGGTGGGGCGGGTGGCGAGCAGGCGCCCTACGATATACTTGCGTTTAAGGAGTTCTTGATCGTTGCAGATGGTGATGCGGGCGTTCATGTCTTGGGGGTTACCAATCCAACTGCACCGGTCCTCGGTAGCAATATACCAACATTAGGAGCAAGTTACGGGTTGTTTACGGATGGCGACTTATTGGCAGTGGGTGATTACTTTCACGTGCAGCTTCTCGATCTATTCGAGACAACTGACAGCGATAATGACGGTGTTGTGGATGGTGCAGATGCTTTTCCAGATGACCCGGCTGAGAACAAGGATAACGATGAAGATGGTATAGGTGATAATGCTGATCTTGATGATGATAATGATGGAACTGCTGATTTGAACGATGCATTTCCATTTGATCCTACTGAGACAACTGATACTGATGGAGATGGGGTTGGTGACAACGCAGATGCATTTCCGGCTGATCCAGCAGAGTCCGCAGATTTTGATTTGGATGGTGTAGGGGATAACGCTGATCTTGATGATGATAACGATGGGTTGTCAGACGTAGAGGATGTTAACCCAAATGATCCATACAATTTAACGCAGGTGACATTTGATGCGAACCTGAATGGCTTCCCGAAGCTGGATGGCGATCAAATCGCGTGGCGTGGATACACCAGTGGTGGTTCCCCCACTATATATTTTCAGGACCTAGATATTGGCGACAGAATCGACATCGGGGATGGTATCGATGGGTTTCACGGTATTCCCGCTTTAAGTAATGGCGAGGTCGTTTGGCGAGTTTGGGATAATGTCAGTAACTACATGATCTATCATTGGGATGGAGATACCACGACCTTGCTTACTACCTATACTGATGGTGGTAGCGCGGGATTTTCAGATAAGAAGTTTGGTTTTCCACCGTCATATCATAGTGTTGATGCTCAGATCCATGACGGTAAGATAACATGGGCCGAATGGGATGGTAGTGACTATGAAATCATGTATTGGGATGGTGCGACGATTTTCCAAATCACCGACAACATGGAAAATGACTATGAACCCCAGATCAACAATGGTCAGATTGCCTGGACAGGTGATGAAGCAGGGGGTTCGTCATTTGACGTTTTTTTCTGGGATGGGC
>DTRM01000120.1:0-1876 GCA_012965975.1 Chromatiaceae bacterium | reverse complement strand
ATTAACGTGTCTGACCGCGTTGATACTCCCGATGAAGATGCGCATTTGATGAACGGGGCGATAGCCTGGTCGGGGTATGCAAATAATGCGAACAAGCGAGACATATTTTTTTGGAATGGTGTTGATAATACCACCGTGATTTCTCTGCCTGGAAACGACTACGAACCGCAGATTGATAATCTATCGGGTACTGTTATTTGGCACAATAATGGAACAGGAAAATACATTATATATTTGTGGGACGGATTCGGAATTACCGAAATTGACTATCCTCAGTTCACCAGCCTAAAGAGTCCATTTGCGAATAGTGTCATGGGCCCAGATCCGGATATCGTTCGGTTTGCGTTTACCGGTCGAAATGAGGTTGGTCCTGATTTGTTTATCGGTGAAGTCAGGCTAGATAAGGACGGTGATGGGTTTTTGAACGGGCAAGACTCGTTTCCACTTGACCCAAGTGAATCTATTGATACGGATTTCGATGGCATTGGAGATAACGCAGATCCTGATGATGACAACGATGGCGTTATTGATGGCGCAGACTCGTTTCCACTTGACCCAAGTGAATCTATTGATACGGATGGCGATGGTGTTGGAGATAACGCAGATTTCTTCCCAACAGATAATTTTGACGCAGATGATAGCGACCTAGACGGTATCGGTGACAACGCTGAGGATGTTGCGATTCCGCCTGGTATAAATGCTGTGGTTCTTACTCCAGTAAGTAACCAAGATACTGGTGGTCAGGCGCGCGGGATTCTGAAAGATGGGCAGTATGTCTACGTCGCGGATGGAACTGGGGGGTTGTTGGTCTATCGGTTGTTGGCTGATGGATCGTTTTCTCCGATTATTGGATCCTTTAAGTTGTCTGCGGAGCCTGGAGTAGATATCAGTTTAAGATCCATAGAGAAGGTTGATCATTATCTGTATCTGGCTTATAGGGAGAAAGGACTTTATGTATTGGATATCACTAACCCGGAAACACCTGTGTTTGTTACACAGTATGATACTCCGGACAGGGCTACTTTTATCGAAGTAAATGATGATCGGCTTTACTTGAGTGATCGATTTGGTCTGTTGATTTTCGATATCAGCGATCGTGCAGTGCCGGTGTTGTTGGGGTCATATAATCCGTTTGGTGAGATCGAGCGTATTGTGGTCGAAGGAGTGACGGCCTACGTTGCTCGTTACTATCAGGGGATACTGGTTCTTGATGTATCAGATCCAGAAAATCTGGTTGAAATTTCAGTTACCAATACCGATTTCGCAATTTGGACGGTGGTAAAAGAAGGTGATTATATCTTTGCCGGTGGTGAAGCAAGTGGTTTATTGGTCTATGACGCATCTAATTTGAGTGACCTCGTGCCAGTGGCAACACTGGACTTGCCTGATGTGGCGGAACCCTTGACGGCGCAGGATCAGCCGCCGTTTCGAATGGAGGTTCATGGTGCCCAGCTATTTATTGCCGATGGTGACGGTGGGTTACAGGTGGTCGATATATCTGACCCGCTAATGCCAGTGGTATCAGCTAGCTACTCAACGACAGACCTAACTGTGTCACCGGATAAGGATCTATGGGATTTTTATATTGACGAGTACACCGTAATTATGGGTGATTATTTCAATGGAGTTCACCATATTAACCTGGGTCCAAACCTAGATAATGACGGAGACGGGACGCCTAACTGGCTGGATGTCTCGCCTAATGACGGTTGTATTCCTACTATTCCTAGTCCGTCGTGTTAGTTATGCCATGGGCCGTATTCGCGGCGCAACCCGTGTTTTCGTGGTGAGTGCAATGCTAAGCGTCTCGGTATACATGATCATCGCGAGAAATACGAAGAAAAAATAATCAACGTAGACGAATGTTGAGTTCATG
>DTRM01000119.1 GCA_012965975.1 Chromatiaceae bacterium | reverse complement strand
ATCATGCAACCAGAAAATAAACGGCGCCTGGCGCAATTCAACGCTTTCCAGCAGCACCCAATACAGCGCGATGAACACCGGGATTTGCACCATGATCGGCAAACAGCCGCCCAACGGATTAATCTTTTCTGTTTTGTACATATCCATCATGGCCTTTTGCAGACCTGGCTTGTCGTCGGCGTAGCGTTCTTTCAACGCCTTCATGCGCGGGGTTACCTTGCGCATATTAGCCATGGATTTGTAGCTGGCCTCGGACAGCTTGTAGAACACCGCCTTGATGCAAACCGTCACCAGCACAATCGCCCAACCCCAGTTGCCCAGCAGTCCGTGAAGCTTGTGCAGCAACCAGAACAACGGCTGCGCCAATACCGTCAGCCAGCCGTAGTCGACGGTCAAGCGAAGACCCGGGGCCAGCGCCTCCAGCTTGTCTTGGATTTTAGGGCCAATATAAAGCTGCGACACAAGGCTTTTCTGGGTTCCGGCGGCGACCGTATATTCCGGCGCAACCAGACCGATCACGTAACGTGGCCCCTGCAGGCTCTTGGTGTAGTAATGGTTAGCCTCGTCGGCCTGAGGTACCCACGCGCTGAGAAAATAGTGCTGAATCATTGCCGCCCAGCCACCGGTAATATCGCGGCTCAGGTCGGCGTCGGTCATGTCATCGAAATCGATCTTCTCGTACTTTTCTAGATCGCTGTAGATAACACCACCCGTGTAGGTATAGATAAACCGGGACTCGCCAATACTGCTGGGTTCTGAGCGCTGTAGTTGGCGATACTGACGACCACTCCAGTCGATAGATGACCGGTTATTAATGATGTGTTCTATGCGGATGGTGTGGCTGTCGCGCGTAAAGGTGAAGCGCTTAATGACGTTAACCCCATCATCATCGGCCCAATGCAAATCAACCACCAACTGGTCGTCACCGCGCTGTAATTCATAGCGCGTTTTATCGCTCGCATAAACGGCATGATGGTTTGGTGCAGAATTGCTGGAAGACAACAGGCCTGATTGAGCGATAAACAGATCGGGCAACTCATCACTCAATAATTTGAACGGTTGCTCCGGGTGTTCTATATCAACCGGGTAGCTAATCAGGTTAGCAACGCGAATCTCACCGCCGTAGGTACTGATCTCAATTTCTAACAAGTCGGTACGCACGTAAATCGGCTGTGCCTGATCCATCGCCGTCATCGTCGGTGCCGGCGCGGGCGCTACCGGCTTCCCGGCTAACGCCGGTGACGCGGGAACATCAATACCGGTCTCGGCTGGAGACCGCGTCGATGGATGATCGTTGAACTCGCTGACCGGTGTCGGCGGCGGACCGTAGTCACGCTGCCACTGCTCCCACAGCATCAGCACCACAAAGGCCAGCGCAACGAATAACAACATGCGTTGAGTTTCCATATCAGGCCTCCGTAGGTCCGTGTTGCACGCACCGATGGCCGTCATCATGTGGCACGGGGTCAAACCCACCCTGTGCCCACGGATGGCATCGGCCCAACCGCTTGATTGCCAACCCAACGCCCTTCACCGCACCGTACTGTTCAACCGCCGTGGTCGCATAGCAGGAACACGAGGGTTCAAACCGGCAGTGCATCCCTATATAAGGGCTAAGCAGGTAGCGGTATGTTTTGAGCAACAACAAAAGCAGTGTCTGCATGGTCAAAAAATCTCGTGGTTAGCTGGCTTCCGGCAACCGGTCCGCCAAGGCATACCAATGGCGCTGCAGCGATTGGCATAATTCATGATTGGATGTTCGACTGGTGCCTGGTCGCGCCATCACCACATAGTCGATGGCCGCCAACCCCTGCTGCGTCCGAAAGTTTTCCCGAATCATTCGCTTTAGGCGATTCCGGTCTACCGCGTGCGGCGCGTGCTTGCGCGAAACCGCCAAACCCAGGCGAGGATACTTAAGGTCGTTTGGTGTTCCGAGAACGATCCAGAATCGATCGCCCGACTTGCTCGCTTGGGCAAACACTTGGCGAAAATCCTGAGGTCGAACCACTCTTGCGTGACGCGGAAACCGGTTGTTACCGGCTATGTTCATGGGGTTGACTAGACAGTCAGGCTGGCGCGACCTTTGGCGCGACGCGCGGCAATAACGCGGCGACCGCCTTTGGTTCTCATTCTGGCTCTAAAGCCGTGGGTACGTTTACGTTTTATTACACTTGGCTGAAATGTGCGCTTCATGCCGTCACCTGAGTCCTGTAACGCGTCCGACCCCGCGCTCGCGGATCCGGATATAATCGAAAATACAAAAGAGGATCAATGTACTTGGATTCGGCTGCGCTTGTCAATCTTCGTCGCCATGCTAAGGCGCGGTCG
>DTRM01000118.1:2066-8621 GCA_012965975.1 Chromatiaceae bacterium | reverse complement strand
TGAAAAGGGCATTTATTCTTCTTCGTATAGACGCCCCCATATCAACTTGAATCGCGTTGCTCACCGAGCACTCATCGAAAACACTGGCGGGCTTTGCGCCGGAGGCTATGGAATTTCTGGTCAAAGCGTTCTGGCCGGGCAATGGCCGCCAATTACTGAACGTCACCAACTGGATCCTCAACACTCTTGCGGTAGTTAAGGCACAACCTCAAAGTTCATCATCATGGCATAGTCTTCATGCTCGAGATTATGGCAATGCATCATATAAATACCGGTGAAGTCGGTAAACTGACCAATCACTTTAGCCGTCGCCAAAGGCGGTAGATTGAAGGTATCTTTCCAGCCAATGAGTTCGGGGTAATGCGTCGCACTGGGGGCAGCGCCTTCAATTTCCAATACCTGACACATGATGTCATGAATATGAATCGGATGATCCATATTCATTTCGTTCGTCAATGTCCAGATTTCCGTATCGCCGAGTGTGGGGCTGGCATCAATGCGATTGGGGTCATAGGCCAGATTGTTGATGGTAAACGGCCCGCCTTGTCGCGCGCGCTGGAACGTAAAGGTACGATTTACCGCGCCCGTCGTTGGAATCGGTGTAATGGTGCTGAGTTCTTCTGGTATGGTGCTGCTGTCGGTTTCGTCGCGTGTGATATCAAAACGCATGATTTCAGCCGTTGTACCAGAACCAAGTGTATTTTGCAGAATGACGCTATCACCAATATTGTATGACGAGAAGTCGATAACGACGTCGCTGCGATAGGCAGGTGCCATGAACATATCGGACAATATCTGAGGTGCCTCGAGCAACCCACCGTCTGTCCCGATCTGGATAAACGATGAACCATCGCTCAAAGCGAGTCGATAGTTCCGACTATTCGATCCATTCAACACCCGGAAACGATACTTGCGATTAGCTACTGCAAAAAAAGGCTGGGCCTTGCCGTTGACTACGATGGTGTCACCCTCTTCGCCCATGACATCGCCCGAATAGGCGAACGAGCCATCAGCGTTGAACGAGCGATCCTGAATCACAAGACACACCTCTTGCGCACCGATGGGTAAATTCAGAGAAACTTCGTCCGGGTCTTCAATGATATAAAACCCGGCGAGGCCTCGATACACATGTTCTGCGGTCTCATCCATGGCATTGATGTAGTTGTAGTCCTTGAACTGGGCAGGCGCTATAAGATCTGCCGCGTGCCCATCGCTCGCGGCCTCTATATGCCCACCGTGCAAATGGGTAGATACCGGTTCGGATAACCTGTTGTGCTGACGAACCTGAGCGACCCGGCCACGCTGCACGCGAATGGTTGGACCGGGAAACAAGCCATTATAGGTCAATACCCGTGTCTGTAGATTGGGAATGATATTCGCGAGCGACTCAATTTGATGTACCTCGAAATAATCCGTCGTCGCGTCGCTTAGCGTCGGCGCTAACTCGGCTGGAATCGGGAGAGCCTCCGTAAACTGGTGCGAGGTCGAACGCGCAAGTCGTGGGAATGCCGCGATAGGCAACGTCGCAGCCATCGCTTTCAGTACACTTCGGCGCCGTAGAGAAAAAGGTCTGTGTTTGCGCATAGTTCGTGGTTTCCGTTACTGTCCGGTTGAAAAGCGGGTGATGATAAGAACGTCCGCAGCATCGACGACTCCGTCCGGTACTGATATTCCCCCCACGACCGGTGCGATATCAGCGCGCGTGGATTCGCCAACCGTTGCGGCAAGGTCTCCGGTCGAAATACGAGTAACCAGCAATATGTCGGCAATGTCGATCGTGCCGTCGTTATTGATATCCCCCAGCGCTGGCTGGCTTCCGGGATCCAGTGGGTCACTCTCGGCGGCGACTTCATATCCGTCTTCAAAGCCATCGCCATCGGTGTCTGCCAACAGCGGGTCGTAATCTATACCAATACTGTAGTTGTCGGAGTTGTTGTCCCGAGTGACCTCATCATAATCGCTAATACCGTCACCATCGGTGTCTGAATTATTGGCGTCGGTGCCAAGCAAAAGTTCACGTGGATCGCTGATGCCATCGGAGTCCTGGTCCGAGATATCGCCATTGCGTATTGCCATCACAAAATAGCTGTGCGTATTCAGTTCAGTGGCCTGAAAACCGCTGGCGAAATGAAAGAAAAACTGGCGCGTGGCGTCTGTGGGATCGACTTCGCCAGACCAATAGTAAAAGGCTTGCAAATTAGACAACGGGCCATTGTTAGACAGGCAAAACAACGGGCCGGTGCAACCAGAGCCCGCACCACTGACATCAAGAGCCCCCTGATTGGATAAACTGCTGTAATGCAGATGAGCCATTTGGCTCGCGGTCGAACCGGGATATGCCGAACCCGGAAGACTGATATTGAACCCAATATCAGTCGATCCATCAACGGATGGAGCCAGATCCAGAGCAGCGCTGTCAACCGGCAGCGTATCGGGAAGTTGCCAATCGCTGTAACCGAGATAGTAGGCACCGTTCAATGCGGTAATCCAGTCATTCGCCGCTGCAAAATCCATGCTGCCGTCGGCCGCGATACCACTGACACCAAAGGACTTGCTAGCGGCAAGATTCGCATCATTGCCCCAGGTGATACCCAACAGGGTATCAAAACTTGCCTGGCCCGCCAGACGACTCGACAACTCCGCGCTAACGATGCTCGATAGGCAACACAGGATCGCCGCGAATAGAGAATTGCACTTTGTCATTCGAATAAGTCCCTTATTGTTCTGGAGATAGCGCCTTCTGCCGCGCCATACTGATAACGCAAATTTCATGCCTTAAACCAAAATCAGATGCTATCTGATTGAAATCAATAGATATTAATTTTCTGATAGATTAATGGCGCGCATTCGTTACCCGAAATTGTTCCTCGAGTGTAAAAATATCCGACATATTCCCAACCAAGGGATGTCGCAGATCATCGACATTGGTTACCTTACGACTTGGATGATTATAAAGTATCACTGCTCGATCCTGCGCAGATAGATTTTGCTTCAGCCAAACGAACGCGTCGTTTGCCCGTACATCGACTCCACCGATGGTGTCGCCTACCGAGTCATGCCCTTGCCGAAAGGCCGACAGGATGTTTCCCTCTGATTCCGATGACAGCTTAAGGGTTTGTTCTGCCGAGTGTCGTTGGTTTCGACATCGCCTCACTTTATACTAAATTCTATACCTTAAATCATAGCAGATGGCGTCCTCCGGCCTCCTGTGAGTCAGGTCCTGACCAGACATCAGTTAGCCTGAACGGCGCAGAAGCCAGCCAATCGACGGTGCCTGAATCAGCAAGGTATACAGGACCACACCAAAAGCGATCGACTGAATGGTCCACCAGTATTCGAGATCGGTCGGGATCGACAGCGCCAACGCCAGTGTGACCGCGCCGACCGAGAGGATACCGCCTTTGCCGAGTTTGGCGCCTTGGCTCATTTTTATCTCGAACATCCGAACGTGATCATGGGCAGCGAGTTGTATAAGTTTGGCGGCACGATAGACCCACGACCTTTGGGCTCGGTTAAATGGCATTTCCTCTCGATCCATCGCGAAGAAATATTGGCGAGGCAGTGTCTCTACAGTTCGTCAGATTTTATGACCATTAATTTTTCTATCTGCATGTCTCGCATAGTGTGGGGAATACCTCCCACCCCCATGCCAGACTGCCGCAGGCCCGCGAATGGCATCCAGTCGACACGGAAGGCAGTGAAATCATTAATCATTACCGCAGAGGCATCCAGTCGACGATAGACCTTCATGGCTAGATCAAGGTCGCGGGTGTAGACGGCGGCCTGAAAGGCAAAGGGCAGGCTGTTCGCAGTTTCGATGGCGTTATCGATATCGGTGTATTCGGTAACCGCAACGACGGGACCAAATATCTCCAGAGTACTCACCTTGGAGTCCGAGGCGGGGTGAAGCAGTGTTGTCGCTGGATAGCAGGTATCAGAAACGGGTTCGCCCCCGGATAAACATTGCGCTCCTCCACTGATCGCTTCGAGTACCCACTCGTGGACCCGCTGTAACTCTTTGGGGCGAATAAAGGGCCCGATGTCAGTATCTTCCTGTGTTGGATCACCGACTTTCATCGACTCACCCACCGCCGCTATGGCGTGCGCCAGATTTTCCGCGATCGAGGCGTGGGCGAATATTCGTTGTACCGAGACACAGACTTGTCCTGCGTGATAAAAACCACCCTTGGCAAGTATTGCGGCGGTTTGTTTGATGTCGGCATCTGCCGCAACGATTACCGGTGCTGGGCCACCATGTTCCAGTGCGCAGCGGGTGCCGGCGGCCAATTTCGATCGCAGCATCCAGCCAACCTTCGCGCTGCCAATAAAACTAAAAAATCCAACGCGCTCATCGGTAATCAGCTGAGTGGCGACATCAAGATCTTCGATCGCCATTGCTTGACACCACTCATCTGGAAGCCCCGCCTCACGCAAAATCTGCACAAAACGCATGCATGACAACGGGGTGTCATGTGCGGGTTTGACGATGACCGGACAACCGGTCGCAATGGCGGGGCCAACCTGATGCACGATCAGGTTCAGGGGATGGTTAAATGCGCTGACCGCAACCACGATGCCAATCGGTTCACGATGGGTGAAGGCCAGACGATTTTGTGATGCGGCGTTGACGCCCATCGGAATTTCTTCGCCGCCATCGGTGCGCAGGGTTTCGATACAGATCTTGACGCCATCGATGGCGCGCGCGACTTCAACGCGAGAGTCGAGCAATGGCTTGCCCCCTTCGCGGGCGGCTTCTACCGCAAGGTGTTCTGCCCGCTCCGCCATGATGGTCGCCGCGCGATCGAGTATTTCAATTCTGCGTGCGGGCGAGAGCCAGGCATCACGGTTGCGGAACAAGGCGTGGGCGGTGTCGAGAGCCGTTGCGACAGCGGTACTATCGGCAGTACCCACCGTCGCTATGGGCGACAAGTCGTAGGGTGCCACGACCTCAAACTGTCCCGTTTCGCGGGTATCTGGAACCATTAACGGAAAATGGGGAATAGACATGCTGTTGGCCTCTATATCGGACACACAAGGTCGCCGAGTTTTTCGGTGAGCTTCATGTTTTCGGAATAATCGACCGGACAGTCAATCACCACTACCGTGTTATCCCGAACCGCTTGCTTGAGTGTCGGGATCAAGTCAGTTGCCGCGTCAATACGGTAGCCTTTGGCACCGAAGCTTTCGGCATACTTGACGAAATCAGGGTTGGTAAATTCGATGTTACTGGTACGACCAAACTGGGCCATCTGTTTCCATTTGATCAAGCCGTAATTGCTGTCAGTCCAAATCAGAATGATGATAGGGGTTTCGATGCGCAGCGCCGTTTCGATTTCCTGCGAGTTCATCAGGAAGCCGGCATCGCCGGTTACCGCGACGGCGGTGCGATGAGGATGGGCTATTTTAGCAGCGATAGCGCCGGGCACGGCTATGCCCATCGCTGCAAAACCATTTGAGATTATGCAGGTGTTGGGACGTTCGGCTTGATACATCCGCGCGATCCACATCTTGTGTGCGCCGACATCGGAGATCACGATGTCGTCCCAACTCAGTGCCTTACGCAGATCCCATATGATCTTCTGTGGTTTTACCGGATAGCCGTCGTCGTGCGCGTGCAGGCTAAACTGTTCCTGAATCGCAGTACGCAAATTCGCGCCGATTTCACCGCGGTTAGGACGGGCCTCGGCAGCGATTCCCTTGAGAGCCTGCGAGATGCTGCCAATAACGCCGACCTCAACAATGTAGTGCTCATCGACTTCTGCAGCCGAGGCGTCAATGTGCACGATCTTGCGGTTTTTGTCCTTGTGCCATAGATAGGGGTGGTATTCGACAATGTCGTAACCGACACAAATAATGACATCAGCTCGATCGAAGCCGCAGGAAATATAGTCATTGGCTTGTAGGCCAACGGCGCCCAGCGATAATTCGTGTGAACAGGGCAGGACACCCTTGGCCATAAACGTGGTGGCGACCGGGATGTTGAGTTTCTCGGCAAAATCCACCAGTCGATCTGACGCGCTGGCACGAATGACACCGTTACCAGCCATGATGATGGGAAACTTCGCATTGGAAATAATTTGTGCCGCCTGTTCCATTTTGTCGCGAGGCGGAACCGGTGGGCTGGCGCTTTGAACCTTGAGCGGCGACTTGCCCTCAATTGTCATTTCGGCAATATTTTCCGGGAAGTCGATAAAACTGCAACCTGGCTTCTCCGCTTCCGCGACCTTGAAGGCCTTGCGCACGACCTCGGGAATGATTTCAGGCTCGAGAATTTGGGTGCTGTATTTTGAGATGGGGTCGAACAGATTGACCAGGTCGAGTACTTGGTGACTCTCCTTGTGCAGACGATTGGTGCTGGCTTGGCCGGCGATAGCGATGATGGGGGCGTGATCCATGTTGGCATCGGCGACGCCGGTGACCAGATTGGTGGCACCGGGCCCCAACGTGGCGAGACAAACACCGGCTTTGCCGGTGAGGCGGCCATAGACGTCGGCCATAAATGCCGCACCCTGTTCGTGACGGGTGGTAATGAATTTGATGGGGCTGTCGAGCAGT
>DTRM01000118.1:0-2048 GCA_012965975.1 Chromatiaceae bacterium | reverse complement strand
ATCCAGGTTTTCTTCTCCCGGGATGCCGAAGATGTGTTCCACGCCCTCATTCTCCAAACACTTCACAAACAGTTCAGCTGCCTTCATGTATGGCCCTCGCGGTACTCTTATTGATAGTTGTTTTCTACGCTGATTCTAATTGTAGTCAATCCCCATAATTTCGGACTCAACCCCACCCTAGCCCTCTCCCTCAGGGAGAGGGCTAGGGTGGGGTTTTAATAATTCCCTGAATTCCGGAACTTATTGGCGATGAAATAATCCAGCCTAAAATAACGACCGGCACCAAGGAAAAACAACGCGGCGAGCCTAATAAAATAGGTGCCAGATAAAGCCGAAGCATGAGCGAGGCAATGCATTCAGTAGACTGACCAGGAGTGCCTTCTTAGGGGGCTCGGGTGCCGAGAATAATATCGCGTTGGAGTAGTTGGACTAATGTGTCGTAGCCACCATTGATGACGACCTCGGGTTGTGGATGATTCATTTCAACGACGATCTGATCGAGGGCAGCGCGTCCGGTGCAACCGTTATTGGTCTGTAAAATCTGTACCAGTCGAAAGGTGACGGGGTTGGTCTCCATGAAACCGACATCGTCGTCCCGATTCCGGTAAATCAGCAAGTAGATGGGCTGTGTTGAGGGTTCTTGTGGTTGGAAATCGGGGCCAATCTGATGCACGGGGAAACGATACTGCAGAGGCCAAGCCAGCGGTGACACCACGGGAACATGATTTAAGAGATCGACTGGCTCGACGCTTGCAAATGACTCCAGAGTCGTCTCATCCAATGCCAGCGCCGTCTCGACCCATTCGTGGTGGGCAAGTTCGAGTAGAAACGGAGGGTCATCCGCATCGTCACGTTCGTGTTCGAGAAAATCGACAAATTCTTGGCCGAACTTGGGGAAGTAAGGGGTATGACACTGATGCTGAACCATGAACTGCCGGATCATGGTATGCCAGCGGTTTTCTGTGTAGAGCGATTTAAGAATCGGAAAGTTGGAAGAGCAGAAGCCTTCGATATTGTTGTAAAATAATTCACGGTAGATGCCCATGCGTCGATCTTCGATGCCTGCGGGTGCGGCATGGGTTTGTGGATCCCGAATATGCCTGGCAAAGGCGTACTGGGTGTCGCGAAAGTCAGGTTTTGACGAGTTGTTCATGAGCTGTGCGTTGTTGGCTTTGCATGCTGCAAATCATATCAACTTCGGTAAGTAACTCAGGTAGTGGAGGGATGTTGAAATCGCGTTCCAGTAGAGTAGGAAATACCCCAAAATGGTCGTAGGCGGTATCCAGAAGTTTCCATACCGGATCAATCACATCAGCGCCGTGAGTATCGACAATCAGATCGTCGGCCTCATTGTAGTGGCCAGCGACATGACAATAGGCGATGCGCTCACCGGGCAAGGCTTTTAAGAATTCTTCCGCATCATAGCGGTGATTAACACTATTGACGTAAATGTTATTGACGTCCAGCAACAGATCACAGTCGGCCCCCTCAAGTACCGCATTGATGAACTCTATTTCACTCATCTCTTGCTGCGGCGCGGCGTAGTAGGATGCATTTTCCAGTGCGATGCGTTGGCCGAGAATGTCCTGAACCTGTTGTACGCGTGCGACGACATAGTCGACCGCTTCGGGTGTGAATGGGATGGGCATCAGATCATACAGGTGGCCGTCGTCGCTGCAGTACGTTAGATGCTCGGTATACAAGGACATTCCGTGCTCTTGCATGAGTTTGCGAATATCTTTGACGAGGTTCGTATCCAATGATGAAGGGCTGCCAATCGAAAGGGACAGTCCGTGCAAGGTAAAGGGGTATTTTTCGGTAAAAGCTCGAAAGCCTCGCCCCAAATGTCCACCGACCCCGATCCAGTTTTCGGGCGCGACTTCCATGAAACGTATTTGGGGCGGTGGATGATCCACAAGCGGACCCATCAGGGTCCGCCGCAGACCAAGCCCTGCGCCACTGACTACATAGTCACGCATGGCGGTTCAGCCTATTTCATGCCGCCGCACTTGCCTTCACCGCATTTTCCTTCCATGGATTTCTTGGTT
>DTRM01000117.1:32110-56525 GCA_012965975.1 Chromatiaceae bacterium | reverse complement strand
ATACGGGTGATCATCAGGCGATGGCGGACGCGATGACGCAATTGCTTACGGATGTGACGCTACGCGATACGATGATTGCGGCGGGTCGGGAGTTGGTTGAACAATATACTTGGACAAATGTCCGTGAGTTACTGTTGCCCTTGTATCGACGTTTGGCAGAGGCTGGATCCTGATGGCATCCCTCTATACGACATTGGTAGCGAAGCTGATTTTCCCGCTGCACGAACGCCTAAAGCGCCATACAACCGTTGCGGATCGGGATCACATGGAGAAGGTCCAGTGGTGGTCAAGGGACGACATAGAGGCATTACAAGTCGAGCGCCTGCGCAGCTTGTTAGTTCACGCGAAGTCACAGGTACCGTACTATCAGCGTCTATTTAGCGAGCATGGGTTTTCACCTGAATCCGTCAAACGCATAGACGATCTGCAGCAACTCCCATTCTTGACCAAGGCCGAGATCAGAGAGCACTCTGATGATCTCAAAGCCAATAACGCCGCTGGAATCGCACGATTTAATACCGGTGGTTCAAGTGGTGCGCCGTTGATTTTTTATATCGGACGTCGCCGGGTATCCCACGATGTGGCGGCCAAGTGGCGTGCTACTCGCTGGTGGGGCGTCGATATCGGTGATCCAGAAATCGTGGTGTGGGGTTCGCCCATCGAGTTGGGTAGCCAAGACCGCGTACGAGCTATTCGCGACAAGTTACTGCGCACACGTCTGCTATCCGCCTTTGAAATATCCGATTCCAAGCTGGACCAGTTTGTCGAGGAAATAAAACAGGTACGGCCGAAAATGCTATTCGGTTACCCATCGGCCTTGTCGCTGATCGCGCGCCACGCCGAGTGTCGAGGCGTAGACATGAGCCAACTCGGTATAAAAGTTGCGTTTGTTACCTCCGAGCGCCTCTACGATGAGCAACGAGCGGATATAGAGCGAGTATTCGGCTGTCCGGTCGCCAATGGATACGGCGGCCGAGATGCAGGCTTCATCGCGCATCAGTGTCCCCAGGGTGGCATGCACATTACCGCGGATGACATTATCGTCGAGTTGATCGATCAGGAAGGCCGTCCTGTTGCCGATGGTATGCCGGGTGAGATCGTCGTCACCCATTTGGCTACCCATGATTATCCCTTCATTCGCTATCGAACTGGCGACATCGCGGTGATGAGCACCGACACCTGTGCCTGTGGACGAGGCTTGCCGATGCTGCAGGAGATTCAGGGACGCGCCACCGACTTTATCCGCGCCGCCGATGGCACCATGATGCATGGGCTCGCGCTGATCTATGTCCTGCGTGATGTGGAGAGCGTAGAAACCTTCAAGATCATCCAGGAGAGTAAAACTTTACTCAGGGTTTTGTTGGTGGCTAACGCTGACTTTTCCGATACCGATAATATGACTATTCTTTCCGGGCTGCAGAAACGCATGGGGGCGGGGGTTGATGTGGTGATTGAACGGGTAGATGAAATACCGGCCGAAAAATCCGGCAAGTTTCGCTTTGTGGTTAACAAGATTACATAAGGTTGTGCCCGGCTCAACGCTTCGCTCAGAGCCTAGATAGGTTCTCAGATATCCCGACTCTGTAACCACTGCTCCAGCATCATCATGACCCAGATCATGACGCCGTAATAGGACGCATGGGGACCCTGATGCAGTTCTTTTAGCTTGGTAATGTAGTCGGGGCGGATATAGCCCCTAAGCTGCAATGAGTTCAGGCTTTCGTTGGCCATCTCGCGCAAGGGTGCGTGGCTGACCATCCATTTTCCGAACGGTAGGCCAAAGCCGTGTTTGGATTTGGTGATGACCTCCGGGGGTAAAAAATCTCGTAACGCGCGTTTGAAAAAGTAGCGTAGTTTGTATCCCCGCACCTGAAGCGAGGGTGGAATACGCGCCGAAAACTCCATCATATCCTCGTCAATGAGCGGAAAACGGACATTGACTCCGCCGAGTTCACACATCTTGCAGACTTTGCGAAAATCGTTGTCAGCAAGGGTGTTTTTGAGATCCATGTGCATCATTCGATTGATGTATGAGTCGGTATCTCCACGCTGATACACCTCGCGAATGATGCCGATGGGTCGATCAGCATCTATGTGTGCCAAAAAGTCGGAGGTGAAGATTTCGCGGGGCGAGGTCTGATGCAGAAAGTTGTAGGTTTCCAAGCGATCGGGCAACGGTATTTTGGCCTGGCGAATATAGCTTTGGATTTTCCGCGTGGCGGGTAACTTGTCGAGTCCGGGGAGATGGCTGAGTGGTTCGATCAAGCCCTTGCGCAGTATGTTCGGGATGTTGTCGTAGATCTCAAACGCCTTCTGAGTCGCGTAGCGGCTGTTGCCACCAAACAGCTCATCTCCGCCATCGCCTGCGAGCAGGGTGTCGATGCCGTTGTCGCGTGCGCGCATCGCGCAGTAGTAGGTGGGTACGGCCGAGGCGTTTCCAAAGGGTTCGTCATAGGAGGCAGCTATATGGGGAATGGCATCGACGACGTCGTCCGGGGTGACGTAGTATTCATGATGATTGGTGGCGAATTTTGTCGAGACGATGCGTGCATACTCCGTCTCATCAAAGCCTTCGGCATTAAATCCTATCGAGTAGGTCTGTGCGGGGTTGTCGCTGATCTCTGCAAGGACGCCGGAGACTGTGGAGCTGTCGGTTCCACCAGATAAAAAGGCACCGACTGTATTGTGTCGTGAGGCATCCCGGATGGAACGGCGTAACAGAGAATGAAATTCCTCTTCCAGTTCATCGAGATTGGCTGAGTACTCATCGGCGTAGTCCATATGCCAGTAAAAATCGGTTCTCCATTCACCATGAGAGTAAACCCCGTATTGTCCTGGTAGCAGCTTATGCTGACCCGTATAGATCGAGCCGGGACTGGGTACCATGTGAAAGTAGAGGAAATTAAAGATGCCCTGAGCATCGATATCGGAGTGGGCATCGGCGTGTGCGGCGATGCTTGATGCGGTGGAGGCATAGATCAGGCCGTTGCCAGTCACGTGATAGGCCAAGGGAAGCGTACCCGCGCGATCGACCGCGATCAGGGTTTGCTGGCTGCGTTTGTCATGTATGGCGACAACAAAAATGCCATGCAGCGAGCGCAGGCAATCAATGCCCTTCTCAAGATAGCTTGCCGCGATGAATACCGCGGCCTGTTTGTTCGGTCTGTGTCGGTCCGAGGCGCCGGATCTCAGCCAAGGGTCGCCATAGCATGTCACGCATACATTGTCGTCGTCATGCAGTGAGGGCAAGCCAGGGTCACCACTGGCGGCACACGCAAAGCCCGAATAGGCCGCATGTAGATTGAGCTTTGGTTCGCCCAGATGCAGTTGGCCAGCCATGCCTTGAACGGTAGTGTCTGCCTGTTCTCTGGTGGTGCTGGTGCCATTCCAGCCACAAATGCCGCTCATGAATTTCGCCTTGTTAGTAGCTGTGGGGACTCGCTGAGTGATCAAACTGTTCGGCGTAGTTCTTGTCTTTTGCCTCTCGTCGAAAGGCGGGGTCTGGCTCTTCTGCCAACTGCTCCAGAGCGAATTTTTTGATCAATACGGAAATGAATACCATGTGATAGAAAATATCCCAGTAAGCCAAGCCCAGGAACAGTGTGCCAACCATATAGGCTACCAGCGATGCCCTGACCATGTAACTGTAGTTTTTAACCCAGGCCATGTCTGGTCGATGGGCAACGAGTCCGGGTAGGCGGGTCAGGCTGATGATAGAGCCCAGCATCAAGCTTAGCCACATTGCAAACGCGATGAAGCCATGTTCGGCCAGCATTTCAACATAGGAACTGTGCCAATCACGGAACGTGACATAACGCCATCCATCAAATCCCGCACCGGTGAAGGGGTGTTTCAGGACATAGCGCCAGCCGTCTGCCCACGCCTGTAGTCTACCTAGCGCGGACGCGTCTTCCCCGTAGGTTCCCAGCGTGTACATGCGCGCAAACCACTCTTCGGGGAGAAACTCGACGCTGTAGACAACGCCTGCGATTGCAATCGGCAGGATCAGCCACTTGCGACTGCTGTGCCAGAGTAGCAGGAATCCCACGACGCCCAGACACAGGAGTGCGCCGCGTGACCATGATGAGATGACCGAGCAGATGCACAGAGGGATCGCCGCCATGCAGGCATAGCGAATACGCCAATCGGCCGTCTCGCGTATCCATAACACGATCAACGGCAGTACCATCAGCACCGCAATCGCGAAGGCATTATTTTCATAGAATTGTGTCCCTTCGGGGCCATACACGCGGTAGGCGAAGCCCGAGCCGATGGCCCAGATACCGGCTTTGGCACCGAGAAGGCCGATGGAAGCGGCTATGGTAATAATCAGATAGTAGAGTTTTTCACGGGTATTGATCAGCATTAGCGTCAGAAAGAACGGCGCGTATATTTTGGATACTTCGAGTAGTTTCGGCCACGCCCAGAACTGATTTTCAGCCGTCAAGGTGGTGAAGAAGAAATAGGCCCACAGGCAGTAGAATGTGGTAACGCGCCAGTCCTTGGGCAGGCGCTGCTTGTCTTTGGTGGTGAAGAAGACGAGAACGGCGACGATAAACAGGGTTTGGTATACCGGTAGAGTGCGCACGAAGCCCCAGGCATAGGCATGGGGGTTCATGTAACTGAATATGGCCAGACACAACACACCCCACCAAGGGCGTTTGATGGTCATGACGACGCATCCGATCAGGAAGGCGAGAACGACGGCGTCACGCATGGCTTGTTGTTAACTCACTCCTTTGCATTGATTTAATTATATAACTATATGAAAACTAATAAAAAACTATATTTTCAGATGGGTGGGAGCACCGTCAACGGGTGCCGTAGGCGAGATTTAATGAGCCCCGGATTGCTACTATTAGCGGCCGAATTCGGGCGCTTCTGAAGCGCATCCAATGTTCGGAGAATGCAGCAATTACCCCTATAATGGCCCCCTGAGGCGCAGGCGATTCATGCTCTTGTCAGCTGCATCGATCAACGGATTATGAAACTATTACTAGCCAAAATTACTAAAAACCTGATGTTTTATTCTCGGCGTGGCCTGCAGTGGTTACGAGGTATCGTTTGGCCGCTGGTGGGGCGTCGTTTGCAGCGCCCGGTATTTGTCGTCGGGTGTAGTCGGGCCGGCACGACCTTACTGTACAAACTATTGTCTCAGGCCCCCGAGTTGAGGAGTCTGAATCGTGAGACTCATGATGTCTGGATTGATCTACACCCGTTGGCGGAGCGCGAATGGAGCAGCCATGCATTGGGTTCAGATCATGCCAGTGATGTCGATCGTGACGCGATGTCTCGATATTTTTACCGGCATCTTGGGAATCGGCGTGTCGTTGACAAGAACAACCAGAATGGCCTGTGTATTCCCTATCTGCACGCGTTGTTTCCGGACGCAACCTTCGTCTATGTGAAACGCTCACCGGGCGACAATATCAATTCCCTGATGCATGGGTGGGGCAAGGCGCAAGAGTTTGGTACTTGGGCGGACACATTACCGGAGAATGTTCAGATTAGCGGCGGGCGTTATCAGCGCTGGTGTTTTTTTCTCGCTGAGGGTTGGAGGAATCTCCTCAGCGCAGAGATAGAGACGGTTTGTGCGTTCCAGTATCGCACGATGAATGAGGCGATCATGCTGGCGGGCGCGGCGATTCCATCGTCGCAATGGGTCGAGATAAAGTATGAAGATCTGGTCGCGAATGCAGACGCTGAACTGGCCGCTATATTCCGGGCCTGCGGGGTTCACTACTCAGACGCGTTGCAGGCGGCCTGTAAAAAAACCATGGCGACGCCGTTCAATGAATTTTCCGAGATTCGGCTTGATAAATGGAAATCCGGTGCGCATACGCAGCAGATCGAACAGGTGCTGGGTGAGGTGTCGGCCGTTGCGCATCAGATGGGCTATTTTGAGCAGTAACCCGAGATTCCCTAGCTTTTAGCCACCAGAAAAACCCCGGACACAACCAGCATGGTTCCAGCGATGCGGACCAGTGTGAGTTGTTCGTTCAGAAACAGGCTGGCGAACACCATGGTAAGGATGAAGCCCAGACCGACGAATGGATAGGCCATGCTGACATCGATTCGCGCCAGCACCAACAGCCATAATATGGCCCCGAAACCATACAATCCCAGACCTCCGAGCACGTAGGGATTAGAGGCTATGGTGGTGATGGTATCGAGTCGATCGGTGTCTGAATCTAGCGCCAGCTGAATGGCCTCGGCGGACATTCCGGCTTTTAAAGAGATTTGCGCAAGCGCTGATATCGCAACGCTGACCAAGATTAATATAAACACACTTATAGTCATGATTTATCCTCGGGCTAAATGGCGAACCACATCAGTATCGCACCCAGTAACATGAGCCCCTGACTCCGGCGGTCGCTCATAATAAATACGACAGGATCTTCATCGATCTCATCCCGGTGCGCCAACAGCCATATTCGGGTGATCATATATAGCATCAGTGGGCACAGAATCCAGATGAGTTCGGGGCGCTGATACATTGCCGAGATATTTTCGCTATTGATGTACAAGGCCAGAACTAGGATGGCCATATAACTGCTGGCGCTACCAAATTGGGATAACAGGTGAAGGTCCGAACTACGATAGCCACGTCCGGCGATGTCGGTTTTTCCCAGTGCAATCATGGTGCGAACCTCTGTATAGCGTTTTACCAAAGCCAGGCTAATGAACAGAAACATCGAGAAGGCCAACAGCCAGAAGGAGGGCTCGATGTCTTCAGCCGCGGCTCCAGCGATGATGCGGAGGGTATACAGCCAGCCAAGCAGCATGATATCGATCAATGCGGCCTGTTTGAGTCGAAACGAATAGGCCATGGTGGCAACGTAGTACAGTGAAAGAACCAAAAGATAGTCGGGCGGTAATAACAGCGCGAGAGCAAAGCTGGCAATAAGCAAAACCGGTGCGATCAGGGCACCGTGTATGAGCGGGATTTCACCGCAGGCGAAGGGGCGATTGCATTTTCTTGGGTGGGCGCGATCAGAAGGCAGGTCGACCAGATCATTCAGCAGGTAAACACTGGAGGCACAGAGTCCGAACGAAAAAAAGGCAATGATCGCCGCCTGGACCGCATCGCCATCAGAAAATTGATGTGCGGCGACCAGAGGCACAAATACCAACACGTTTTTTGGCCATTGATGGATTCTCATGGCCTTGAGGTAGCGTGACAATGGGGAGTAGAGTTTTGTTGACGCGAAGGTGGCTGACACGCGTGTTAACGTTTCTGCGGCTTGTGTGACACTCGAAGTCGCATCGACGATGATTCCCTCGTCCGCATGAGACCAGATCTCCAGATCGATGCGTGCGTTGCCAGCATAGGCAAAGCCATTGTCACCGTAGTCGGCGAGTAGTTGATCGCGTTTTCTATGTCCCGACAGGTTGGTCTGTTCATCGCTGGCCAACACTCGATCAAACAGGCCAAGATATTGGGCGACGGCGTGGGCAAACTTTTGATTGGAGGCCGTGGCGAGGATCAATGGACGCCCCTGACTATGTTGCTCCGTTAGATACTCAACAAGCGCACTATTGTAGGGAAGCAAGGACACGTCGATATCAACACGACGTGCGATTTCATGCTTGAGATGGGCCTTACCGGAGAATAACCAGTAAGGAAACAGAAACAGATACAGAACATTTAGCCGGAGCAGGGCAAAGGCCGACTCGATCAGCAAGTCAGTCTTGATGAGAGTACCATCGAGATCGACACAAAGCGGGTGGTTAGCGGCAGGCAAAAATGTCACCAAGATTGCGGCTGATCCAGCGGCTGATATACTCGTGGACACGATAGCCCGCCCGTACAAGCAGGGGTAACCGTACCGTTGAGGTGCTTATCTGATAGCCATTTCGCTCCAGCGTTTCACCAACGGCACCTTCAACCACGCGGATTGATCGTGGTGTCATCTGAGTGCGCCACTTGTCGGTGTTACCACCTTGTATTGATTGTTTGAGCATGGGGGTTTTGGCGCCACTATCACGGGACTTTTTGAACTCTACCACGGCTGGGTCGAATACTTCACCGAGAAATTCGCAAATGTCTGCCATGTGTTTGGTCGGGTCGCTGACAAGATCTTCGTAGCGTATCTCGTGATACTGATTGGCAGTCAGGTGTCGGCCGAATGATTGTCCGGCTTCGACATATTGTTGCCAGGTCTTTGCGGCATGATGGACATTGAACAGTCTCAAGTCATGTTTTCGTGCCAGCATCGACAATACGTTGTCACGCCCATCGCGAATCAAATGAATAATCTGCGCATCCGGAAACATACTCAGAATCGTATCCAGATTGAGTATGTAGTACGGGGTTTTATCCAGCCAGCGTTGTTTCCCCTCGCCGCGAGCATTGGTCTCGTACACGTGGCTAATAATCTTGGTGATGCTATCGGCACCGTGCTTTACGCAATCGCGTGCCAGAGACGGCGCGTCGAAACGCATGCCGTGCAAGTCCGTGTCGATGAATTCAGGGCTGATGCGCTGCATTTCAAGCAGCACGCGCTCGATGTTGGCGAGTTCGGTGAGGCCGCCAAATTTACTGGCGTCGCGTTGCAGTGGAATGATGAATTGAGACTCGCCGGTGGGCGCGGAAATATTGGGGTGAGAGCCCAGCATATACTGTAACAGCGTGGTGCCTGAACGTGCCGCTCCGACTACAAAAATTGGCCCGTGAGGATGTCGATCGCTCATGCCTTGGTCGATCCTTGTTGACGCTCAGAAAGCGTGCGTTGGTGATAGCCTCTGGCCATACCGGTGAAGTACCCGACATTCATTTGCTGGCGAAACGCAAAGGCGGGTCCACGGCTCAGTAGCTGCACGAGATACTTGGCGCCTGCGCGAATAATCTGGGTATACAGAAACAGCGGGATGCCAAATAGGGTACGGTTAAACGTCTGGGTATCGAGCACGGCTTTTTGCAGTCCGGCGGTGTGGTGCAGGGTACGGAAGAATCGTCGTTGCAGTTGGTGCGGAAGAATCAGGTGTTGCACAATGGCAGCCTGTGCATAATAAGTGTCACCACCGGTTTCCTTCAGGCGCA
Source organism: Chromatiaceae bacterium (assembly GCA_012965975.1). GTDB lineage: Bacteria > Pseudomonadota > Gammaproteobacteria > DTRM01 > DTRM01 > DTRM01. The sequence goes on along the minus strand of DTRM01000117.1, from coordinate 47,482 downwards.
TAAAGAAATCGGTTTCCTCGCCCTTGAATAACTCAGCGGCCTTGCGGCCTTCACCCTTGCGACCCATGCGCGTGTCAAATCGACCAATGCGCTCGAACACGCGACGGTGCATCGCCATATTTCCACCAAAGGGGAACTGATTGACACCATCCATCTTGAATGATTCGTCACCAAAATCCCGATGGCCGAGAAAACCATACATGTCGGGTTGAATCCAGTCGGGTAGTGACTCCGGACTCTGTATATGAATACGACCGCCGACCGCATCACAGTCATGCAGGCTGAAGCCTTCATGGATCGCGTGTAACCATTGTGGTTCGACTCGAATATCATCATCGATGAAAATAAGCCAGGTCGCATCGGATTCCTGTATGCCGCGGTTACGTGCCACGGAGAGTCCTTGTTCGCCTTCGAATACGTAGCGGATGTTCAACGACAGGGTTTGATTGAGCTGCTTGACCGTTGCCTCGGTGTCGTCCGCAGAGTTGTTGTCGACCAGTATGATTTCCCAGTCGACGGTCTCGACATTGGTCTGGGCAACAAGATGGGAGAAGCAGTCCGCGAGGTTATGACTGCGATTATAGGTGCAGATGATGATACTGATATCCATCAGTTCAGCCCCAGTTTTTGGCCGACGCGTTTGAGATAGTAGCGCGGGGTGAAGTACCACGGCATATCATTGACACCAAAGCGGAGTTTCTTTTGAAACCGGGCCAACGAGTCCGAGCCATAAACTTCAATGCGGCGTAGTTGGAACGGGTCCACATCCGCGCGATTAAACCCGCTGCGTGTGGAGCAGGCAGTGGCATAACCGGCGGCCTCCACGGTATTGCGTGCGGCTTCATTATACTGCCCAAAGGGATAGGCAAAGTGTTGCACGGTATCGCCGATGGCGGCTTCCAGATCGGCTTTGCTGTCGCGGATCTCAGTATCAAGCTGTGCCTGATTGAGTTCCGGCAAGCAGGCGTGGCTGCGGGTATGTGTGCCAAGGCAAACGCCGCGTTGATGAATATCTTTTAGTTGCTCGAGGGTCATCAGGCGGCGCTTGGGGTATTCGCGTGTGTGCATCCAGTCATTGGTCGCGCCAAACCGGTCGGTGACAACAAACATGGTGGCGGGCACTCCGTGGCGCTGCAGTGAGGGCATGGCATTGGCGTGGAAGTCGGCAAAACCATCATCGAAGGTGACCGCGATGCCGTGGTCGGGCCAAGCGGTACCTTGACGTCGACACTCGGCGAGTTGATCAAGGCTGACCAGTGGCAATCCACAATGAGCGAGGTAGTGCATCTGTGCATCGAAACGATCGGGGAGGCAGCAGTACTTCGCCTCGGTTGCATCCAGAGAGTGATCGACGATGTGGTACATCAGGATGATCAGGCGGCTCATAGGCGGGTACGGATCTGTCCTTGAGATCTAGCGGAGATTTCAGTTTATGCTACGGATTAATCGTCGTAACTGCGAGAAAACTTGAGCATTTTTGGTTGAGAACCCCAAGTTTTCCCGTGTTGGAAATCAGGGTTCGCGATGAACCCGTCGCCCATGATTTCCAACACGGGAAAACTCGGGGTTACCGGAATGGATAGGAGGTTACCGGTCGGCCAGTCCGAGCAGGGCTCGATAGATCGGGCCGGGGAGCCAACTCGGCAGAATGTATTTCAGGTCGCTGAGCTTCCAGGCGCCCGTCAGAAAGGCCTTGCGGAACAGGGGTTGGGCGGATATCAGGTCGTGTTTCCAGTAGGTCTGATAGGCCATATTGAGTAGTGGGCCATTGATCAGCGCGTGTTGGTCTGATTGGCTGATGTGGTCGACGAGGTTGGGGTTGGCCGCCGCAAAATCACGTCGTACGTGCCACGCGTTCAGGGTTTGCTTCCAGCGATTGGTCGAGATCTGGCCTTGGTCATGCCAGCGGTAGTAGGCGAGTACCTCGGGTACCAAGACGATGTTTTGGGTTGCCGCGATGGCGCGGATCCACAGGTCGTAGTCCATCGATGAAAAATGTCGGGTAGAGAATCCGTTGATCTGATCGAGGATGGATTTACGGATGAGCGCGGCGTGGATTGGCCAAGGTGTGCCTTTGAGGAAATGGCGAACGATATCGCCGTCTTCGTATTTGGGGGGGATGTACGGCGGATTACCTGACAGGTTGTCGCCAATGTTTCGCCATCCGCAGTAGCTTATATCAGCAGGTTGAGAATCCAGCGCAGTGGCCAGTTTCTCAAGCATATCGGGTTCCCAGTAGTCATCGGCATCCAAAAATGCGACCCACTCGCCATGGCAGGCATCGAGTCCGCGATTACGGGCGGGATAGGGACCACTATTGTGCTGTTCGATTAGACGAATTTGATCACCGTACTCGCGCAGAATCGTGACCGAGTCATCAGTAGAGCCGTCGTCGACGACCACCAGTTCGATATTCTCCCAACTTTGGCCGAGGGCGCTATCAACCGATTCGCGCAGGAACGCTTCGGCGTTATAGCACGCCATGATGACCGAAATGCAGGGCGGCTGACTCATGTCTTTCTTATCGGTTTCAGAGATGAAATGCTATAGTAACCTCTAATTTTACAGCTGCCTAACTCGCTATGGAGCGACGATCCCATGCCCCCACCGATGCCGTTGAAGTATCGAATGTTGCTCGTTCTAGGTGCGGCGGCATTGTTTACGCTATTACTGACGCTGAAGTCGGTCACTGACCTGACGCGTACAGGGCCCGCCATACAGGAAGAAATTCTCAGTTATTTTGCACTGTATAGCCTGTGGGCGATTTCACGTTTGGTGTTTTGGGCCTTTCTGATCAGTTCGGTACTGATGGGGGTTGGCGCGGTCGTGTATGCTGCACTACAAGTGGTGCGTGGCAAGGCGTGGCACTGGTTTGGGGCGTTGTTCGCCTCGGCTGTGAGCTTTACCTATCTGATCCTGCTTCAGTTCTGCGATCAACTACTGCATATCCCGTCGAGCATCGTCGCCTCTTTCTTATACCGCGTGAGTCGCTTGTACCCCTTGCATGACCTGTTAACCCCAGGCTTGCTTGCTGGCGCGAAGGTGGGGTTCTGGGGCGTTTGCGCATTGATTTGTGCGCTCGGAGTGGTGCGACTACTTGGGCAGCGTCGACTAGGCGTGGCGGTATTGTTGTCATTATTGATGGTGGTGGTGCCGGCTTTTTTTTATTGGGCCTCGATCGGCTTGCCAACCACACCACTGGTGGCAGGACAGTATGCGGCTCAAGCTCGACCGAATATCGTGATGATTGGGGCGGATACGCTGCGTGCGGACCGTTTTGGGGCTGCGGGCTATCATCGCCCGGTTACTCCGTATCTGGATGGACTGGCCGCTGATGGGGTGCAGTTTACCAATTGTTATGTGCCCTTGGCGCGTACCGCACCGAGTATGGCCTCGATGTTGACGGGTACTTGGCCGCATACCCATGGTGTGCGCGATAACTATGTCGCCAATGACAAGACCCTCCTTCCGGTGACGGATCTGGTGACCGAGTTGGCCGAGGCAGGTTACCGAACATCCGTGGTATCGGATTGGGCGGGCGCTGATCTCGGCAAGTTGGGGTTTGGTTTTCAGCACAAAGATTTACCGGATGACCAATGGAATCTAAAGTATTTGATTCGCCAGGGACCCAAGGATCTGCGTCTGTTTCTCTCGCTGTTTACACACAATCGATTTGGAAAAACGATGTTGCCAGAGATTTATTATCTCGCAGGCGTACCCCTCAGCAGTCATTTGGGACAGGTGGCGACGCGACAGATTCATGATCTAGCGCAGGGCGATGACCCGTTCATGTTGATGGTATTTACGTCGAATACGCATTTGCCGTTTGGTTCGGAATATCCCTTCTACCAGATGTTTTCTGACCCTGCTTATCAGGGCGAATCGCGTTATGCGATGTCGGGTCTGAGTAAACCCAGTGAGATCATCAAGCGTCAGTCGCAGGACAAAAGCAAATTTGATGTTCAGCAGATATCCGATCTGTACGACGGTGGGGTGTTGAATTTTGATCATACGGTTAAGGGCATTGTTGACTACCTGAAGGCGTCAGGACTGATGGATTCCACCATTGTCGTCATCTTTAGCGATCATGGCGTCGATTTGTTCGAGAAATATACCTGGGGGCAGGGTAATAGCTTGCTGGGTGATGACCCCAGCGCGCGTGTTCCATTAATTATTTTGTCACCGCAGATCCAGCAAGCGGGTCTGCGAGTTGAAGCCACGACGCGAACGATCGATTTGGCTCCGACCTTGTTGGAGATGGCGGGATTACCGGTACCAGACAGTATGGAGGGGGAGTCTCTGTTACCACTGATGCGTGGCGAGACATCCAGTGACCAACGTTATGCCTTCCACGAAACCGGTGTTTGGCTCGCACCGATTCCGGGCATGGGCGAGCATCATTTGAAGTACCCGGATCTGTTTACGCTGCTTGAGGTGAGAGACAAGGCCACCGGGACCCTGTCACTTAAACCAGATATGAATGAGTTGGCAATCACTGCGCGCGACCGGATGGTTCGGGACGATCGCTGGAAGCTGGTGTATCTGCCGATGAAGCAGGGTGCGGAGTATTGGTTATTTGATATGCAGGATGGTTATAACGGTGCTGAAGATGTGTCGAAAAAGTTTCCGGCTGAGACGCAACGCCTGAAAACCATTCTGCGGCAGTGGATGGGCAACGATACATTGCGTGAGTGGAGAGATGGGCATCTGGTGCGTCGTTGAAGATGGCACGGTTAGACGTTGTAAAAGGGTACCGCTTTGTCGACCACTTGCTCCCATGAAAAGCGCCGGCTGAACTCCCGACACCGGCTGCGACTAAAGCGGATATCACGACCAAGAAACCGGTCTAGCGCAGCAGCGATGTTGTCGGTCTCTGGTTCGTCGACGAAGTAGCCGCTGATACCATCCTCTATCGCTTCTGCCGCGCCTGCGATCCGTGCTGCCAGCGATGGAACGCCGCAGGCCGCAGCCTCCAGATAAACCAGGCCAAAGCCCTCGTGACTGGTAGGGAGAATGGAAGAGGTCAGTATGAACAGATCCGACTGCAGCAGTGTTTCACGCAGCTCGGGACCGGACAATTTACCTGTGAACTGAACCCGTTCGGCAAGCCCCAGCTGGCTTGCGAGAGCTTCCAGATCAGATCGATATGCTCCATCTCCGACGATGGTGTAGCGAAAATCATACTTGTTTTTAAGTGTTGAAAGCGCCTTCAATACACGGTGGATATTTTTTCTAGGCTCTGACAGTCGGGTGATGCTGATTAGTTGTACTGGATCATGACGTTCATCTGGGTGAAGCGGGAGCTCAAGAAAGAACGGATCAAATGCAACCAGTGCCGTTAGGGTTTTTCCACGGCAGGCGGGGATTTTCTCCAACAGAACCTTCTCGGTGTAGTGACTGTTGGTGACGATGCCGGTGGTTTTAGGTAGCCATTGCTTTATTTTTGTTGTCGAATTGCTCAACCACAAATGATCGAGCTTTCGAAGTTGTGTCTCCCAGCGCCACAGCGGTCCAAACTGATAAATCGCGGGCGCGGTCATCGGTATGTAGGCGTGCAGAAAATCATTTCCGTGTACTGAGACAACCACCGGGCGATGGGTCTCTTCAGCAACCCAGGCATAGGCCGCATTCATGCAATGCCAGACATCAATGGCCGGGTTTTTGATGACCCCACGGTCAAGTGCTCGTCGTAGTTTTAACACCGGTCGGATTTCAATATCAGGCAGGGAAATCTCACCCTGATCATGTTTTCGGGTAAACACCGTCACTCGGTAATCAAGTTTCGCAAGGGCAAGCACGTAGCCTAGGGCGTAGTTCTCAATGCCACCGATATCGGGCGGGAACTCCGGAGAGACAATGCCAATATGGGGTTGTGTCACTGACCAGATATCCATTCACCGGAAGACAGTGATATGACTTGAGTGTCGGTATCAGTGCCTGCAACGGTACGCCATTGCAAATCGGGCGCGAGATTTTGAAGATCAACTGAAACGGCCTCTTTTCCGAGGTTCATAAGCAGGATTTCGGTGTGCTGCGAACTGGATAGATCGGCAAACTCGACCGATGCGGGTAGCGCTGCGAAATCGAATGTTCGATCTGCTGGAACTACGGCTTCCCGGTTGGCCCCGAGCAAAGACGGCGGTAGACCGAGGTGATGGTGTTGCATCTTTTGCAGCGTGCGCACCAGTTTGTCGCGATAGGTGGTGTTGGTGTCGAGCAAGCACAGATGGTAGAGCGCCTCGGCCCAGAATCCGTAGGCATAATGACAGCGCTTGTCCTCGCTCCAATTTTCCCACAGGCCGCTGCGGTAGGTGTACTCAATCGCGTTGTTGATACAGGTTCTCAGTGCAAGCGAGGGGAATCGACGCTGCAGGCGTATCAGGTCCATCACGTTGATCGCCTGATAGGGTCCAGAGACTCCCTTCAATGATAAGCCGCGGTCAAGAAAGCCTCCGGGCATCACAAGCCGCGGGAAGCGGGCCTTGATGAAATGGAAACGGGGGATAATATATTTCCAGCCAACCCGTTTTAATGCCCGTTTCCAGACAGGGAGCGCAACCGCTTTGTCCTTGGGAAGAAAACTCAATTCAACAAGGTGGAACAGCATTCCATACAGCCACTTGGCAGGTCGCGCGGCAAGGATATGCAGTGTTGCCTTGTTGGATTCGGCAACGGGGGTGTGCCAATCTGCAATATCAAGCAGTTGACCGGCGCGATCCGTGACAACGGTCGTATCCCAGTGTGAATTGAGTACCAGCATATTGCTGATGGATTTGCCAAAGGCCTGGCTCGGAACCCATCGGAAAGGACTGGTGTTCATGCTGGCTTCTGAGGTTTCCAGCGAGTCATGCAGGAACCACAGGCCATCGTTCAACTGATCGGCCTGTCGAACAAGAAAGTTGATTCCGTTCTTTAGGGCTTGTTCGGTAATGGGCTCTGGATGTGCCGCGTAGGCATCGGTCAATAGATGCAGTGCGCTGGTATGAAGGCGAAAGTGTGACTCCATGTCATCGGTCCACTCGCCATGATACCAGCCGCCATCCTCTGACTGCCGGTGGATAACCGACAACAGGAGTTGCTGTTGCAAAAAGGCATAGATTTTTTTATTCGTCATTCGCTCAAGCCCGCAGAGCAGAACATAGAGCGAATGTGCGTCATTCTCGGAATTAATTTTCCAATGTTTTGGCCAACTGCTTCGGTTTTCATAGACCGAGCCATAGACAAGATGAAGATACAGGTCGGCGGGCTTGGTATAGCAGCTGTGGGAACCCCAAAGAAAGCGGGGTTGAGTTTCAAGGGCAGTTAAACTGGATAACTCATCCACCAGCTCTGGAGGCAATTCCCATAGAACACAGTCGACGATCTGATCCGTTGGCACGGAGATTTTTATCGTCAGTCCATCGCAGTCCATTTGCAGCCCACTCAGTGGCAGTCCTTCCTCCGTGAGGATATGTCCCTGAGGGTCAAGTTTGCGCGCGACAGGAAGGCACGGAAGCCAGTAGGATGCGGCTTTTCCTTTGAGTAGCCAGCCGCCTGCAGCCAAGCCGGAAACACTATCGACATCCGGGAACGAGTAACTGGAGTCAGAATAAAATCGTAAAAACAGACAACGCGCATCTGCGAACTGATCCGTTAACTGATCGTGGCCTGGAACCGTACTTGATGAGCGTGATCCTGTGGCGGGTTGCTGCAAAACTGAGCTCAAGACGGCTTATTTCCGAACAATTGCTTGGCAAATTGGCAAAGTCGGGAAAAGGGGTTGCGTTCCAGTTGCGAAAGCCGATGTTCCAGTTCGATACTTCGGTTCCCAAGTCGTCCAAGTTCTGCACAGTTTTGCAAAAACAACTCGATTCCAATCGACCCAGGGGGTTTTGCTGTAAGCGAGACCAACCGGTCGTAACATTCCATTAGCTTATTCGCTGTTCTATCCGCGGTGAAAGACGATTCGATTCGTGTGCGGGCGGCATCGGCCATGCGGTCGCGAAGTTCGCGAGAATCAATTAGGCCATCTATACGCTCTGCAAGAAGATCGGTATCGCCAAGCGGCACGATGAATCCCGACACGCCATCTTCGATGGTTTCTTCAACCCCTGCACAGTTACACGCGACAACCGCGCATTTCGATGCCATGGCTTCCAGCATGATGTAGGGGTGGCCTTCCTTGCGTGAGGACAGAACAAAAATGTCGCTACCAGCCAAAATCGAGCCGATATCTTTTCTGAATCCGAGGAAATGAAATCGATCGCTTAGGTCATGCTTCTGAACCAGTTCGTTGAGCAGGGTAGCGTGAACGGTATTCTCGGGGTCTCCTGCGATCGCAAAATGGATATGGTCTGGTTTTAATTCGGACACCCGTTTTGCCGCTTCGACGAAGTAGTCAAATCCCTTGTCAGGGGAAATTCTACCGGCCGCAGTAATTAAAATATCATCCGCGGTCAGGCCAAGCTCTGTTCGAAACGCATTCGGTTCAACTGCCAAGGCATCATCAAACTGTCTGAGTTCAAGACCATTGTGAATGACCTCGATTGCACCGTTTGAAATGTGACTGGCCAGTGTATTGGCAACCGACCATGATACGGCCGCGGTATGATCAGACAGCATATCCATCAATTGAGCGAAACTGGGTAGATGCAGGGGCACTCGCTGAAAAATCGGCATCTCAGGTTGATATTCAATATGTGCGAGATACAAATGCGGCGTCCCGGTTATTTGGGCTGCCATCGCGCCTTCAAAGCGCAAATTGGAATTGGTGTGAATCAGGTCAATCTTATGGTTCTGGATGAGCGAGATATATTCATTGACACGGGACTGAGCGCCCTCGATGGTCTTGTACCAAGCCGCATCGGGCTGTAGCCAGCCATAGTTTGCTTCTATCACCAGTACCTCAACCCCGAGGGCTTCCAGTGGTTGTCGTAACGAACCATCATTGGGTAATACGACGATGGGTTTAAACCGGTTTTTGTCGATATTGTTGAACAGGGTCAATAGATAGTTTTCGCCGCCGCCCCCGATATCACCTCGGCTGGACACATATAGGACTTTCACTGACTCTTTCATGGTTTTAAGTAAGGCGTCATTTCAAGTTGTTTAGTTCAGAGTATCGTCCATGTCGATAGGTTCAAATTTGCACGCACGAAGTTAGATGACAGCGCTTCGGATAATACAAGATCACGTAGAGGAATCACACTGTTGGCTGGGTTCTTCAAGCCTGGTTGCGCACTCTATTGTGCTGTCTCAGGTGCTGATTCATTGGCCATCTTTGTCGCGGCCTCAGCTCGAAGTTTGGCAATCTTTTCCAGGCGCCGCTTGAGTGATTTGCTCTTCTTCTGCTCCAATCCTGATTTTGCGGTCTGTTCCGCACGGTCGAAATCATTCAGGAGAATGTAGACGTCGACCAGTCGGGAATAGGCGGGGATGTACTTCTTGTTTTTGTTGATCGCCTGCTGAAAGGAATGAATAGATTCGCCGTATCGCTCAAGGTTTTTGAGCAAGGTGCCTACTTCGGTATACAGCAGGGGTAACAGCGGATAGGCCGGGTTTTTTGTATGGTCAATCGCGTACTGTGCGCCTCGCATGAATCGTGTCAGGCACGCATTTCTCGCTTTCTTGGGGTAGTCCCAGCAAACCGGGATTTTCGCCTTGGCGTCACAATAATGGTTTATCCAGGTGAAGTCTTGACCGAATTTCTTTTTGTAGCGAGCACCACTGTAGTTGGGGGAATTAACCTGGCAAAACGGAGGCACAACTTTTGAGTTTTTATAATCAATTTTTCGTGCGGCTTCACTCCAGGGGATCGCGAAGGCCTCGGCCATATAAACCAGAGAGAGGGTAACAGCCAGTACCGACAAAATTCGGCTCACCATGCGAGTCTCTGAATGACCGTAACATGAGGAAAATGGTTGCCTAGCCAGGAAGTTCTCGCGCGTGGTAAACCGACGACGGCGATTTTCTTGCATGAGTTGCTGTGACCTAGCCAACACGGTGAGACCAGATTGCGGATCGAGCATCGGGTTGTCTGATTGAATGCGGTCATCAGCCGATGCGTAAGGCCTGAGTCCGCAACCCATTTTGGTAGCTGGAACCGCGCGTAACGGTTAGCTTGGCAGCTAGGCAAGATATTGAGATAGTCTCCATGATTCTCTTTATTCCACAGCGAAGGCCGAGCTAACGGGTTATTCTATTTGATAGCTGCCAATTGTCATAACAATACCGCAAGATCTGTTCCGATTCCTTGTTATCTCTTATTTATCAGTCACTTGAGGTATTCCATTTACGGTACTCTGGCCATTTATGTAAAGATTCCTGACACCCCGGTTCAGTCTACGAGTACTGAACTATTTGAACAACACATGACAGGATTGGGCTGACTATGCGCTGAACCTTGGGGCGTCCATTATTTGAAATCAAAGGCTGCTTTGATTTCCCCGCTGACCGCAGCGATGCGAATCATATAATAGAATCGACGATTATGCCCAAAGCTGAATAAGCATTTCAGGGCATGAGACAACAGGCTGCGAATCATATAGGGCTTTATTCGATGCGCGCGGTGTAACTGAAAGCTGACATACGAGCGATGAAATGCCTTTTTCAACATGTATGCCGTCTTCAAACGTTCGTGTTGCACGATATGCCATTGCCGAATCGCCGGATGATAGATTATTTTGCCGCCCTGTTGTCGTGCCCGGAGCAGGAAGTCATGGTCTTCTCCGCCTTCCAGGGTGCGACCCTGTGGTCCGACATCCACGTCAAAATGCATTGGCATTCGGTCTAGCAAGCTACGTCTCAGTGTAATATTGCCCCCACTCGGTTGTTGCTCATCAGGCTTGATTTCTCGAATGTCAGGGCCTTTGTTGTATTCAGGAATAGCCCTGATTGGAATATAGTATTGGCCCTGTTCATGTACCCAATCGGCTTCAGTGCCATCCCACTCGGGCATTAAAAATCCACAAATAATGCCGTAATCCGGGCTGTGGCCCAACGCGCGGATCACGGTTTGAATGAATTCCACCTCCACGTGTTGGTCGTCGTCAACAAAGCACAATACGGGCGCCGTGCTTTGTTGTATGGCCAGATTTAAGGCGCGTGACTTGCCTGGCCGTGGCTCCACCAAAACTCGAATGACAAAGTTTGAGGCATTGCTTTGTTGCAAGGCATCCAGCATCTGTAACGTATCGTCTTGACAGGCGTTAGCGACCACAAGAAGTTCAACCGCCGTATGCGAGGGTGGATCACAACTCAGCAGGCATGACAGGCTTTTCTCAAGAACTGTCGCGCGGTCATGAGTGCAAATCACGATGCTGATATCACACCTGTCTGGGCGAGAACCATCCGTCATTCAGACATCGCTTGGGTTTTGGCAAGATGATAGATCCATCGTTGCTTTTCCCATTCCCTGATTAATCTGTCTACTCTGGTTTTCAACGCCGGCTTCCTGACTTCCTGATAGCTGATTATTTTACCAAGGGTACTAAAAAAGACATCTTGTGTGTCGAGATCCATGACCGTCCATTGTTCGTCGGCCTCGACGATCCCAATTGATGATGGCTTGTTTATGTTACCAATGTATTGGAATACGGCCGTGTCAGAATCGCCGATAACTCCAGACCTCATCGCGGGTTCGGATCCGAGCAGAGTCATTATTAGTCCATGGTAGTCCTTTAAGCCCACGGGTTCACTGAGTCTTACGTTTGGCTGATTGAAGACCAGTGGGATGTGGGTTTGTTGCCGATTGATTTTATGACCATGACCCAGAAAGCCATCATCAAACAACGACTCACCGTGATCGGCAGTCACCATCAGCAGCGTATTGTCATAAACACCGAGTTGTTTTAGCCGGTCAATCACTTTCCCGACCAATACGTCGGCATACGCGGCCGCATTCCAGTAGGTCAGACTAACGTGGCCTTTTGTCGTCGGGCTAATGTCGTTGCGCGCTATTGGCTTGTTATCGAGTATCTTGCTGATGGCCATTCCTGGATGAAAGTAGGGGAAGTGGGCGGATTGAAAATTGAAGTAAACAAACTGTGGCTGTTGCCACTGGTCCCGGTTCCCCAGTGCCGTATCAAACTCACGGAGTAAAATCTTTCCGTCGACCAAAAGAGAGCCTTTGGCTGCGAAACTAAAGGCTCTTTCTTCTTTCAAGACCTCGGCATCAACGAACGTATTGCTGCTCTGTTGCATGCCGCTGATGGCAGAAATATTACCGAACGTTTCTGCCTGTCCGGAAAACACCGAAATCTGGTAACCGTTCATTTTCAAATAGCGAAAAATCGAAGGGCTTTCGGTGGTTGGATTCAATTGTCCCGAAAACAGTGTTTTTAATGACGGAGAGGTATACCCAACATGACTGTAGGCCTGGCTTATCGTCGTGCCGCTTTTCCCCAGTGCGGTGATAATGGGGGCAACAGTAATGCCATTGATCTGTTTGCCTATCAAGTCGCCCCGGATGCTCTCAAGCACAATCAGTATCAGGTGTTTTGGGTTGTCGCCAAGGATAGGTGTGATGGGTTGTGTCGGTGGATCGTATTGAAAATCACCCAAGAACCCGTCTTCATCGGCACCATTTCCCGGGATGTCTAGCGCATAGGGATAGCGCGACGCATCAAAGGGGTATTGATCGACAGGCGAAGAAAAAAAGCTGTAGTTGTCGCCATCAAAGTCGGTCAACTGACTGTAAGCGCCGTTCACCAAGCTATAACTCAGAAACTTGCTTAGTGCATAGCGGACATCGTTGACGTGATTCGCATACAGCAGTACAGCCGGCACCAAGGCCGCGAGCAGAAGAAACGTCGCGGATTGTTTTATCGGAAAGCCGCCTTGTGGGGGGCTTGAGTCTTGCTGGAAAGTGACTCGTGTTACGGCTTTCAGTCCAAGCCAGTAAAGCAACAGGCCGGAGCCAAGAAGTATCGCAATGATTCCGCCTTCTTCCATGACGTACAGGAGAGAATCTACCAGGCTGCCACCGCCGAGGTTTTCGAGTAACTGAAAACTGACAGCGTCACTGAAATAGCTAAGTAGCTGGTATTGTAAGACGAGCGTGATACTGACCAACCCGACCGAAAAGCAAAGAAAGTTATAAAAGCCAACAAGCGGCTTGTCTTTGTGGATTCGGATAAAAATAAAAAAAAGTATCAGCAGAATAAAAATCTGGCCAAGTAAAAGGCCAAGCGAGAACAACATGATTTCCGAGCCGTGATCAATAATATGGGATTGGCCAAATCCACCTGAAAAAACGCTGTATTTTCGTTCAACCAAAGCGATTTCAATAACCAAGGTCGTGAGAAGCGCGAGAAAAAAAACAGTTTTTTTCCAATGATTGGCGGGGTTGAAGTATTGCATGATGTATCGGAGGATCTGGCCCTGTTTATTTGGCAATCAATCGGGTCTGGGTATTGACATAATTTCCCCCAAACCTGCTAAGATCAGTAACCCGCCGCAAGCGTTTTTCCTTGGTCGTTTTGGCGGCGCATCTGGTTTTATGGCGCTCCGTATTGATGGTTCACAAGCACACATTATGACATCCATTTCGCCCCCCGCAATATATTTGGCAGGACTCCCCAGAAGTGGCACGACATGGTTTGGCCAGGCATTTTCTTCTGCTGCCACCACATCGCTTGTGGATGAACCCTTCAACTATGAATATCATCCCGAAGCGCTTCGCTATAACATGAAATATCTGGATCGGAATTCTAACGATTCATCATTTGGAAAAATTCTGGCTCGGGCCGCCAAAGAAGATATTTTTTCCCGCGTCTCGTTGAGGTTGCCCTATCGCATACAAAAAATGGTGCGCCACACCCGCAAACCCGGTGAGCAGGTTGTTATCAAGGACGTGCACACATTGTTGTCTCTGGAGCGTGTTTGGCACGAAATTCAACCGAAAATCATAGTGATCATGCGGCACCCTGCAGCGGTCGCCAATAGTTGGAATCGCCTGCACAAGACGGCGGATTTTTCGCCGCAGAACGCCAGGTTACTTGAGCAAACTGAGCTGGTCGATCAGCATTTATCTGGTTTTGTCAGTCACATCACACCTAAAAATGATTTCTTCTTTAACGTGGGGGCTTATTGGGGTGCTGTGTACTATGTGGTGAACAAGATGCTGGAAAAACATCGAGGGGATGGTTGGTCGCATATTACACACGAGCACTTGTGTGCGGATCCCATCAACAATTATCGGCAGCTGTTTGAGTCCGTTGGGCTAAAAATGACGGCGCGAGCCGAGGGATTCTTGTCGCGCGGCAACAGTAGCCATGAGTCAGAAAAGTGGAGAAGCGCGATCACACAGGAGCAACTGGATTCGGTGCTTGAGGGCGTAGAGCCATTCGGTCTGATGAGCCAATATTATCCTCGGGAAATCTGATCAGTTCCTTTGTAGGCTAAATCAGGTCTTTGCACAGTTCGATAAATCGGTAATCCTCTGCATACCAGAGCCTGAGGTTTTCGCGGGCGTGTTGGTCAAGATGCTTGTCGAACCCATTGGGTGATCGGTGCGAATCCAGATCGTTTGCTGGAAGCTGGACGGCGTCCGATAAACCCAATAGTTGTCTCAAATCGTCGAAGTCGTCATCCAGACTTTCCTGAAAACCTATGCATAGAACGTCTTCGGCACGGTCTTTAAAATAGGCGTCATTGTCGAACCATAGCCAGTACGAATCACGTACATGTTCGATGGATCGCATGGCGTCCTCGGCCGCGCCTTTGAGGGCGGTGTCGCTCGACGAGAGCGCCAAGGCCAACTGATTTGGCGTCGGAAACTGCTCAAATGCGATCTTTTCAGCAGGACTCCATGGGCTATGGTACCTCGGTTGGCCTTGCCGATAGCGGCTAAAGAACCCGCTAATAAATCGACTGATAGGGTTGCGTAAAACAAACATCACCTTGTCGTCAACGGCAATGTCGGTTAGCTTGATGTTATGAGGGTGAAAATGCATTTGGTAAGTACCGGTATTATGGCTTTCTTTCAGCGCATATTTGATTGCGGTGCCGCCGGTTTTACCAATATGAAGAAAATGAAGTTGTTTCTTTTGCACGCCACGCAGAAAAATCCGCTTAACGAAATCTTTCAGCCTGGAGTCATTGTCGAGGGCTTTGTTAATTAGCATATTCAGAAAAGAGTTCTTTTGATCGAACCCAAAAGCTTGTACACCGCTTGTCCTTCAATCCAGTCCAGTTTCGATTCGGCGGCGGCCAACTCGCGTTGTTTTTCAAAAATCTTGTTGAACAGTCGTTTCTTCAGGCCAAAGCCCATAGCATCCATGTCGGAAATGAAGAGTTTGTTGTCCTCGAAATAGCCGTTCACGTCATCAATGAGTTTGTTGGCTTGGTTGATCTGCTCGGGCTGCATGGTGATCGAATTTTGGCTGGATAAAT
>DTRM01000117.1:26160-32020 GCA_012965975.1 Chromatiaceae bacterium | reverse complement strand
TGCGAAGGTTATTATCGATAAATCCGTCGGCAAATTCGGCGGCCAAGTCCGGATTGATCGAATTGTCTGTCAATCGGGACATCCGCTCAATCTGGTCCTGCGGATGATCCATCAGGTTGTCGTAATCAACGACAAAGCCCTTTTCCTGGGTCAGGATACCGAGAGCGGAAATCTGATAACAGAGCCATAAAATGATGGAGTAATTATTCGGGTAGTAGTCGCGTATTGCCAGTGATTTGGCTACGCTGCCGGGATGCCGGTTAGACATAACGATAATCGGGTTAATCCCGTTATCCAGTAGCACTTTTTTCCAGAATGGAAAAAGCCGTGTTACCCGTGGATCCTTGAATCCAAAATCGCTATCGGTTGTTGATAAGGACTGAATGATCGCTTCTGCCTTGGCATAATACCGTTGCGCGATGGCGTCAGTAATTTCTGGAAGAAATACATTTTCCCAACGACTATTAAGATCATACAAGATATCTTCATTCAGATTAACGATGCGCTGGTCTTCAAAAAAACCTTTCTGGTTTTCTACTCTGCCTGCAATCAGCCGCTCACCCAGATCGATACCGATTGACTCGAGCGAGCGAGCGATGGCCGAGGTCCCTGACCGGTGCATACCGACGACAATAATTGATTTTTTCGGCATCCTGATCCTAAGCGTCTACGTATCAGGAGATTGCGTTTCGAAAGCCCAGTTGACCGGCAGATCCAGTAACCTCAGACCTGGTTTATGGGCCTCCTGTAATGCTGGCAATACCTTGAACATCGCCAAACCTTCGCCACTCAACAACATTCCGCGTATTTCATTGAAAACAACCACCCTGAAACAATACACCCCCGCTCGCAGGGGGTAACTCGGCCAGGTGCACGTAAACTCATAGCGCCCGGGTTGCAGTTCATCCAGAGTCAGATTTTGACTGGTTGAATCGCCCGTCAGGTAAACAAAATCCGTGGTATGCGTACCGATGACGATCTCGGGCTTCCTGATGGTTTTGTTGATCTTGAGACGGACCTTTACCTTCAGTTCTTGCCCGGAAATGATCTCGTGGGTATCGCCTTCCCCCGCAACTTGCTGGATATCAACCAGCTCACAAATATCGGAGTCCGACGATATCTGGCCAAGGGTTTTCTGTTTTTCAGCTTCAATTTTGTCGTTGCTGTACGCGTAGAAACGATCGCAGACCGTGTTGGGGTCGCCGTCCTCCTCAACGCTTCCTTGGTTCAGCATAATCACTCTGGAACACATGCGCACAATTTGCCGGATGTTGTGGCTCACGATCAACACGGTCTTGCCTTGGTGTTTGATCAGTCTCTCCATGCGATCGAAACATTTTCGTTGAAAGGCGAGGTCTCCCACGGCCAGGACTTCATCAATAATCAGAATATCGGCATCCATGCTGGTGGCGATAGAAAACCCCAGTTTTACCGTCATGCCTGAGCTGTATCGTTTTACCGGTGTATCAATAAACTGTTCGAGTTCAGAAAACTCAATGATCTCGTCCAGTTTGCTCTTTATGATTTTATTGGGAATGCCCAGAATTGCGCCATTGAGAAAAATGTTCTCACGCCCGGTGAGTTCCGGGTTAACGCCTGCACCGACCTCAATCAACGGCGCAACACTACCATTAACCTTCACATGACCACTCGACGGTTTGCTGATATCAGCCAGATGTTTGAGTAGAGTGCTTTTGCCGGCGCCATTGTGGCCGATAATGCCAACGACCTCACCTTCGTCGATTGAGAAATTGAGGTTATCCAGCGCCTTGAAGGTTTCACGCTGATGAATCGGCCTGCCGGTCAGGCGCTTCAGCACGTTCATGGTATTTTGCCGGAGACCGATTAAATGCCCCAGCTTGTACTCTTTGGTCAGGTTGTTGACTTCAATGATTGCCATGATTATTCAGATGCTGTCAGCCTAGATGACGTCGGCAAACCAGTTTTCCGCACGTTTAAAAAAGATATAACTGATCGGCAATAGTGTGATGATCAGAATAAACCCAGGTAACAGCGATTCAAAATCTGGTGCCATGCCCTTCAGCATGGTGCGTTGAAAACTGTCAATAATGCCAGCCAAGGGGTTGAGTGTATAAAGCGTATAAAAGGTATCGGACCAGCTTCCTGCAGCCTGTTCCACAATGAGTTTTTTGTGGACCAACGAGAGGGGGTATATGACCGGCGACGCGTACATCACCAGCGACAGAAGAACCGGCAACGCCTGACCGATATCCCGGTAATACACATTCATCGCCGCGCCAAACAGACTGATCGTGAGTGCCACAATCATTGTGTACAGGATGATGACCGGCACCCAAAACGCGTAGACCGTCGGCATCATGTCGTAATAGACCATCAGCATCGCAAGAATAAAAAAGCTGATGACCAGTTCGACCAGCTTTGTCACCATCGCGGTTAAAGGGAATACTTCTCTGGGGAAATATATTTTTTTTATCAGCGCGGCATTACTGGTGACGCTGTTGATGCCTTCGGAGGTGGATTCCTGAAAAAATATCCATGGCAACAGCGCGGCAAAAGTCAAAATCGGATAGGGGATATCGCCCGTTTCAATGCCAACAAAACTTTTCACCAGGGTGAAAATAAGCATCAACATGACCGGTTTTATAACGGCCCACAATAAGCCCAGATAGGCCTGTTTGTAGCGAACCACAATATTTTTCCAGGCTAATGCCTGAATCAGCTCACGATAGCTATACAGATCTTTAATGACTTTGAGCACGTTTATCCAAATGTAGGCTGATTATCAGGCCAGAAACTTTCACGTTTGGGGCAGTATTGTTGGCGGACTGGGCAACGGCAGTCCATTTACCCCGGAATTTCGTGGTTTCTTGCCTTTTTTACGTTCATAGCAGCTATCGCCTTTATGGCAGAAACACTTTAGCCCTCGAGGCCAAATTTAAGCGTGTTTGTTGGCGATTCGCTAGTATCATACATGCCGGAGAGGGTTACAAACTTGGCTTGGATGAAGCGGTGGATGGGTGGCCCTCGTTACTTGCACAGCGCGTCAGCGGCGTAACCACGCCGACATACCGCACAGATCAGATTCAAACGTCAGTTGTGGGCGGTCATCCTCATCGAGATAGCGTTTCAGCGCCATCTTTTCGGTGGTGGCGGTATTCAGGCCACCCTCGCAGGTGGTGGCAGCGGCGACCTCGTCCTCTCGTAACGTGTCCCAAATCCCTTCACGGTGGAACCCCCCCGGATAACACAGTTGATCAAGTTGCTTGCCCGGCAACCAGTCTTGCAAAATCCTGCGGTTGTCTCGAATCTCCCGTGACACGTCGATGCCGGCTTCGGATAGCGGCAAATGGCGATGTGTGTGCAACTGGATATCAAAGCCGCGCGCATCGGCATCGCGAACCTCTTCCCGGGTCATGAGCTGCAACAGTCGTTGCTTGATCAAGGGTTCAATATCGATACCGAGTGCCGAGGCACAGCGCCGCGCAAGCCGGGTTTGCTGGGGTGCCTTGTAGTGATGCTTGCCCATCGTAATGATCAGGTTGGCGGCCTTTTCCCGTTCGGTCGTAATGGTCAGGTCAAAGTCACCGGACAATTGCGGATCCAGTGACGACAAGTCGAGTTGTGTGGTCCGGGTTTTCCAGAACAGATAACGCACCATCAGGTTGAAAACCGGCTCGCCGTAGTTTGCGTAGTAGGTAGTGATATAGATGGTGGCCGGAAAGCCGAACTGTTCGAGGATGGGCAACGCATACCGGTGGGTACCGACCCATCCATCATCGATGGTGAGGACCACCGCGTTGTCCGGCAGTGTGTGGTTATCCAGCCGTTGCAGGGCATCGCCCAGACTAAGAACCGGATAGTGTTGGTCTGCAATGGTTTGCATGCGCTGGTGGAATCGCTCAGTACTCATGAACAGGGCGGGCTTGAAGCGGTGTTCATCATCCAAGGCGATGCCGTGATAACAGAGAATACGAAGTTTCTGTTTCGACAGACTGCGCGCGAGCGAAAAGCCTCCAGTCAGCTTCAGTATCTGCAATGCGGCCTGCTTGATCATGCGTCACCTTGCAGGTGTTGCCAAAGATCATCACACAGATTGCGAACCGGTGTGTCGAGGCCGGATGGCTGGTCGCGTCGAACCGAATGGGCATGTATATGTGATGCCATACAAGCAGAGAAGGGTAACGCTGCGCGTTCGAATACGCCTCTGATCTGATTCACCGGGTCCGACACGATGTCCTCATAGAGAATGAGATCAATGTCATCTCGTTGATCGCATCCTTGGTTAAGGTAACTGCTGTTGCGAATATACCAGAGCAGGGCAGCGGTGTTGTGTGCGTCCATTCCGGCGTGGTGAACTGCGCCCACAGCGGCATGGGTGTCGGCTGATATTCCGCGCCCGTGTGGGGTGTTCGAATCGGGGTCTGCGACGATTTTTTGCAGTTGTGCGGACATGTCACCGAACGATTTAACCATGGAGTTGACGACATCATCATAATGGCGCAGCAGCCAGATTGCGCGTGCAGGCTGAAGCTGTTCCAGCAGGTCGGTGGTTCGGGTGCTTTCAAACAGTGTTTTGAATACGACGGTGTGGGCGCGACTGTGCCGGGTTAGCTGGCGAATAGGGTCGTTGTCGTGTAACTGATACTGCTCGAACGCCCGCGCATCCCAGTCGTGAAAAACCTGAGTATTGGGGCTTTTGTCGAATGCATCCATCAGCATATTGGTGCCAGAACGCTGCATACCAACGATCAGCAGGGTTTGGGAGGGGGCGGTATGTGGGTGGAGCCGCTGCCGCAGGCCTTTCCACAAGAGACGGGAGCGCCTCGACAGATCCATGAATGTACGCTCAAATTGAAGCCAGTCAATAGCGCCAAAGATACCGAATTTTCGGCTGAATATCATCTGCGGGAGTGGGCACTGGAGATCGCCCGTGACTAATGACAAATAAGTATTAGAAAATACTTATATACATTATAAGGTTAAGGAGACTATTATGACGATCGACCTTTTAACCATTACCGCGATCGGCGGTGCCGGGTTCACAGCCGCAGACCGGTTTCATCAATCAATCTGGATTAATTAAGCGATATGTCCGATACACCGTGCTGGATCTACCGCAGCAGCAAGAAAAATGAGATGTATCTGTATGTGGTGTCCGAACATAAGCTTCAGGAGTTACCAGCCGAGCTGATGCGGCGCTTTGGCGAGCCACAGTTTGTGATGCAACTGGATCTGAATCTGGATCGATCATTGGCGCGTGCAGATGTCGCCACGGTTATCGATAATTTGCAGGACAAGGGTTTTCATCTGCAGATGCCGCCAACGCTTGAGCCGGATCTCTACTACGGCAACGAGGATTAAGATTCCTTTGGCGTTGCGGTTCCGGTCATCGAATCATAGAGGGCTTGCACGGCATCGGCGTGAGTCTCAACCGCAAAGGTCAACAACGCTTTCTGTCGTGCCTGAGTCGCAATGTGTTGACGTAATTCCGGCTCGCGATACAGGCGCAGGATCGATTCCGCAAGATCATCAGCACTGCCGGGCTTGAATAGCAGAGCAGTCTCTTCGTGGTCCGCCATCTCGGCGGCGCCACCATGTGCGGGGCCGATCAGTGGTCGTGCCATGGCCATACATTCGATGACCATGGTTCCCAACGGTTCCGGGTCGGTTGATGCCGATACCACGATATCCAGACCGTTGTAAGCGCTGGGCATATCATTGATGTTACCGGTGAACAGCACGCAGTCCTGCAAGCCTTCGTTGCTAACCGTCCTACGCAGCTCCGCCTCGTAGTCGCTGCATTCATCGGGTGTGCCGCCGACGATGACCATTTTCAGGCCAGGAATTTGCGTGTGAAGTTGTTTGGCCGCTTCCAAAA
>DTRM01000117.1:0-26150 GCA_012965975.1 Chromatiaceae bacterium | reverse complement strand
CAGGGGATCAGCAGCCCGACCAGACCGACGGCAAAGTCATCGTTGCCAATCTGATGTTGTTGACGAAACGGGGTGCCACCGGCATGGATATTGAGCCTGCTTAAATCAATGCCGTCGTAGATAACCCGTCGTTTGTCCTCAGGTACATCCAGATCCGCAAGCGCATCCGATACCCAATGTGATACGGACAGAAAAAGATCGGGCTTGGTGTAGAGCCAGTGTAAAAGTTTGGAGGCTTCTAGGTTGCTGCGAACATGCGCGGCCAGTTTGACCCGCATCATCTTCGCCACCAGTACCGCCGCTCGATTACACAGGGGCTCGTTGTTGGTATGAATGATATGCGGTCGAAAGCAAATTGCCGTCCAAAGAAACTGGATAAAGAACGGCAGGAAATTCCCCAGATCATCGGTGCGCGCAATCAATTGCGAAAGCACAAAGCGCAGGCCGGGGATGCGTGACGGAAAGGTGGCGGCATCCAGTTTGGCGCGCCATCCGACTGTGTCGAAGTGACGATCAGGAATATGCTTCCACGGCACATCATTGGCGATGTCACGATAACGCTCACCGGTGCGCCCGGTGATGAGCAGAGGCTGATAGCGGTTGTAGTCGAGATGTTTAACCAGATGGCGCAGACAGATAATGGCACCGCCATAACCGATGCCATTCTCGACATAGAGTACGCGCTGGGGTTTGCGTTGCATCAGTGAGATCCCATGCCTTGTTTGACTCGGCGCAACTGGTTGATCAATCCGTCAGGTAGTTTGCTCAGCGCGGCATATACCAGCGCACGGGTTGAATAGTGCTCGTTCAAACTGCGATGCAAGGCCGATCTCGCATTGGCCCGATCACCTTGGTCAAAATACCAATACCCCAGATCAGCCCAGGTTCTCGCCACCAGTTGATCGGGGTCAACTCCCTGTTTTTGTAACTCGGCGGCACCACAGTCGCGCAGATGGCTCATCACCTTGGTCAGGTCCTTGAGCAACGGCAGGGTATCACCCGTCGCGTTGTCACCGTGTTTACAGCGCAGCATGCCAACCCAGCCGAGACAGGCAATGGGGTGGGTCATGGCTATTTTTGACCATAACAGAAGATCCTCGCCATAGCGGATCTCGGTGTCGAACAAACCGCGGTCGAGTAATATCTCTTTGCGAGCCAACACTGTTCCGGTCGGTATGAAGTTGGCTTGGGTCAACCTGCGCAGCGCATTGGCGATGGGTGCGCCATTTAACGGCTCAAATTCATCTCGATGACCATGCTGGGTTTGTACGGAGTCCACCAGAATATCGCCCTGCGGGGTAACCTCAGCCATGTCAGCCGCGATCAGCATGAGTTGGGGATGGCGTCGCAGCGCCTCCAGTTGACGCTCGGTTTTCGCGGGCGTCCATTGATCATCGGCATCCAAAAAGGCAATCCACTCGCCTCGAGCTTCACGGACGCCGAGATTGCGTGCCGCAGACGGTCCAGCATTATCCTGATAAAAGTAGCGAACATCATCGCCGAGTGTTTGCGCGATGGTTTGAGTGTCATCACTGGAACCATCGTCAACGATAATGATTTCGTCGATCGTGCAGGTTTGGGCGCGAACACTGGCCACGGCTTTACTCAGAAACGCGGCCGAGTTATAGGCGGGGATCACGGCGCTGATGCGAAAATCATCCGTCACGCGTCTGTACTCCCAACAGTTTGTCGGTGCCAATCACAAGTACGCCCGGGATGATCAACCCGGTGACGATTGCGACGACGCGTAGCTTGGCGTGGCGATACCAAAGGCGCAGCAAAAACGCGCGCAGCTTCGACAGGCCGGATAACCGTTTTAGCGTAGGCCACGTGCTTTGATTGGCGGGCGAGGTTAGCGATTGTTCGGGCGTTTCCAGCCAGCCCCCCAGTTCCGCAGATGACAGGTAACGACAATTTCCGTGGTTGCTTTCCAGTTGTGTCAGCACCTGATCGAGACCCTGTAAGGAATCGTTACACTCGGTTTCTGAGCGTGTGTAGTTGTAACGATGAGTGCTGATGACTACCGGCAATCCTTGTCGATAGGCACGCATGGCCTGCACCAGACAGCCGTCCGCCTTGCGCCCGTCGACGGGTTCATACATCGCATTGCGGAGCAAATAGAGTTGTCCCGAGCCGGAGTCATCACCCACTCTGATTTCGGACAGGTCTTGTTGATAGGTTCCATCGCCACTGCGACCGGGGCAGCGGTAGCCGGCCGTCTGTATATAACGAATGCCATGCGCGGCCCAAGCCTGTTCGGTCTGTTCATCCCACAAATAACACGGTGCCACGGTGCTGATGCTGGGAATGCCGAAGATGCGCTGAAACGCATCCACCGCATCTTGTACCAGTGTGCGCGTTTGTTCGATGGTCAGCGGGGTTGTGGGTAATGCGCTGCCGTCGACATAGTGACCTTGCAGTGGTGAGTCCAGTGTCTCCCAGTCCCACCAGTCATCTTCATTGAATGCCGCACTGACGCGTGCATCGTTATTTGCCCCCAGACGAGTCAGTGCGCTCAAGTTGAGGTGTTCGATGCCATGCAGTTGTGGCACTAGCGTGCCGTTCTGCATCGCGTCCTTGAAGCTGTGTAACAACGGTTGGTAACCCTGATCAAGATAGCAGCGTATCGGTTCGGCATAGCCATTGCTGCGAATGGCCTGAGTATCGGGAACCGACAACACCATGTCCGCGGTCAGTACGGCCGGGCGACCCTGACTATCGGTATGCCGGAGTAGCAGGGCAGACAGCGCCTCAAACCGGGTTTGGTGGAACTCGCCCCCGGGACCCCAGTCATCGCTTTCGAGCAACACCGCAAGACTGCCAACGTAGGGTTCTCCCCAGGTTTTGCGCAGCAACGCAGACTTCCACCCCCATAGCAGGAGCAGGCAGAGCAGCCAGAAGAGTAAGAGGGTGATTAGGGTCATTAGGCTTGTATCGGTCTATGTGTCTGATTCCTGACATGAATGAGTCCCCTCTTCCAAGGGGAGAAGAAATATATCGTAAGTCGCTACTGCAAGAAAGAAAAAAAGCCAGTTTCGGCCATGGGTATTGGCAATGGGTGCTCGGCGCTGACCCGCCACTGTTGTGGCAGGGTATAGGCATCCAGTTTCTCGATTTCGAGTCCGGCACGGTCGGGAATGGTCCACCAACGGGTGCGTCGGTCGCCACGCTGAATCTCAACCCCGGTACGACCCGACTCGGATAGTGGGGTGACCAGCACATCCGAGGGCAATTGGCCCAGCGAGGGAATCAGCACGACCAAAAATTCATCGTCAGTGGCATCGTGCGGAGGGGACAACTCGACACGCCAGTGGCCCGGTTCCAGTTTTGGTTTTTTGCGAGGGCGTTCCCATACCTTGCCATCTTCATCATAGTTGACGCCGTCAACCAGGAATTCCGCGGCGGGACCGCCGACCACGTTGAGTGAGTATTGTCGCGGTAACACCACATGGGCGAGCAGGCTACCGCCAGAATGTCCTCGTCTGTTTGAGGAGACCACGCTAACGCGAAAGCCATCGGGAGTCAGCAACGGTTGCTCGATGCTATGCAGTAACCAGCGCTTGCGAAAGTGAGCCTGGGTGGATTTGATTTGGTCGTATACCACGATGGTATCCGTACCTTTGTCATAGCCAAAGGTACGCGTATAGCGTTCGACTCGGCGAGTTCTATGTTCAAAGGTACCCGTGCCCGAAAGCTTGTTGGTGTATGCCGGGGTCAAGTCAGCGACCGCAACGGTGAAACCATCTTCTCGCAGCGAATCGAGGATGCTCGCGGTGTGATAGATGTGTTCTTTGTCCTTCCACTCACGAAAATCGATGGGAGCCGATTCCTGTCCCCAGCCAGAGCCAATACGACGTTGTCCACCATCATTCGCGATAATCCTGGTTTTTTTCTTGGCCAGCGACGGTACGGTGTCTGCTTCGTCTGTCACCGTGATCAGGTTGTGCGCAATGCTTTGGTAGGCATAGTTCATGTGATGGTCGGAGCCGTAGTGTGGTCCGTAGACGCCACTGTCGATGGCCAGAGCGCCTCCCTTATAGATAGTGAATGCGCCTTGATCCAAATGCGAATGAGACCAATAATTATCGCCCGCCTTAAATGTGACGTAAGTGGCATCGTCGCTCCAATTACTGCGCGCGACAAACAGACCCAGACCATCGAACCAGGCATCGGTGGGCATGTCTTCGATTGACGTCGGATCGACTAGGTGTTGCAAAGGCAGTGGGCCCCAAGGCCAGGCAGTTATCACATAGGGCTTGGAGCGCCAGAAAGCCGAGAAGGCCGCCTTGTGATTGAATTCAACCGCGAGGGCTTTTCTGGCATCGCTGTCGCGGCCAAGTGCTTGCGCATCACCCCAACGAAATTCGGTGTTATCAGGCCGTTGCCGATAGATCTGAAAGTCGAGGAAGCCCTTGATCCCCGGCACTTCGGCATACAGATCGATGCCGGTGGCATGTAGCCACATA
This sequence comes from Chromatiaceae bacterium, assembly GCA_012965975.1. GTDB lineage: Bacteria > Pseudomonadota > Gammaproteobacteria > DTRM01 > DTRM01 > DTRM01. The sequence goes on along the minus strand of DTRM01000117.1, from coordinate 21,684 downwards.
TCCGGAATCGTAAACAGGGCGCGACCGATACCGAGACCGACATACTCGCCGCCCTCATGCCAACCACCATTGTTGCCCATGACCTGTTTCCAGGCAGGCACAACCCGGTTCATCAACAGTTCATTGGTAAATGCGACAACAGGTGTCGCTCGTGGGTTTTTGTCATGAATCACGATCGCGACGGCTATCAGCGCTTGCAGTGGGGCGTTATAGAGGGAGACGTTATAGGGTGATAGACGTTCCTTGCGAATTACTCGGATAATATATTCGCCTGCCTTGATGGTTTGAGTCAGAAGTCCGGCACGTTGTTCCTCTGTCCAGTAGTCATATAACCAGTCATAGGCTTTGGCCAGTGGCATGGCCTGATTGTGTCCGCGATAAGTAAAGTCCAGCCGCATGAGTCGCTTGAACAGCTTGTCCAGATCAATGCTATCCGGTGCGAAGGTCGCCTGGTTGATGACTCGATCCAATTGACCCTTGCCCCGACGAGTGTCGCGTTCAAGATGCTTAAAGTAGCTTGGATTATGCTTGCGCAGGATGGCAAGGTCGGCCTCGCTGGGAAGGGGCAGCCTCGGATGGGTGTAACGGAAGGCGTCGAAACTTGCTGGCATCAGTTCCTCGGGTAGTGGGAACATGGTTCGGGTGTTGCTCGCGTCTGCAGTAACAGGCGAATTTTGTGACACCGCGATCAGGCCGATACCAACGACCATCAACGCGAAGATCGAGCCAAACAAAACACGTTGTCCTGATGAGGGGTGCGGGCGAGTGATGACGGGACGGATGAGCGATGCCGAGTGACGTAGCTCCGGGTGCAGCCACGGCAAGGTCCAGGCAAAGACCGGCAGCAGGGCATCGGTGATATCGGGCTGACGTCCGGGAACGTACTGTTGCATCCACTCCAGTCCCAATAGCAGCACAAATATTAAGACCGCGCCCAGCAGCAATATGGCTCGGCGACCGCGAGGTTGTAGCGACATGGTCAAAAAGGCCAGACCAATATAAGGCCAGATGCCGTTGAGGATGTCACCGATACCGACCAGGCTGGAGATGTGATGAGCGAATGGGATCCAGTTGAAACTGTGCATGGCCGCATTGGGGTCGTTCACTCCGCGCAACGTCTCCGTCACGACTGCGGTGAACAACAGGACGGCCGCGTAGCCAATGATTCGGCGCGTTGGGTGGGCGCGTAACAGGGTCGCGACCAGTAGGCCAGCCATTAGCCCAACCAGCGCCTCTGCGGATAATTCTCGACTGACGACAGGGATTTTGAGTACCAAAACGCTCACTGCAAACACCGCAAACCATCGGATTGCGCCCCGCTGGTTAATCAGAATGATGCGGCTTATCAGGGCCAGACTGGCGATGTTTAGCAGATAGACAGCGGCTTGGCTGGTATCAAACAGTTGTGGTGTCTGCAGGGTTTGCCACAGCGTTCGTAAGCCATCTTTAAGCAGGCCCAGATCGAATGAGGGTACCAACGGACTGAGTTGCGACAACACCCATAATGCCAGCACCAGGATCCCCAGATCGGCCTGGCGACCTGGTACGAACCAGCGCTGACGTCGTGCCAGCAGATAACGGCCAAACACGCCCTCGGTTCGCATGATGCCTTGCAGGCAGGCGCCGATCAGACTGCCACTGCCGTTGAGTGCAATATCCATCGGCGACGAAACGCGTCCTGGCAGGAACATTTGCAGGTACTCAACGCTGGCGCTGAGCAAGGTGCCCAGCAGCGTCGTCAGCAGAATTGAGCTTAGTAGCCCCATTCGACGATAGAGGATGCGGGCCAGCAACAACCCGAATGGCATAAACACCAACACATTAACAATCAGGTCGCCGGTACCAAAGTAGCGCGGCCACTGCATGGCTAAATAGGTTTGCAGGTTGCCCGCATTCCAGTCCCATTCCTGTAACGGAAACAGGGTGCCGTAGATCAGCAGTAAGGTATACGCCAGCAGGACATAGAGGATCACCGTCGACACCGGACGGTTGCGTTGTGATGACGCGGCGGATGCTTGTTGTGACTCAGGCATGGCGGTATGGTTGATGCGACGGCCTGGCTCGGTTTGTGTGCAGAAATCCGGGCTAGCGATTGATGATACGGAAGTGTAACAGGATGAACTGGATGATTCGGACGTTTTTGGGGTTGTTTTTAGCGCTATCGCTGACGCAGCCGGTTTACGCGCAGACGCTGGCGGATACGTTGGACGGTGTGCGTGACAGCATCGTCGGAATGGGCACGTTGATGCCATCGCGGTCTCCAAAAACCAAGCTGGGTGGTACGGGTTTTGTGGTGGGTGATGGTCGGCATGTCATCACCAATGCGCATGTGCTGGAAAAGAATCCGGATGTCGCGCATAACGAAACACAAGTGATATTGGTGGGGAGCGGCAAAGGTGCCAAGGCTCGCAAGGTAACGATTGTTGCGATTGACCGGGAGCATGATCTGGCATTGCTGAGCTTTTTAGGCAAGCCCTTGCCCGCGCTGAGGTTGGCGAGCGATGACTTTATGCGTGAAGGCATGGAGATCGCGTTCACCGGGTTTCCGATTGGATTGGTTCTGGGAATGTATCCGGTAACCCATCGCGGCATTATCTCCGCGCTGAGTCCGATCGTGATCCCGCAGCGAACGTCGGCGAGCTTGACGCCGGAGGTGATCCGTCGTCTGCGTGATCCGTATCTGATCTATCAGCTGGACGCGACCGCCTATCCGGGGAACAGCGGTAGTCCGGTCTACAATCAGACCACTGGTGAGGTGATCGCGGTGATTAACAAGGTGTTGATAAAGGAAACCAAGGAGGCCATTTTAGAGCGTCCGAGCGGTATTACTTATGCGGTGCCCGTGCGCTATGTGCGACGGTTATTGGCGTCCAATTCTGTGGGTATCGAGTAGTTTTCCATGCACAAACCTAGTGTCGATGCACTTTACACCTGACGGATCTCACCCATAGTTTCCATAACTATCTGTTTTATATGTAAAAATGTGTATGTCGCAGGCGAAATCTGGTCTTTTTGACGACCGGTGAAGACAAATGCCCGAGCGGGTGTCGACCGATTTTACAGTTTCGTCGAATGGCCTCGGCTAACCAATCTTAACTCGCTGATAACTATGAATAATTTTCACGGCATGGAATATGCGTAGTAATTTAGGTATTCGATGGCTCGGATCGCTGTTGTGTGCCGGTTTTAGTGCGCAAGGGGTTCTGCCGAAAGCTAGGTGAATAGTTCTCGCGTTCTGGACAGGTTATTATTGGCACTGGCCTGAAGCTATCCGGCGGTGAAGGAATAGGATATGGCAAAGGATAAATCACACAATCAGCGTCCTGAGGAAGGGGCTGAGGGTAACAATGCTGTGGGCACAGATCAGCCTGATTCCACACGACGCAAACTGACCAAAGCGGGCCTTGTCGCGCCGGTTATTATGACCTTGGCGAGCACACCGGTTTGGGGTGCGAATTGTACGATGTCAGGGCAGATGTCTGGCAACCTGTCGAATCCCGCCGATGACTGTGGTGGTCAGGGTTGTACCCCAGGATTTTGGTGTAACAGCGAGGGTTCGTGGCACCCTGATTTTCCAACCGATGCCTTGTTCAACGATGTATTTATGACGAATGCCTTTCCAGGGTGTACCTTGTTTGAGGTCGTCTGCCAGGTTGATGACAGTCTGCCAGACTGTGAAATGAATGTTCCTGGCGGTTGCTCGCCACAAAATACCTGCGAAAATCTTCTTCGCCAGTTGGGCTTTCACGCGGTAGCGGCGTTGCAGAATTCCGCATCATCAGTCAGTTACGACTTGACGATTAACGAAGTTATCAGCGGATTTGTGAATGCGTACAATGAGGGCAGTAAAGCGGCATTTGAATCTTCCAAGAACGCATTTGCCAGTTTCAATGAGCAGGGCTGCCCATTAGCCAACGACAATAGCTTCTGATTCCGAGCTTGTGACTTACACCAAGTCCCGAATAATACGCCGGATATGAATTCCGGTACCCACCGCTGGTCTGTCTTACCTGATACGGTTCTTCATTGGTATTGCGCCGATGATGAAACGCTCGTTTATTATGAGCAGGCAGGTACCACGCATCTTTTGACGGCGACTTCTGCGGAAGCCCTACGCTTTCTCGAATACAACGAAGCGAATATTGGTGAACTGGTGGCCGTGGTGAGCCAGACGCTGACGCTGGATGTGGACGGTGACGATGAGTTTTTCTTCTTGATGGAAGCGCTGGTCGAGCAGTTGCAGAAGCTGGGCCTTATTGAGGCCTGTGCGCATTGAACGTCGCCGCCTTGGGTGCTGCGGAATTACGCAACCGTCTGCACGGTGACGGACTTGTGTATCGAGTAGGGCCGTATGCGGTGCGACTGCGATCGTCTATCGATCAGGTCCTGTCGGCATTTTCCTGTCTCTACGCGGACTACCCTGTTGAGCCCGATGATGGGTTCGCCGATTTTCATGTCTATGTTCACCGACCGCAAAATTTGCGTCGCTGGTATCGACCCCAGGCGATTTTCGAGTTTGACGGCAAGGTTCCCTTCAAGCCATTGCCCTTCAGTCAGTCCTATCCGTTTTTTGAGTGGGGCTTGAACTGGTGTGTTTCCAATCACATCAGTAATCATTTGATTATTCATTCTGCAGTCCTCGAAAACCGCGGTCAGGCGGTCGTGATGCCGGGCAATCCTGGGGTGGGAAAGAGCACTCTGTGTGCGGCATTAATGCTGCGGGGTTGGCGCTTGCTGACGGATGAGCTCGGCATGTTGTCGGTGGATGATTGTTTGTTCGCGCCGGTGCCACGCCCCGTGAGTTTGAAAAACAATTCGATCGACCTGATCGCGAACTTTGCGCCCGAGGCGGTGATCGGTCCGCGGTGTGAAGACACGGTCAAGGGGACGGTTGCGCATGTGCGTGCACCGGCAGACAGTGTGGCGCGTGCGGCCGAGAAGGCCACGCCGCGATTAGTGGTGTTGCCGCAGTATGTAGAAGGTGCCAACGCGCAGTTGATTCCGCTGTCACGACCAGAGGCCGCGATGCAGATTGCCGGCAATACATTCAACTACAGTCGTTTGGGCCTGCAAGGATTTGCAACGTTGACCCGCATGATCGATGGTTGTCGCTGTTTTGAGTTTCGCTACAGTCGTTTGGATGACGCCATCGATACCTTTGAGCAGTTGCTTGTCGGGGGTGAGGGTTAGTGTCCTTGCCCCCGGTATTGTTGGTCAATATTTTACGCAACCCCGAGTTGTGTCGCTCGTTGTCCCTGCGCGAATGGGATTTGTTGATTCGTCAGGCGCGCCGGTCTGAACTGCTGGCGCGGCTGCACCATATTTTTGCGTGCAACGAGCTGATTGAGACCATCCCCGAGGCACCGCTATTGCATCTGGACTCGGCCCGTTTGATCGCAGACCGACATGCGGTTGCAGTGCGCTGGGAGGTCAAGCAAATAGCGATCGCCCTGCACGACAGTGGTGTGGCCCCGATTTTACTCAAGGGGGCTGCCTATCTGATTGGGGAACTACCACCTTGTTTTGGTCGTGTGTTTAACGATATCGATATCATTGTTCCGGTGGAACGATTGGGTGAGGTAGAGTCAATCCTGTTTCTGCACGGTTGGGCCAGTTACGGCATGAGCGACTACGACAAGGAATACTACCGTCGTTGGATGCACGAGATTCCTCCACTGCGACACGTCAAGCGCAAGACGGTCATTGATGTGCATCATCGTATATTGCCGCGCACCTCGCGCAGCCAACCGAGCTCAGACAAGTTATTGGCAGCCGCAGTAACGCTCGATGAGAAAACCGGCGTCAAGGCCTTTGCACCGATCGATATGGTATTGCACAGCGCTTGCCATCTATTTTATGAAGGTGAATTCGATCATGGTCTGCGTGATCTTGTCGATCTGGACGCATTGCTGACTGAATTTTCATCCCGAGGAGATAGTTTCTGGAGCGATTTGATGGACAGAGCCGATGAGCTGGAATTGTTGCGACCCTTGTTTTACGCGCTGCGATACACCCGAGATATTCTTGGGACCTCGATTCCGGGTTCTGTCAGCGGTGGTGGGGTGGGCACAAGTTTTATCGGTGCGAGGTGGATGGATAGTTTATTTCACCGCGGGCTTATGCCAGATCACGCCAGTTGTAATGATAGCTTTACGGGCATAGCTCGTTGGTTGCTGTTTGTGCGGGGGCATTACTTACGTATGCCGTTGAGGTTGTTAGTGCCTCATTTGGTGCGCAAGGCGTTTGTTGAGGATATGAAAAGTTGATTGTAGACTGGTAGAACTAGTAAGCGAGTTGGGTCGAGAGGTGTAGAGAGAACGATCTCAAAACTCGCTGTGAACCCTCCCGGACGAAATCAATGGACTCTCTACATTAGAGACTTCTAATCGCCGCCAGCCAGTTTCTTCTCCCAATCAAGCGAGGTCTTGACGATAAAGTCGAGGTCATCGTGCTGTGGGGTCCAGTCGAGGACTGAGTGGATGTGATCAACGGCTGCGATCAGTGCGGGTGGATCACCCGCACGACGGGGTTCCTCGATGACCTTGATGGGCGTGCCGTTGACCCGGTTTACCGAGTCAATCACCTCGCGTACGCTGTAGCCGTGGCCGTAACCGCAGTTCATGGTCTCGGATTGACCGCCATCGCGAAGATAATCGAGTGACTTGATGTGGGCGCTGGCGAGATCATCGACGTGGATGTAGTCGCGTACGCCGGTGCCATCGGCGGTTGGGTAATCGGTGCCAAATACATAGAGCTGTTCGCGTTTTCCGACTGCGACCTCAGCTGCTACCTTGATCAGCAGGGTGGCTTTTTCGGTGGATTGACCAATACGATTCTCCGGGTCTGAGCCGGCCACGTTGAAGTAGCGCAACGCGACGTAGCGCATATCGGTGGCGAAGGCCAAATCCCGTAACATCCACTCGGTCATGAGCTTGGATGTGCCATAGGCGTTGATGGGCGACAGTGCGGCTTGTTCGGTACACTGATCGCTATCAGGGACACCATAGACGGCGGCAGTCGATGAGAAAATAAAGTGTTTTACTCCGGCCGCAGAACAACACTCCAACAGGCTGCGTGAGTTGCAGGTGTTGTTGCCGTAGTATTTGAGCGGGTTACTGACCGACTCCGGTACGATGGTGTGGGCGGCAAAGTGAATCACCGATTCGACGTCGTAGTCGTGCAGCAGTTTGGTGACCAGTTCTTTGTCGCCGGTATCGCCTACGACAAGGTCGCCATGCAACACCGCGCTTTCAAAGCCGGTCGACAGATTGTCGAGAATCACGATGCGCTCGCCAGCTTCTCCTAATTGACGAACGACGTGGCTGCCGATGTAGCCAGCACCGCCGGTGATGAGAATACCTTTCTTAGCCATATTATTTTCCGTTGGGAGCCACTCTATTGAGGCAGAGTTTTTTTGCTCTGTTGGCGGCATTATCGGCTAATTTCATCAAAACCTGAAATGGAAACCCTATGCCTATATCCATAACACCGCTGTTTTTCGGCGTCACCGCTCCGGATCATGCGGAGGGTGATGGATGCCATCCAATGTTGCAGGTGCAGCAGGGATCTACCACGGGAAACGGCAACTTCCAGCCCCCCAGCGTGTTGATTTTCCGCGGCGACGCCAAGTAGCCGGTATGAAACCTCTCAAGCTTCCACGCCGATCAACCGCTAAGCACGGTATCGCGTCCCCGTTGAATTTGGTGGTGGACGGATGATGTCGGTTTTCCGGTGCGTGGATGCCCGGGAAGTTTAGGTTATACAGCCGATTATAGATGATTTTAAGGAGTGGTAGAAAATGGCGAAAATTCTAGCGGTAGACGATTCAAGGTCAATGCGTGAGATGGTGAAGTCTGTACTTCAGCTTGAGGGGCATGAGGTTTGGGTCGCCGAAGATGGGGTTGAGGCGCTTAAATTTGCGCGAGAGAATGTGGTCGATGTGGTTTTGAGCGACATCAACATGCCGAATATGAACGGCATCAGTCTAGTTGCCAAACTCCGCCGAGTCGAAAGTTATGCCAATACGCCAATTGTGATGCTGACAACGGAGAGTTCGGATTACAAAAAGGGCAAAGCCAAAACTATGGGCGCAGATGGCTGGCTGCAGAAACCCTTTGATCCTGAGCGCTTGATCAAGGCCGTCAACGTAATGTTGACGCGCAGCTAACCCTGAAACGCTTTTCCGCCACTGCCTAGCATGGATGCAGGGTATTTATCGTATTCCCTTCTCCTGCGGTTGTTGATACCGCTTTTCTGAATTCCTTGGCCTGATACAATACCTCCTGGTTTTTAGATTGGGGAGTTGGCTATGCAGATCGCGTGTCTGGATCTGGAAGGGGTACTGGTACCGGAGATCTGGATCGATTTCGCTGAGCGCACTGGCATTGAAGCCTTACGCGCGACCACGCGCGATATTCCGGACTACGACGTGTTGATGCGGCAGCGACTCGATTTGCTCGCCGAGCATGGGTTGGGCCTGCCGGATATTCAGTCCGTTATTGATGATATGGGGCCGCTGCCGGGCGCATTGGAATTCGTGAACTGGCTACGAGAACGTTATCAGGTGGTTATTCTGTCGGATACCTTCTACGAGTTTGCGGCACCGTTGATGCGTCAACTGGGTTATCCAACCATTTTGTGCCATCGATTGGAAGTGGACGGGCAGGGCAAGGTGGTGGATTATCATCTGCGTCAGGTCGATCCGAAACGCGCATCGGTGAAGGCGTTTCACGGACTCAATTACAAAATCATAGCCACCGGTGATTCGTATAATGACACCACCATGCTGGCGGAAGCGGATGCCGGAATTTTGTTTTGCCCACCGGATAATGTGATTGCCGAGTTCCCCGAGTTTCCTGTTGCGAAAAACTACGATGAGTTGCGAGCTGAATTTTCGAAGGCCAGCGAATCACTGTGATCGCACCCATCGTGAGTGATACTGATCCAGGCAATGAAGAGGTCCTAGGGGTTGTGTTGGCCAATCTGGGCACCCCGTCCGCGCCGACTACCGAAGCCGTTCGAGAGTACTTAGCCGAGTTCCTGTGGGATGAGCGCGTGGTGGACATGGCGCGTTTGCCCTGGTGGTTGATATTGCACGGCTTCATTTTACGTTTCCGCCCAAAACCGGTGGCTCGTAACTATCAAAAGATCTGGACCGATCAGGGTTCACCGTTGCTCGCGATTTCCCGCGATCAGATCACGGGATTGCAGGCGGTATTGTCCGCGCGTTTGTCCGTGCCGGTAAAAGTCGTATTGGGTATGCGCTATGGCAAGCCGACTATTTACTCTGCGTTGGCCGAATTAAGATCCATGCGCGTGAGTCGCATCGTTGTGGTGCCGATGTACCCCCAATATTCGACCACCACGACCGCATCGGTGGTGGATGTGGTTACCGATATTAGTCAGACTCATGCGCTGGACGCAGAAGTGGCGATCGTCGAGTCCTACTACAGCGAAGCCGAGTACATCAGTGCTTTGGCCGCCTCGGTGCAGGAAGCGTACCGCGATGCATCGGATGATTTTTTGCTGATGTCGTTTCACGGAATCCCGCAGCGCATGGTTGACAAGGGCGACCCTTACTATCGACATTGCGAGACAACCGCACGACTGTTGGCAGATGAGTTGGGCCTGAAAGCATTACAGTGGCGACTGACGTTTCAGTCGCGTTTCGGGCGCGAAGCCTGGCTGTCCCCCGCAACCGACAAAGTGCTTCGCGAGATACCCGCTCAGGGCATCAAGAATGTCTCCGTTATCTGCCCGGGGTTCTCGGTCGATTGTCTGGAGACGTTGGAAGAAATCGCAATGCAGAACCGTGATGTGTTTCTGCAAGCGGGCGGCGAGCGCTTTCGTTATATCCCCGCACTGAATGATCGTCACGATCATATGGAAGCACTGGCCAGTATTATCTGCCGTCATCTCTAGTAAGAGGCCGCGGCTTCACGCCTAATACTCCGCGACGCTCTCGCCTTCGGCCGGCACTACGCCGATGCGAACTCGCAACTCATCGCCGGGATCGTATTTGGTGTGAGTGGTATAGCGATGACCTTCGTAGGAATAGGTTACGTTATAACCAACGACCTTATCGACCTGATGAGAGCTATAGGTATCGTTGCAGACACGTGTGGTGACGCGGCGGTGATGACGTTCATTGGTGTGACCAATGTCACGTCCGATGGTGCCACCGAGTAACGTGCCAACAACGGTCATGGCATTGCGGTTACTTTTCTTCGATACCCCATTGGCAATGGCTCCGCCGAGAACTGCACCGAGGATGGTGGGGGTTGCAGAGTGATGGCCATGTGAGGGCACGGAACGCGTTTCATAGCCGCATTCCTGGTGCGGGGTTTCGATGGTGATGGTTTTGATGATTGGATCGACGTGCTCGACGTCCGCGTAGTCGTAGTAGTAAGCCGCGCTTTGCTTATGGCCGGCGAAGCTGGCGCTGGATGCGAACACGGCGGCAATAGTCAGCGCAGATATCAGTGTTTTCGTCGTTTTCATGATGATCTCCTGTTTCTCAGAGCAAGTTTCCTAATGTCTGGTTACAAGAATACAGCCCCAAGATGAACCCATCCTGAACGGGATACAAGCCGGAAAATCAGGGCAAACCGAGATTTCTGGGCAAGCCGGGGTGGGGTAGTATCAAGCTGGCTTGATCATGCTTTGCTTGGAGAATCGCTGCTATGGAGATTAAAACTTTGGCACCGGCCGTATCACTCGGCAGATATCGGGTTATTCGGTTTTGAGCGTGCGTGGTAGAAATTGACAGATCTTCAGGGTGTTCTTCTTCCTGTTATTGGGTGTTGTGTCTTCGCGAACCGATGTAGAACAGGTTCGCTGCATGGTTAATTATTAGTATGGATGCCAACGAATCGGGTATTGGTAATACCATGCGATTTTTATTCCATGGCGATAAAACGATGACTTGAGGAGGGTTCTAGTAATCGGGAAAAGGTGTTTTTAAAGAATACTGACAAACGAGGGGGTGTCAGGCGACTACCCAATCGACTCCAGCACGACACGATGCAGTTTCAACACACCCTGCTCAGAATATTCTCGGTAGGCAACGATTTCCTTGCGTACCATATCCAGCATGTCGGGGCGCATGATCTGGCGTAGTTTTTCATCGTGGTGATCTATTTGCCCCAGAAAGTAATCGTAGGTGGGTACTAGGTCGGCGGAATGGTCGTGACAGGCGGTGATGCGGAAACGTTCGTCAGCGGCGGTTTCGATTTGCTCGAGCATGGTAAACCCGACCCATGGCAGGTCTTCAGTCAGGCGTTGATAGTCGGCCTCACGTTGTGGGTTGGTGAGAAAATCATAATCAATGGTGAGTTCCTGTAAATACACCTTGCCGCCGGGGACCAGTCGTTTGTGCAACCAGGCGATCAGTCGGTCGAGTCGCTTAGCGACCAGTCCGACCCGGTTCTCGTGTAGTGACCCCAGATGCGATAGCACCTCGACAATGCTGATATAGTCATGACGTGCATACCGATCACCGTGATCTTCCTCGAAGTCTTCCCATGATGTGTGTACGACTTCAATGCCTTTGTCGGTGCAAACCTGTTGTTCGTACGGGCTGATGGTGATGCCGAGTATGTCTGCGCCGCGCTTTTTCGCTTCCAGCAGCAGATGACCTCGACCGCAGCCTATATCGAGCATGCGCTTGCCCGTCTCGACCTGAAGACAGTCATCCAGTAGAAACTGATTGCGCTTGGCATAAGCCTCGTTGATATTATCCGTATCCTTGAAGTAGGCGGTGGAATAGGTGCCTGACTCACCTAGTACCAAGTTCATGGCTTCTTCCGGTACCGATGTGTATTCGTTGTCTTCGATACGCTTTCGGCGCGCGTTCTCGACCATGTCGAAATTGGGATCGAGGCTGTAGAGGTAACCTTCGACGGTAATCAAGGTCAGAAAGATATTGGTGTATCCCGCACGAAGTTCCAGCTTGTGTCGGGCGAGTACGCCAAGCAATTGATTGAACATGACCGCAAATTTCGGATGGCCGTTAGTGAGTCGATATTGTTCGTCGATGACGGTAAACGCCGAACGAAATGCGTGTTCGCGATCTTCTTTGGTGACGGTCTCGGTCTCGGTCGCGGTCGCGCGAGGGCAGGCGAGGTAGTCAAGAAAATACTCGGTCGCAAACTCGTAGTAGCCATCAATAATTGAATAGTAAAACGTGATGATATGGTTGCGATCGATCTGCGGGATGTCATGAACCAGACCCAGATCAATCAATACGATCTGCGCGTCTGCATTCCAAAAGAAGTTTCCTGGGTGCAGGTCGGCATGGAACAAACCACGAATGAAGATCATGGTGTCCAACAGTCCGTCGAGACGTTTAGCGAGGGTGGCGCCGTCGACTCCCAAGGTGGCGTAGTTATCAGGGTGGGTGGCCTCGACGAACTCGGTGACCAGCACGTTGCTGGATGAGATAGCCATGTACACCTGTGGGATCACAACATCGCGGTCTTCACGATAGGCTTCAGCGAAGCGGAGAAAGTTGTTCCCCTCGTCAGTAAGGTCAGTTTGTGACAGTAACAAACCCTGTAGCTCAGCGATCATTCCGACAATGTTGGCGGCACGAAGATTGCGCGAGAAAAGGGCGCCGCTGCGAACCAGAAAGAAAATCAGATGAAAGTTCCCCTCGATTCGGCGGCGTACATTGGGTCGCAGTATTTTTACTGCGACCGACGTACCATCTTTTAGGGTTGCACGATGCACTTGGGCAACGGAGCCGGCGGCAATGGACTCATGGTCAAACTGGCTGAATACCGAATCAATTCCGTCTGGATAGGCGGCATCGAGAATACGGCGAATCGCCGCGGGATTCTCGGGTGGAACCTGCTCTCTGAGTTGCGCAAAGGCGGCGAGATAGTCTGGGGACAATACATCTTGTCGAGTACTAAGAACCTGCGCGAGTTTGATGTAAACGGGTCCTAGCCGAACCAGAAGGTGTCCAACAAATGCAGCGAGCGCGCGGCGCCTAAATAGATAAAGCAACAGCATCGCAGGAAGATGGATTAGTAATACCAGCGTGGTGATGATTACGCTGAATAAAGTACGCAAAAATTGCATAGTCAAAAAGTCTCGTGATTGCCGTCAAAGATTGGTTGCTGCTCGCTCATCAATCTCTGCCAGTACTGTCAGGTCGCACTGTAATTATTGGCAGTGTGTCGTTGGCATGCCGAAACCAAAATTATACAAGCTATTGATTTAAAAACCAATTAGACATTGGCATAGGGATTGCAATGAGAAAGCTAACAGCGCAACGCTGGGAATCAAGTGTAGTCAACGGGAGGTTTTGGTTGAACCCTGAGGGGTTCGATCAAGGCCTCCCATTTTTTATCTGTTCGGCCAACGGTCGGTATTGCAGGCCGTAAAACATTTCCAGATAGCGCGCCGTCTCGTCACGTTCCAGGTCGGTGACATACTTCCAAAAACCGTAGATTCGTGACAGCGTCATCATTCGCTCGGCGTACAGCTTCCAAGTGTAGCGCTCCTCAATTCGACGTATGCCTGCGCCGGAAACGTCATCCCAATGCGTGGGTTCTTCTTTGCAGTCACTGAAGAAACGGGTAAGGATTGCCGCGCAGTCTTCACCATGATTCGGATCAATGTGAAACCCGGAGACCTTGTCTTCGATGATTTCCAGTGGGCCACCATAACGTGTGGCGAAGGTCGGCAGCCCCGAGGTCATGGCCTCGATAACGGTTAGACCAAAGGCCTCAAACAGCGCCGGTTGGACGAACACCCCGCGATGATCTGCCAGCCATCGATACAGCTCTCCAGACAATGATTTTTCCAAATGCACGCCGAGCCAACGAACATGGCTGTCGAGATTGTGTTGATCCATTACTCGGTGCATGTGATCAATCTGGGCCTGTTCTTCGCGGTCATCGGAATGCTCACGGTTAACGTGGCCCGCAATCACCAGAAGATTAGCCGACTCTTTTAGTTCTTCACTATTGGCATACCAGTCCACCAGTCCGGTGATATTTTTTATCCGATCGAGCCGAGCCATGGTGAAAATAATGGGTTTATCACGTTCTGAGAACTGGCCACGTGCATTGTCGGCAGCGCCACCGAAAACCAATTCCTTAATCCGCTTATGCAGTCCACGCAGGCGCTGATCGTCACAGGTGTAGGGGAAGTAAATACCGGTATCCGCTCCGGGAGAAACGATATTGAACTTGGGGTCAAAGGCATCAATGCCGTTTACGACTCGATACAGGCCGGGCATGGTGAACGATGAGTAACTTTCGTATTGCCCCACACTGTCGTCGCGCCCCGCAATCTCCTGATAGGAGCTGGTGATGATGAAGTCAGCGGCATTCATTGCAATCAGATCGGCGGTAAACTGGCAGGCGAAGTGATATTCCTCATCATTTTCGCGCCAGTAAAGATCCGAGTGCAGATATTTTGTTTTCTCCAATGCGTGTGCAATGTTGCATTGGGTAACGCCGAGGCGGCGAGCGAGCAGGGTGGCAACAAGATTGCCGTCAGAGTAGTTGCCGACGATCAGATCAGGCCGCGAGCCAAGTTCGGCGAGTAATTCTTGACCGGTGTCTGATGCGAACTGTTCGAGATAGGGCCAGATTTCAAATCGCGAGATCCAGTCCTGCATGATGCTGCCATCGTCATCCCGAAACGGGATGCGCAAAATGCGCGCATGCTGGGTTCCCATGATCGGTTCGATGCGCTGATTGCAGGTAGTATCGCCCGCGTTGGGTATGAGGCGTGTGATGACAACGATGTCTGGTTCGATGTCGAGCCCTCGGTCGGCCAGACGTTGGCGCATTTCCTTTTCCAGTGCCTTGACCTGGTCAAGGATATAAACGACCTGTCCACCCGTATCGGGCAGGCCGAGCACATTATCCTGTCCAAAATAACCGTGCGGTGACAGGATCGCAAGACGAAAGATCATCGGGATCCCGCCCAGAAACCGCTCCAGCGCAACCGGCTCCGGGGCTTCGAGTATGTCGGCGAGCAAATCCAGGTTGATACGAATATCACTGGCATTACCACCCCATCCGGGTTCAAAGCCCAGCGTCTGCATGGCATGGGAAAACTCAGACCATGGCGTCGACTCGGCGTGTTGGGACAGCAAATCACGCGCAGCACGCAGGGCGCGACGTAGTGCATCGACATCTTTTAGCCGATTGTTCAGCATTAGCTGTTGACCATCGTATTCATGCACAGTCAAAAATTCGAGCAGTCGCTGGTCGCCTTTATCAATGTTGCGAAACAGGTCACTGGACAGACGGCGATTCAGAAACTCGACGCCACGTCCGATCGATCGCGCCTCCTTGAGTTTCGGAAAGTTCCGATTGAACGGGCGCATATCGATTTCCAGAGGAAATCGTGTTTGATGATCATGTTTGCTAAAGCGGTTTTCTTTTAGGGCGAGGAAATTGGAGACATCAATCAGTTCGTGTTCCATGGTTTCGCAATGAAAGCGGACGTAGGTCCAGCGTGCGACCCGTGTCCTCACGGCCAGGCATAGCCAGGGCGCATCAATGATCGCTTCCTGTGTTGCAGCGATCACATGGGCGAGGGGAGAGTCGATCAATGTTGGGTTATTGGTGTCATTGGCGAACGCCTCAAAGATATCCCACAGGTCGGAACGTAGCAGGAACGGACGTTCAGTATCCAGATACTGGCGCAGTAGCAGGTATACAATCTCCCGCTGTTGTTCAACGTAGTCTTGGAACGCCTCGATCATGTCGTTTTACCTTCGTCATCCGGTACTTGAATGTCACCGAGGAAATCATAATAGTTCATTCCATCGACAATGCCGTTGGCGTACTCATTGTCGGAGAAAAAGATTCGTGAGCGGCCGCGCAGTCGATCAAGTTCGGGGCTGTAGTTGCCAACCACGACACCCAGTGTGTCGCCGCAGAGCATTTCCTCATCGTTACCCGAGTCTCCAGCGACCAAAAAACGTTCCGGAGCAAGTCCCCATTTCATGCCGAGATAACGCATCGCGAGGCCCTTGGATGCACGAATGGGCAACAGATCAAGGTAGGCCTGATGGGAATAGATAACCTTGGCATGCAGGTTCTGTAACCGCAGGGCATGGACAATTTCGCGCACGCTGGGCATCTTCTTCGGGTCGACGTCATAGCTGATTTTGTACGGACGTTGACTGTCTCTGCTTTGCAACTTCAGGCCCTTGAATCGTTTCATGATCTGGCGCAGTGCGATCGGGTCCCAGCGATAATCAATTTGTCGGCTCCAGGTCTTGTCTTTGGTGATCTGCTCGCCGTAATAGATTTCGCTGCCTACACAGGTGATCATTACATCCGGTATGGGCAGTTTCCATTCATCCAGAACCTCTAGAGTGCTGTTGATATTGCGACCCGTGGCGACACCAAAGCCGACCGGGTGACGCGACGACCGGATTTCATTCAGCAGTTGGTTTAATCCCAGACGGTCGCCAAGCAAGGTGCCATCGATATCACACACCAGCATACGATCTACCGTGGGTAGCCGATTTTTGCGTAGGGGTGTCAGTGTTTCTTGAGTCTCGGCAAGTTTTGTTATCGCTTTGATGTAGGACTTGGCATGACCCGGCCACGAAAAATGCCGATGCACACCATCAACGCCATTGCTTGACCATCGATGCCACTGTGCAGAATCTTCCATGGCAGTGATCAACGCGTCGGCAATGCCATGGGTATCCAGCGGATCGATTAGCAGGCCGTTGTTACAGTGTCGGATGATGTCTGTGGGGCCGCCATCGTTGGTGGCGACAATGGGCAGACCACTGGCGGCGGATTCAATCAGCGTAAGACCGAACGGTTCGGTCAGGGCTGGATTCACAAATACCCCTCGGCGCTGCGCTGCTAGTTGGTATAACAACGGAATGTCTTCGGGTTGGTGATGCTTGGGATAGGCAACCGAACCATACAAGTCGTAGCCATCAATCAGTGCTAATAGTGAAACCAGCACCTTGCGTGCACCTTTGTCCATGCGTGCAACCACGTCGCGATTACCCGCGACGATCACCAGATTTGCGATGCTGCGCAGCTTGGGGCTTTCCCCGTAGGCCTTGACCAGATTGCCCAGATTCTTGCGTTCATCGGCACGTGCGATGGCCAGTATCATGGGTTTTTCAGGTGCCTTGAGAAAACGATCCACATTCGCCTGAATACTGGAGCGTTGAGCCTTTTTTCTGGGCGGACAGAATCGACTCAGATCGATGCCAGGGGGGATTACGTTGATGCGCTCAGGTTGATAGTTGTCGTAATCGGCGTATTGATCGCGAACCTCTTGCTGGGTGCTGGCCACAATCATGGTGGCGTTCTCCAGAGTTTGTTCCTCCGCCTCGATGCGTTGACGAATCTTGTATTGGTTTTCGATTGTTGAGATCTTGGCACCGCGGTCATGCAGACGGCGCATTTTGTCGCGACCGAGTGAGTGGCCTGTAAATATCAGCGGTACACCCAGCAGCGAGGATAGCTGTGCGCCGACATAACCCGCATCGGCATAATGCGCATGAATAATGTCCGGAACCCGGCCCACTTGACGGATGTACTGCAATGCATGGTCGGCGAAGCTGTCCAGATGCGGCCACAATACTTCCTTGCGCAGATAGCGACGTGGGCCACAGGGCAGTCGGATGAGATTGGCGCCCGTGGCCAACGACTCGTTGGGTTCGGCGTAACCCGCATCAACCTTGCGGTCGAATATCTGGCGGGTCAGCAGGTCAACTCGCCCCACTTCCCCCCGCGCGGCCAGTGCCCGGGTTAGTTCCACGACATACTGGGTTTGTCCCCCGGTATCGGCGTCTCGACCCAGTTCAAGATCATGGCTGCGAATCAGCCCATGAACGCTAATGAGTAGCAGGTATAACCCATCTTCGTTGGTATTCGGCTTGCGGGTAGAAATGGTGGTTTCCCCGAACTGCGATCAGTTAGTCCATTGTGACCTAAATTGCTGATGCAGCGATAGTTTTTGGTTCCCTATCTACTATGTCGTACGAATCCCCCAAGTCTTTAGCTGGCGGGCGTATAACTCGGCATCTTCGGCGGTCGCGCCGCGCTGAGCACAAACCCGAGAGGCGAACGCAGTGGCCCGCTGCAGGGTGTCGCTGAGATCCCAGTTATTCAGAATGCCGAGAATAATCACCGAGCTAAAGGAGTCGCCAGCGCCGACGGTATCCTGCAACGAATCAACTGGCACCGGTTCTGCGCGGGCAATTCCAGCTTGGCCGAGGCCGAAAGCGCCCCGGACACCGCGTGTGATGATCAGGAGTTCGAGCTCGTGTACCCGAGCAAAATTATTCGCGAGTGACTCCCAGTCTGCATCCGAATCCGGCGATGTGCCGGACAATTCAACCAGTTCGTCATCATTGAGCTTGGCCCAGCGGGCGGCATCAAGCATGGCGATGGCTTCCGACTTGTCCCACCAGGGATCACGCAGGTTAACATCGACAAAGGGTTGCAATTGGTGTTGCTGAATCAGGCTGGCGAGGGCGCTGCGCGATGAGGGGTCACGCAGGGCGAGACTGCCGTGATAGATCAGCGCACGGTTGTCGCAGGCCACGTCGGTTGCCTGTATGTGATCGTAGGCCTGATTGGTAACGATCTCGTAACTGGGTTGCCCGTTGTCGAGTGTGACCTGAACCGTACCGGTGGCATGTTCGGCATCGGTTTGCAGGCCTGATGCATCCATGTCCCAGCGTGTCATCGCATCGCGGATCGCTCGACCATGGTCATCATCCCCCACGCGGCTGACGAACACGGGATTGGCACCGAAACCCGTCAGGTGCCAGCCGACGTTAAATGGGGCGCCGCCGAGAACCGCCTTATCAGAAAAGCAATCGAACAGAACTTCACCGAAAATAATGGGACGCGGGGTCTTCGTATCGGAGGGGAATGACATGGGTTAATCCAGAAAATGTACCCTCTCCCAAAGGGAGAGAGTTAGGGACAGGGCGTCCAGATTACCATTGGTGCCGGTTAGGTATTGTTTACTCATAAGTTATCAATGGCTATCGGTTCAAGTTCATCTGCCGGCGCAAAACCAAACAGGGTCGCATAAAAATATAGCTCAGCTTCGAGCGCGCGTTTGATTGAATCGGCTTGACGAAATCCGTGCTGCTCATGGGCAAAGGTCAAATAGGCGACGGGCGCACCCCGTTGTTTGAGGGCATCCACCATTTTCTCTGCCTGTTCAGGTGGTACGACCTTGTCTTCAAGACCCTGAAAAAAAATCGTCGCGGCGCTCATCTTGTCCACAAAGTGGATCGGTGAGCGTTGATAATAGGTTTCACGATCAGCGGGGAAGGGGCCAACCAGT
Organism: Chromatiaceae bacterium; assembly: GCA_012965975.1. GTDB lineage: Bacteria > Pseudomonadota > Gammaproteobacteria > DTRM01 > DTRM01 > DTRM01. The sequence goes on along the minus strand of DTRM01000117.1, from coordinate 2,373 downwards.
CGGTCGAGATAGCGCGATTCAAACTTGTGTGTATCCTGCGCCAGCGTTTCCAGATTGCTGATCCCATACAGGCTGGCACCGGCTTTAAACGTGTCGCCAAAGGTTAGTGCAGATAATACGCTGTAACCACCGGCACTGCTGCCACGAATGATGGTGCGCTCGGGATCAACAGCGCCACTGTCAATCAGGTAGCGGGCGGCACACTCGCAGTCGGCGACGTCATAGACGCCCCACTGACCATTCAAACGCTGCCGGTAGGCACGGCCGTAACCGGTGCTGCCGCGGTAGTTCACATCGCAGACCGCGAAACCGCGACTGGTCCAGAACTGGGTACGAAGATCGAGCGCGGAAGAGGCCCCGGCGGTGGGTCCACCGTGCACGCGCACGATTAATGGCGGACGTTCGGCATTATCGGCCTGATAGTCGGGATTGGTGGGTGCATAGTAAAGCGCATGGGCCTGATCACCTGCGGTGGTCGGGAACGCGATGGGCTTGGCAACGGCGTACCACGACGCATCGATTTGATCTGGTTGTTTCTGATTGAGCAGGGTCGGGGATTGTCCTGGAACGATGTTAACGATACCCGCCGCGCGATCTGGCGCGCCACCGTGAAATACTATTTGATTGTCGAGGACTTGAAGGTCATTGATCTCGGTATACGGTGTGTCGATGGCCGTCAGTTGCGCAGACACGGTATCGAGAATGCCCAGTTGCCACAGACCGCGTTGACAGTAGGCGGTCGCAACATGGGTTGAATCAAGAAACGCATAGGTTGAGCGTGAAAAAACCCATTGTGGTTGGCCAAATTCTGCATCCATCTCCAGTACGGGGTTGATGACGCCGTCGCGCCAGCGATGAAGATTCCACCAGCCCGAGCGGTCGCTGACAAAATACAGTTCATTGTCAGGTGACCAGCGTGGCTGAAATATCGACTCATTATCGCCGCCACACAGATGGCTGACCGAGCCTAACTCACCCGCATGCGATCGCGTCGCCAGCATCAGTCGGGTGGCGTCCCATGGCATGTCGGGATGATCCCATTCCAGCCACGCCAGCGCTTGACCATCGTGTCCAAGTGCCGGTGATGCGTAGAAGTCTGCGCCTTCCATCAGCACTGAGACCGAACCTGACCCGGATTCAATGCAGGGTTCGTGAGTTTGCCCCAGCGCAATGCTGACCAAGCGATTGATCGCCTCGCGCTGGTCATCACGATGATCCTCTTGTACACAAATCAATGTATTTCGACGACGATCAATCACCATGTCGCAGTAACGCGCCCCGGGTTGTTCGGGGGTGAGTGCGGTAGGTACACCGTCAGGTCGTTGCGTATAAATTCGTTGGTCTGCATCATTCACGAAGTAGACATGACCATCTTTGACGGTGAAAGCGCCCCCCCCATATTCATGCACACGCGAACGGACATTAAACGACGCCGGTGTCACAACGGTGATTGCACCATCGCTGTCGGCGCACATGATGACGCTACGACCTTGTTCCTGTGGGCGGTTTTCCAGCCAGTAGATCGAATTCAAATCCGTCACCACCTGACCCAGTCCGGTGGCGGCAGCAACAACGGCATCGGAAGAAAAGGGAGATGGCCAGCTGCCAAATGGCAGGGTGTATCGTGACATAAGTATTCGGGCTAGATCTCGCGAAAGTGCTGTGGATCGAGTTGGTGACGTTCCATCAATCTATAAAATTGATTGCGAGCATCCGAGAATGCAGGCATTTCGTCGCTCGCCTGAGACAGTGCGGCCAGCGCCGCTGCTCCAGATTCGACGCACAGGGATCGGTAACCGGCCGCATCGAGACGAATGGCCATCAGGCGGAGGAGGCTGGTATCGTCATCGACAACCAGAACTCGCGGGCGGTTATCGGTCATGGCTCGGTTCTCTTAATGGCATTGGAAGGTCTTGATTCGATGCTGTCATCAGATTTTCTGTAATTCGTCCAGTTTCATCATCAACGTGTTCGATTGCAAGATCTTTTCCTTCAGTTGTGCGTCCATCGTCGATATTGCCTCGGCCTGCTCATTGTCATTCTCCTGAAGTTCGATCGACAGCCGCTGTCAGGCGGTGCAAACTTGAGGCCGTTGGATAACAGGTTGTCGATAAGGGAATAAGGACCAGGGAGAAGCCCAACAGCCTTTGGGATAGAAAGGACTTCGGGCGTGGCATATTCATGGCAAACAACTCGGTCATCAATATTGTGCGTATTGTAGCGATCTTCTGCACAAGTCGGCATCATTCTATCTTATGAGCAGGAAATCTCCCGGTAAACGCCTCTCGTGGCGACGCATTGGCCTCGCTGCCGCCGTTTTTACGTCGATCGTGCTCGTTGGGTGGACAGTTTGGCTGGACTATCAGGCTAGGG